>JANRLT010000065.1 GCA_033762255.1 Pirellulales bacterium | reverse complement strand
GTCCGCTATTTCCCCCCCCGGCGACACCTCCCCTCCGGTATCCCGCACGCCGCGGTTTTCGCGGGACAACACTGAACTGACCGCAAGGGTCGCTGGGCAACGACTGTGGGTGGTTCAATGGAGGCAAACCTTTGGGGAAATAGAATTTTGCGTACCTAAAAAGCGCAATGACCAGTGACACGAAAAAGCGGGAGATGTTCGCGATTATGACGCCGAACTTCCTGGCCCGTCAAGCTTTAGGTCGAGCTTCCGCGGGAAGGAGAGTTTTTTTATAAAAATGCCGGAACTTTTCCCTAGCCAGAATCGTCCAACATCGCCCATGCTAGGGAGAAGGCGCGGTGTTGAGGGAATAGCCGCCCTCAAAAATGCAATGCGGCTGGGGCTAATTTCTCCCCCCTAACAGTTTTGTAACAAAAAGTCACAAAGATACCAGGCGACTGAATTTATGCGAAGTCTCATTTTGGGTTATGGTTTAGGTGCGTTATTGGTGATGCTGGGAACAACCTGGACGCTCCTGGCCGAAAAACCACCGGCCAATGATAGCGACCCCCGCGCCGTGGCCAAGCGGCTGTTTGGCGAAGGAAACTACAATGAAGCCTTTGGCAAATATAAGGGATTGCTGCTTGACCCCCAACAAACAGGCGCGCCCGCTGGCGAGGACCTGCAAATGGCGGTCTCCTGCCTGCAACAACTGGCACGGGATAACGAACTGGACGAATTGCGGGAGCAGGCGATTAAATTGCGCCCGCAGGACTGGCGATTTTTGCAAATGGCGGCTCGCACTTATGCGCAGGGAAACCACTTTGGCTTTACCATCGCCGGCAAGTTTGAGCGCGGGCATCATCGTGGCGGGGGAGAATGGACCAGCTCCGCCAACCGCGACTACGTGCGGGCGCTGCAACTTTTGCAGCAAGCCCTCCCCCATGTCGCCGCGGAAGCGGACGCCCCGTCCAGATCGCAATTTTACTGGGACTTGGCACAAACGCTGCAACAACATCCCCTGCATGGGCAATATTGGCATTTTCAAATGCTCAGCGACCTGTCCACGTTGCCGGATTATGAGTCGCAGAATTTTTATGGAGGAAATACCGCTGGCGGGGCGGCGGTCGATGCCGAAGGGAACCCGTTGTTTTATGCCAGCCCCAAAACCTGGGAAGCGGCCGCCAACGATGGCGAACGCTGGCGTTGGGCATTAACTATGGCGGTGGAAAGCGACCCCGCCGCGCTCAATCGCGCCCGCTGGGCGATGGCCCAATTTTGCCAGACGTTGTACGGCGAGCAAACGCTGGCACAATTTGATTTTTATGCGCCCCGCGCAGCAGTCGAGGCCTGGGACGATGGCAGCGAAGATATCCGTAAACGCCAGGACGTGGCCGATGGGCCGTTTGCCGTCCATACGCTGAAGGAAACCGAGACCCTGGCCAAATTGGCCACCGGGGTCAAGCGGTTTGAACTGCCGGATGAGTTTAACTACATCAAAATCTTCCGCCAAATTATCGAAAACAAGGCCGGGGGGATGGCCGATCAGGCGTATGACGCCCTGGCAGGAGTCTTTGAAAATCGCCGTCAGTTCCCGGCGGCGGCCGAAGTCTGGCAAGCCGCGATCAAGGATATTGGCGCTGGCCATGATAATTACCGCCAAAAACGGCTCGATCAAATCATCAAAAACTGGGGCCGGTTTGAAAATAATCTCACCCAGCCGGCCGGAGAGGCCGCCACGATCGACTTTACCTTTCGCAATGCGAAGAAAGTCGCCTTCACGGCCAAGGCGATCAAAATTGACCAGCTCCTTACCGATGTGCGGGCCTATTTACGCACCCGGCCCAACCAAGTGGACTGGCAGCAGATCAACGTCGGAGACATCGGCTACCAACTGGTCAATGCCAATTTCGCCAAATATGTGGGAGAGCAGGTAGCCCAGTGGGATTTGGAACTAAAACCCGCGGATAACCACTGGGATTCGCGGATCACCGTGGAAACACCTCTGAAAAAAGCGGGTGCCTACCTGCTAACCGCCAAACTGGCAGATGGCAACGAAACGCGGATCATCATCTGGCTACAGGACACCGTTATCATTAAAAAGCAACTCGAGGGGCGAAATCTGTATTTGGTGTTGGACGCCGTGACCGGTAAACCCATTCCCAAGGCCAATGTGGAGTTTCTGGGCTTTCAACAGCAACACACGGGGAATAACCAGTTTACCTTTAACCTGCGAAATTTTGCCGAATTTAGCGACGCCGACGGGCAACTTATGCTGGGGGCGGGCAAAATGCCGCAGGATTTTCAATGGCTCATCATGGCCCGGACCGACGCCGGACGGCTAGCTTACCTGGGCTTTACCAATGTCTGGTACGGCGCGCGGCATGACGAGCAATACGATCAAACCAAGGTCTTTACCATCACCGACCGACCCGTCTATCGGCCCGCTCAAAAAGTGAATTTCAAATTTTGGATCGGCCACGCGAAATACGACTTGCCGGATGATCATAGCCCGTTTGCTAACCAAAATTTAATGGTGGAAATCCATAATCCTAAAGGGGAAAAAGTATTAGAAAAACCGATCGCCTCTGATGAGTACGGCGGCGTGCTGGGGGAGTACGAATTGCCCGCCGACGCCCCCTTAGGCATGTATCAGATATTTTTGGTGGGGCATGGCGGGGGAAGTTTCCGCGTGGAAGAATACAAAAAGCCGGAATTCGAGGTCACCGTCGCGGCCCCGACCGAGCCAGTCCGCCTGGGCGAGAAGATCACCGCCACCGTGCAGGCCAAATATTACTTTGGCGCGCCCGTGGCCAAAGGAAAAATCAAGTACAAAGTGCTGCGCTCGCCGTTTACGGATCGTTGGTATCCGCCGGGACCGTGGGATTGGCTGTTTGGGCGGGGATATTGGTGGTTTGCGTACGATTATGACTGGTATCCCGGCTGGCACCGCTGGGGCTGCATGCGGCCCGTACAAATCTGGTGGTTTCGGCCGAGCGCTCCGCCCGAAGTGGTGCTAGACGCCACGGCGGAACTTCCCGCGGACGGCGTTTTTAAGATCGAAATCGACACCGCGCTCGCCAAGGAGCTGCACTCTGACCAGGATCATCGCTACAGCATCACCGCCGAAGTGGTGGACGAATCACGGCGCGTGATTGTGGGTGCGGGAGAAGTTATCGTCGCCCGTAAACCGTTCGAGGTTACAACATGGCTTACGCGCGGCTACTATCGCACGGGGGACACGATTGATGCCCACTTTATGGCGCAAACACTGTCCAATAAGCCAGTCCAGGGAAAAGGGGAATTGGCGCTTTATCGGATTAGCTATGACAAGGATGGCAAACCGACCGAGGAGCGAGCCGAGTTGTGGAACCTCAACACCGGTGAGGATGGCAGCGCCCGCCAACAGATCAAGGCCGGCGCGCCGGGGCAATATCGCCTCTCTTTCCGTGTGACCGATAGCGCGAATCACACCGTTGAGGGGGCGTACATCTTTACAATTGTCGGCCCGCAATTTGACAGCGCGAAGTACCGCTTTGAGCATCTGGAACTGATCCCCGACCTGCAGGAATACCATCCTGGGGACACGGTCAAGCTGCAGGTCAACACCGACCAGGCGGATAGCACGGTCTACTTGTTTGTGCGACCAACTAATGGCGTCTATTTGCCGCCCCAAGTCCTGCGCATCCAGGGAAAAAGCACGATCGTGGAGATACCTGTCACCTTAAAAGATATGCCCAACTTCTTTGTCGAGGCCCTGACCGTCAGCGGTGCCCAGGTACACACTGAAGTACGCGAAATTGTCCTTCCGCCGGAAAAACGGATCTTGAATGTGGCACTAACACCTTCCGCCGAAGTATATAAACCAGGACAAAAAGCAACCGTCAAAATCAGATTGACCGACCACACAGGCGAGGCGTTTGTCGGCAGCACGGTGGTCAGCATTTACGACAAAGCGGTCGAGTACATCAGCGGCGGCAGCAATGTGCCCGAGATCAAAGAATTCTTTTGGAAATGGCGGCGGCACCACCACCCCCAGACCGAGCATAGCCTACAACAAATTTCCTACGCGATAGGCAAGACAAATGAAATCCTGATGGCCCAGATCGGCGCTTTTGGCAATATCACGCAAGAAGCATTTCTAAATACCCGTAAGGCGGGGATGGCGGGGCGGATGAGAGGCGGTCGGCCCGGACTGGCCAAAGCGGCTTTTGCCCTGCGCGATGGCAATGCCCTAGCCGCTCCCATGGCCGCGGCACCGGGCGCGGAAGGCGCTAGCGAGGCCTTTGGAGCCGCCGCGCCGATGGATGCCCTAAAGTCCGAAGCCACCAGCCTTGCCGCCGCGGATACAGGTGGTGGCGTCGGCCCCGCTCCCGGGCCAAATGTCACGCCCACGATCCGGTCCAACTTTGCCGATACCGCGCTTTGGGTGGGGGCCCTCACTACGGCCAAGGACGGTACGGCGGAAGTCGAACTCACCATGCCCGAAAATCTGACCGGTTGGAAAGTCCGCGCCTGGAGCTTGGGCGTAGGAACGCGCGTCGGCCAGGGGGAAACGATCGTTACGACCAATAAGGACGTGATTGTGCGGTTGCAGGCGCCGCGGTTCTTTGTGGATACCGACGAGGTGGTGCTGTCCGCGAATGTGCATAATTACTTAAAGACCGCCAAGCAAGTGACGGTCAAGCTGGACTTGCCGGGGAATCTGCTCAAACTGGTGGAGAAACCGTTGGCCTCCAACACGACCCCGACGCTTGAAACCGTGATCGAAATTCCCGCCGGGGGCGAGCAGCGCGTCGATTGGCGGGTGAAGGTCACGGGCGAAGGAGAAGCCGTGGTCCGAATGTCGGCCTTGACCGATGAAGATAGCGACGCCATGGAGCAAAAATTCCCCGTGTATATCCACGGCATGTTAAAGATGGACAGCTTTAGCGGGATGCTGCGACCCCAAGATGAAAAAGGGTTGGTGACGTTTAAGGTTCCCGCCGAACGCCGTCCAGAACAAAGCCGCCTGGAAGTGCGGTTCTCACCGACGCTGGCGGGAGCGTGCGTCGATGCCTTGCCGTTTATGGTCGATTACCCATATGGCTGCACCGAGCAAACACTCAATCGCTTTTTACCCACGGTCATCACGCAGCGCATCTTGCAGCGCATGGGCCTGGACCTCAAGGCGATCCAGCAAAAGCGAACGAATCTGAACGCCCAGGAAATCGGCGATCCGATGAAACGCGCCGCCCAGTGGCAGCGGTTTGAGCGGAACCCGGTCTTTGATGAGGAGGAAGTGCGTAGCATGGTCCGGGACGGCGTGCAGCGCCTGACCGAAATGCAACTAAGCGACGGCGGCTGGGGCTGGTTTAGCGGCTTTGGCGAGCATAGCTGGCCCCACACCACGGCGGTGGTGGTGCATGGTTTGCAAATCGCCCAGGCGAATGAAGTGGCGCTCGTGCCGGGAATGCTGGAGAAGGGAGTGGAATGGCTCAAGAATTACCAGACGGAACAAGTTCAATGGCTCAAGAATGGGGACGAAGTCCGCAAAAACAAGGGGAATCCGAACAATCTGCGGTGGAAAGACCAGGCGGACAACCTGGACGCGCTGGTGTATATGGTCCTGGCCGATGCCGATGTCAAGGATCAGGCGATGTGCGATTACTTGTACCGCGACCGGACGAATCTGGCCGTCTATGCCAAGGCGCTGTTTGGCCTGGCCCTGCACAAACAGGCCGAAAAAGAAAAGTTGGCGATGATCCTGCAAAACATCTCGCAATTTGTGGTGGTCGATGACGAAAATCAAACCGCCTACCTCAAACTGCCTCAGGACAATTGGTGGTGGAACTGGTATGGGAGCGAAATCGAGGCGCACGCGTTTTATTTAAAGCTACTCAGTGCGACCGATCCCAAAGGAGAGCTGGCCCCCAAGCTGGTCAAGTACCTGCTGAACAACCGCAAGCACGCGACTTATTGGAATAGCACGCGCGACACGGCCTATGCGATTGAGGCCTTGGCGGACTTTATGAAGGCCAGCGGCGAGGACCAGCCCGATATGATCGTCGAGGTCTGGCTGGATGGTAAACAATACAAGCAAGTCAAAATCACCGCCCAGGATTTGTTTACCGTGGATAACACGCTGGTCCTGACCGGCGACGCCGTCACCACCGGTGAACACAAGCTGGAACTGCGCAAGAGCGGCACGGGGCCGCTATACTACAATGCCTACGTGAGCAACTTTACCCTGGAGGACTTTATCACCCGCGCGGGGCTAGAAGTCAAAGTCAACCGCAAGTTTTATCGACTGGAACCCGAGGATAAGCAAGTCGCCGTGAGCGGCAGCCGCGGCCAGGCAATCAAACAAAAGGTCGAAAAGTACAAGCGGATCGAACTGGAAAACCTCTCCGAGGTGAAAAGCGGCGACCTGCTAGAGGTCGAACTGGAAATCGACTCTAAGAACGACTACGAGTATCTGCTGTTTGAGGATCTCAAAGCGGCCGGGACCGAAACAGTCGAGGTCCGCAGCGGCTACAATGGCAATGCGATGGGGGCGTATGTCGAATTCCGCGACAGTCGAGTGTGCTTTTTTATCCGCACGCTGGCCCGCGGGAAACATTCGGTGGCGTATCGCCTGCGGGCGGAAATTCCGGGGCAGTTTAGCGCGCTCCCCGCGCGGGCCAGCGCCATGTACGCCCCCGAACTACGGGGCAACAGCGACGAAATGAAGCTGCGGATCGTGGATTAGCCGCAAAACATTCATGCCGCAAAATAGCCATTTCAGCCGCAATAACAGCAAGAAAGGCAAAAAATTCTTTAAAATGTAAAATGCTGTTGGTCTCAAAAAAATGCCAAAGAGGGTCTGTAGAAATTGTTTATGGTATGATGAAATTGCATCGACGAATTTACGCGCTGTCTGCCTTTTTCAGTCCCTATTGCTTAACCGCGAAGTTGCGATAATGGCAAAATCCTGTAAATCCATTCTAACCTTTTGCATCGCCTGCACGTGCTTGGCCCTTACCACAGCACTCCCCGCCGCGGAGCCACCCACACCTGCGTACCCCCCGCCGCCTGCCTCCGAGGCCGATTTGCAAAAATCCGCCCGCGATCTCCTAGGCGGGGCGGACCCGACGGAAACCAAGTCCGGGCAACCCACCACGGCCCCGGTCAGCCAACTGGGCTTTGTCCGCACGTCGGTCTTTGGCATCGAGGACGAAGGGGCCAAGTTTGTCTATGTGTTCGACCGCTCCGCCAGCATGGGCAGCCCCAAAAACCGCCCCATCCGCGCCGCCCAGGCGGAATTGCTCAAAAGCCTGGCACCCCTGGGCAAGGTGCATCAGTTTTACATTATATTTTACAACCAGGAGCCGCGATTCTTTCAGCCGGGGGGCGAGCGGGGCAAGCTGATCTTTGCCAACGACCAGAACAAGGCCGCAGCCGAAAAATTTGTCACCTCCATCGAGCCGGAGGGAGCGACCAACCACTACGACGCGCTCCGCCTGGCGCTGCAGTATCGGCCGGATGTGATCTTTTTATTGACGGACGGCGACGCGACCGATGACCTGGCCGCCGCGGACCTGGACCAACTGGAAAAACTCAACGCCGGCGGGGCTAAGATTCACGTCATTCAGTTTACTGGCGAGCGTCCCACCGGACCCAACCTGCCCGAACTGGCCAAACGGCATCGGGGGGAGTTTAAAAGCGTCAAGATTGCGGACCTGCCGGGGGAGTAAAACGCTTTTTAGCTAAACGTAGCGCGGATAGCAATTGTGAAGGCACCCAGCATTGTTTGGTTAATACCAGGTGACTCAACCGCGTTGTGGTAGATTACCTCACCCCGGCCCTCTCCCAAAGGGAGAGGGAGTACCGCGCTAAAATTCTCTAGCAGTTTTTCATGAACATCCGGTGAATTCACCCAATTTGACGCGTCGGACATGAGAAGTCTTGAAAGGACGGGGGGTTACGCGGAATCGGGATAGATTGGCCCTTTAACCCTTGGCCTTGTTATAACGCTCGGTCACCGCGCCCCAGTCAATCACGTTGTAAAAAGCAGCAATATAGTCGGGACGGCGGTTCTGGTAGTTCAGGTAATACGCGTGTTCCCACACGTCCAGGCCCAATATCGGCGTGTTACCATGCATGAGCGGGCTATCCTGGTTGGGCGTGCTTTCCACGACCAATTTTCCTGTTTTATCGACGGATAGCCAAGCCCAACCGCTGCCAAAACGGGTCGTGGCGGCCTTGGTAAAGGCTTCTTTGAAGGCCTCAAAGCCCCCTAAATCCTTGCTGATGGCGTCGGCCAGCACGCCCATGGGACCGGTGGGGGCTCCCCCTTTACCGGGACCCATGATTGTCCAAAAGAGCGAATGGTTGGCGTGTCCGCCCCCATTGTTGCGGACGACGGTGCGAATGTTTTCAGGCACGGCGTCGATTTTAGCAACCAGCTCCTCGATGGGTTGGTTCCCCAGGTCGGTATCCTTGATGGCGTTGTTTAGATTATTGATGTAGGCCTGATGATGCTTGGTATGGTGGATTTCCATCGTTTTGGCATCAATGTGCGGCTCGAGGGCGTTATAGGCATACGGCAGAGGGGGCAAAGTGTACGACATAAGGGTGGCTCCCGGCGAATGATGTGCGGCAGGAAAAGTCCTTTTCAGGAGGACTTGGAAAAACCAATGGACACCATCAGCATATCGGATTGTGAAAGCCGGGGCAATCGGGGGGGAAATCCACCGCGAGAAATGTCCCGTCAACTCGCCCAACGTAATAATTCAGGCCTATTTAGGGGTGCCCAATTGTGGGGAAAAAATTCGACCCCTAGGTGCTGTTTTGAGGGGAGGTGGGAAAATCGTGGTCCGCGTTAGCGGAACTGTATTAACCCCGATGATTGAATCCCCATCGTAGCGGGAAAAACAGCAAGCGGCTTATTGCCGGGATGCTTGTTGGTTATCCGCGGCTTTCAATCCCAGAATCATTTCATTGTACATGGTACGCTCGGCGGCGTGCATGTCACGCGCCTTAAAGTTAAAGTTCATGGCCTGGCTCAGGGCGGCCTTGGCAGCGGGAATTTCGCCTAGCTTAAAGTGGGTGACGGCCAAGTGGTAATATTTGACACCAGACGGCTGCAAAACGGCGTCTTGAAATTTAGCCTTGGCGGCGTCCAGGTCTCCGGCAAACAGGTCAACCGTTCCCTGCGTGTCCATCAAGTCCGACTGGGGGCCCATGTAGTCGATGGCTTCGTTGATGACTTTTTTGGCCTCGGTCAGATTTTCGGGCTTGCCTTGAATCGTCAACACATAGGCCAGGTTATTTTTCATGACGGCGCGGGTTTGCTCGGTCACGGCATCGGATTTGAGATTGATCAACTGGCGATAAAGCTCCGCCGCTTCGTTTAGTTCTCCGCGAATTTCGCGAATTTCGGCCAACACCGCCATGACTTGCGGGGTTTGTTCCTTCCCCTCGCTAAAGTTGCGGTACCATTTGGCCAACATTTGGTAATAGGGTTCCAGCTTGTCCCGGGTCATTTCCGCCTGTCTGTAGCGCAGAACATTAATCGCCTGGACAATCACCATGGGAGTCAGGGCGGGATTGGCGGCCAACTCATCTAGTTGCTTCATTCCCTGGTCAAAGTCGCGGTAGCGAGCGATAAAACGGCCTTGGAGGATTTTGCCTTCGTCATTCATATCGGCAAATTCCTTATAGAGCGCCTCGGCGGCGTTGATTTGCTCCAGATCCTCAAGCAACCTCGCGGCCAGCTTTAGCCGGGGCGCCTCGCTGACGCGCAGCGGGCGTGTCCCCAGGGATTCCACCACATAATCCGCCCCCAGGGTTTCCCGCTTGGTCTTGACCAGGATCGTGGCCTTTAACGACACCGCCAAGGGATGCTTGCGGGCGGCGTCGCGTTGGGCGGGGTCGGTGTAGCTTTCGATGAATTTGTTAAGATACGGCTCGGCCTCGCGATATTTTTCGCTCTGCACCAGCATTTCGGCAAATTGCAAGCTCCAAGTCGGTTCGGGATTGGGTTTGCTTAAAAGTTCCAACATCAGTTCCCTCGCCCGGTCTTGGTTGCCGACCCGGCTTTGCAGCTTGGCCAGGGTGAGCAGTTCGACCGTGGCCAGGGGTTGCCGGGAAGCAAGTTCCTCGAACAAGCGTATCGCCTGCCGCATGTGGATTGGTTCTTCGCGGCCAGCCAATAGCGCGATCCGCAAGAGCAGGTCTGGCAGGGGAAGCGATTTGTCATCCCCCACCGCCAGTGATTTTTCCGTCTCCAAGAATTTCTGATAATCAATATCCCCTTGCGAGACCAACGCCACCACCCGCGAGCGGCGGGCCCATTCTTGCAAATCGGTTTTTTCCTTGGAATCGGGCTGCTGGGCCAATTTGGCGACGATTTTATCCAGCTCGGCGATCGCCGTGGCGTTGTTTTTTGAACGGACATAATAGCCCACCAATTGCCGGCGCAGCGACAAGTTATCAGGCTGGTTGGCAATGGCCGTGGCGTACATCTCTTGAATTTGATCAAGGGGGAGTTCGGCCCGTTCGGCGCATTGGGCGGCGATCAGGTCGCGCGTTTCGGCGGGGGCCTTGCTGCGAATTTCCTCAATCAAGGCCGGGATTTCCGCTTTCTTGTTTTCTTGCAGCAGGCTATTGACCAGCAAAAACCAGCCTTCTAGCAAGCTGGGATCGCGATTTACCACAATACGCAAAATATCGGTCGCCTGGGAAGGTTGTTTGATCCTGAGCAGCGATTGCCCGTACCACAGTTGATCGGCAAGGCTGGCGTCCTCGGCGGGACGCATCTTTTCCAAGAGGGCCTGGGCCTGGTCCAGGCGATTTTTGCGCAGATGAATCTCAAATTGGATTTTTTGCAATGTGCCGTCCAACCGGCCCGTCATCCGCTCGAGAATTTCATCCGCCTCGTCCACGCGGCCCGTGCTAATCAGCAATGTGGTCAACTGGCGGGTGCGGTTGTAGTCCAGATCTCCCTTGCGGGCCGACTGTTGCAACTGCGCGATCATGGTCGTGGCGTCATTGTTAAATCCCGCGATATCCGCCAGCAACTTGTTAGGCTCTTGCCATTCGGGACGCATTTTGGCCAGCTTTTCGGCCAGCACCTGGGCTTTATCCAGTTGGGCTTTTTCCGCGTCGGTCAGGGGAGGCATGGTGGTTTGTTCGGGGGTCATCCGCGCTTTCAGGTCCCTGCGCAACGTCGTCAAGATGATCTGCGCCTGGACGGATAAATCGCTGGTGGAATTATTGCCGGCGATTTTACGCACTTCTTCGGCCATTTTTTCCATGCTGGCGACATCGGATTCATCCCGGGCAATCGATAGCAAGGCGTTATAGGGGCGCAGGTCGTTGGGGTATTTGCCCTTGGCCTCCAGAATGACTTGTTTGGCGTCGTCTCTTTTGCCAATCCGCTGCAGATTTTCGGCGACAAACATATAGACCAGGATGCCTTCATCGTTTTTCAGCTTGGCCGCTTTTTCCAGCAAACCCCGCATGCCGGTTAGGGCCTCGTCTCCCCCCAACCGCGTATATAAAAACGCCTGGATTTGCACCATGGGCAAGGAGGTCTGCACCTCCGGGGGAGCGGTTTGCAGTTCCTTGAGGATCTCATTGGGTTCGCTGGTGCGGGAAGCCACATCCACCCAGGTGGACCACAAGGCGACGTTTTGGGGATTAGCGTCGCGCGCCTGGCGTATGGAACTAAGCGCTGTGTCCTGCTTTCCCTGGCGGCTCATGATCGCGCTGCGAATGGCCAGTTTGTCCTGTTGATTGACGATATCGTCGGGCTGCGCTTCGATCTCTTCGACCATTTTGTCAACCAGCGTCCAATCGCGCTGTTCGGCGGGCTTTTCCAGTTGGTCGCTCACCCGCATATCCAATAGCGGCCGCCATAATTGGGGATGGCGGTATAAAAATTCCTTATTGGTATTGGCGGCGACGATTTCATATTCCTCGCGAGCGGAGCTGAGCTTTCCGGCGCGAAGGTATAATGCCGCCAGGGCCAGGCGGGTTTCAATGTTATTGGGATCGCCGTTTTTGGCCTGTTCATAGTACTTTTTAGCCAAGTCCAGCTCGCCCAAGCGTTCGTAACTGCGGGCGATCCACAAATCCGCCCGGTTCAGATCAACCGGATTGCTAAGTTTTTTTCGCGCGGCCAAAAGGGTGTCGCGGGCTTCGGGCCATTTGCCCTCCATGCCCAACAGCGTCCCTTCAAACAGTTGCAGGCGGTCCAGGCCGACCGATGAAACCTTGCGAATGGTCCCCATGATCGCGCGGGCCTCTTTGAGGTTGGCCGGGGGGAGCAGCATGAGATTGAGCTGCATTTCCAACAATTGCAAGTTTTCAGGCTCGCGCTTGAGCCCTTCGGTTATCACAATATTGGCGGAATCCCGCTTGTTCTGGCGATACAATAATTCCGCGTGCAAGGCATAGGCGTTGATGTTTTCGGGGGCTTTCTCGCGGATAGCGCGGGCGAGCGACTCCGCTTCCTCCATTTTGCGATCTTGCAGCAACCATTGAACCTTCGCGAATAAAAAATCCACGTTGTCCGGATCGAGGGCATGGCCGGCTTGGGCCAGTTCGCGCGCCTTGGTCATGCCTTCGGCTTTGCCACTGTACAACCAATACTGATAAGCCTGATAAAGCGCCTTGGCATCTTTACCGTGGCGGGTCTGCAATTCGTTAATGACCTTTTCGGCCAGGGCGTCATCGCTTTTTTCCTTGGCAATAATCCGGGCTAGCTGCAGGTAGACTTCGGGCTTGTCTTTCCAAGCTGCGGAAACCTCGGCGTTGAATTCGCCCGTCTTGAGGTCCAGGCCCACTAATTGCGCAAAAATTTCCCCCGAGCCTAGTATGTTTCCCTTTAAACGCAAAATCTCGGCTTTGTACAGCAAATCCTCGGAATTCAGTTGTTTCTTTTGTTCCAGCAGGTTGATCTGGGTTTCAGCCTGGGTAACATCGCGGCTGAGCAGCAGCATTTTTACGTAATCGCGCCGCAGTTCGGGTTTGTTGTCGATTTTTTCCAGGGCTTTGTTAAGCGATTTGAGATACGCGCTAAACGATCCGCGGGAAGGTTCGGCCTCAAAGCGGGCTTTACGAATTTTGACCAAAAATTCTTTGGCCTCGAGGTCGTCATCGCGCAAATTGATATAGCGGGAAAGGCTTTTGTCCGCTTCGCCGTATTTCTTTTCGGCATGCAGCGTAACGGCATCGTCATACCAGTTTTTAGCGTTACGTTCTTGTTGAAATCCGTGTAAAAAAACCACGCCCGTGGTCAATAACCCCAGGACCGCCAACAACGAAACCGCCAAAATCCAATTTAAACGCTTCATGGTATTTCCCCTCCCCAGGGGACTTCAGGACAGCCAAAGGTCAAATGTTGCAATCTCCGTGGGGGGCAAATCCCCGTTCATGCTCGCTTGATCCAATACGCTTTTCCCACGGAAAAGTTCAAAATCCCGGCTTCTCTATCCCGTCGCCTCCCACCACGCCCCCCGGGCTAAGAAGCAACCCTCCCCCTCCCAGTCTACCTTTCATTCAGGGTGTAAATAGACAGCACTGTCTAATTACCTTTCCCCATAAATTGAAATAGGCAAAAAAGATGCGTGGGAAGTCGTCGAGGATAAACCAGTCGTAAACTGGCATATCCCGGGCTTAACAGGAAAAGTTAATTGTTGGGTAGTGCTGGACTGTGGGGCTGCTCTGTTCAGCGGGTTATTTGCAAATAAAAATGCACAAAAGCCAGTGCCGTCTGTTTTATCTTTGCAAAAACCTAACCGGTGAACGCCCAACAGTCCACGTGTTACGCCTCCTGGCCACCCAGCCCCGCTCTCCCCTAGCGAATCCTCTCTGTCGCTCATCCATTAAGAGACTAAGAAATCTCAGCCAGGATTTCTTTCCGCCAAACGGGGAACACGCCCCGCCTCCCTCTCGCTAGCAAGCCTCATTCTATTTTGCAACCCCCGGTCGTCAACGGACGCTGACGGTCTTAAAAGAATTCTAACAGACAAAAATAGGAAAATTAGGCGGAATTTCCCGGCTGATTTTGTCGGATCGGTTGAATTATTTTGGTTGAGTTTGCCGATTATACAAACTGTAACGACAAATTGGATTCTGTCAGCACTCCGAATTGCGCGAATCTGGGCGGAGTCGGTGCTGTTGGCAACTCCCTGTTTAGGTATACGCCCATGCGGAATTGGTGCTGCATCAAGCTGATTGTTGGCTCCTGGCTGCTTATAGTGGCAATCTCGGGCTGCGCGCAGTTTCGGGAAACTCCGCCGCCGCCACTGCAAGGGCCAATTTTAGACAATGACCATGCGGCGATTCCCATAGGGCGGGAACTGGACATGTTATCCCTCCCCCGATACACCATTGAACCCCCGGATGTCTTGACCATCGAGGTGGTGCGGATCATTCCTAAGTCTCCGTATCGCCTGCAACCACTCGATTCCGTGCAAATCAATGTGCAGGGGACATTGCCCGACAGTCCGATCGGCGGTCAGTTTTTTATCGATCACAGCGGTGCCGTGCAGCTAGGCCCCACCTATGGCAAGGTTACCATTGCCGGTTTGCCCGTGGAGGAAGCCTCGGAAGTGGTCGAGCGTTACCTGCGCCGCACCCTGCGCGACCCACAAGTCTCTCTTTCGCTGGCGGAATCCGCCGGTTTACAGCAAATTACCGGCACCCACCAGGTCGGACCCGATGGCAAAGTTAACCTGGGAACCTATGGGACCGTGGGTGTGACGGGCCTGACAATTCCCGAGGCGAAACAACGGATAGAAGAGCATTTGGAGAATTATCTAGAAAACCCGCAGGTTTCCCTGGATATCTTTTCTTATGCTAGCAAAAGCTATTACGTCATCACCGCTGGCGCGGGTAATGGCGATAACATTCAAAAATTTCCGATCACGGGAAACGAACGGGTGTTAGATGCCATCGTGCAGATTAACGGGATCTCTCAGTTTTCCAGCAAGACCCTCTGGATCGCCCGGCCGACTCCGGCGGGGGACGGTTGCGATACAATCTTACCCGTGGATTATGAGGGGATTGTCGCGGGAGGGCGGACAGCGACCAACTACCAGATACTCCCTGGCGATCGCCTGTTCATCGAGGAAGATCATTTGCAAGCTTCCAACACGTTTATCAATAAGCTTATCAATCCCTTTGAACGGATCCTGGGCTTTACCTTGCTCGGATTTAACACGACCGGTGCCCTACAACGGTTTCCCGGGGGCTTCCGCAGTCGCTAGTCGGAGTTGCTGAATTGATCCTGGCCGGGGGATACATTTACACAACCACAGACCAAATAACGACTTAAAATTATTTTTTGTTTTGCTTGCACCCCCCGGGGGGGATCACCGTATAATTTGGTGTGAAAGACCGGCCTAGCAGTGACAGTTACCCTCGTCACTAGCCATAACCACGGAAATGAGGTTCGTCATGCGATTTTTCCGACTTTTAGGTAGTTCAATTCTGGCAGTGGTCATTTTGGGCAATATGGCAACCCTGGCTTCGGCGCAAAAGCCATTTTCCAATGTGACCCCACAGCGCCCGCAATTAAGCCCTTACTTGAACTTGCTGAATCAAAACGTACCGGGCGTTTCCAATTATTTTACGCTGGTCCGCCCACAATTGGATCAGCAGGCGAATCTTCGTCGGCAAGAAGATCAAATCCGCCAGTTGCAACGTGCCCAGCAGGTCAATAATCGCTCCCCTTTGTCGGCTCGCGGGTCAAATGACATCCGCGCGACCGGCCATGATACGCAATTTATGTATTTTTCCCATTACTTTAATCAACTGAACCGCGGTCGCTAAGTAACTCCATGGGCATTCCGTCGGGTTTGCTTGCAGTTGGTTTGGAAGCGCGGATGACGGGTAAGGGATCTAATTTAAGCCGGTAAAATCCTATTTACCGGCTTTTTCATGCGCGGAATGGGTTAAGACGGGTAAAATGGGAGGTTTTGACATGTAGTCTGTGGTACAATCAAGAGTTAGGGAAAATCGCCGCTTTTTTCCCAAAGCTCTTTATCCAGTATTCCTAGATTGAATTTCTAGGAGTTCGTGGCATGTCCCAGGCTACCCTTCATTCTGTTACCGCCACGGCTACCGCTGTTTCGAGCGATAAGCCAGACGAAAGCAGTCCCCTTGAGGTGGGACTGGATTTGGTGCAACTAGGGGCAAGTCTCGCGGCAAAGGTGCCTGATGTTCCTCGCGGGGAAAGTCTCGGCTCGTTTTCCACTCCCGCCCAAAATAATCCCCCCCCTAGCCCGACCGCCGGGTCGCGATGGCAACGTTGGGTGAATGATTCCACGGGGCAATTACTTGCCAGTGGGCTTAGCAGTGCCGCGGTACACATGGCGTTGTTGATTGCCTTGGCCATGTGGTGGACGATTGCACAAGAAACTCCGTTGCCCCGCACCCTCGATATTTCGATCCAATCCGAGACGGAACCCCTGGACACGGCCAAGCTTTCTTTAACGCCCACCCCGGAGGATGATCCCACCACCGCGGACCCGTTGGTGGGAATGGAACTACCGGGAAGGCAGGATCTAGCGGGTTGGGAAACACCGCTGATCACACGGACGGATTTGTATTCCTTGGATCAGCCTCCGCCAACCGGAGATGTGACGGTAAAGCCCCCTGGCGCGGCCGCAACCAGTGGAACCGGCCAAGAATCAATCCTAGGTGGTCTCAGCGGCGCTGGCCGGGCCGAGCGTCGCCAACGCGCGCGGGAAGTGGGAGCAACCGCGGAGAGCGAATCCGCCGTGGAGTTGGCGCTAGCTTGGCTGGCCAATCACCAGCGCCCCGATGGCAGTTGGCGGTTTGATCATACGGACGGGGCGTGCGACGGGACTTGTGCAAATCCCGGCACGCACGCCAGCACCACCGCCGCCACATCGCTTGCGCTTTTGGCCTTTTACGGCGCAAACTACAATCACTTGGATGGCAAATATGCCAAAGTAATCAATAACGGACTTTATTACCTAGGCAGCCGAATGTTGGTCACGCCGCATGGAGGCGATTTGCAAGAGGGAACCATGTACGCCCAAGGAATGGCGGCGATCACCCTGTGCGAGGCGTATGCCCTGACGGGTGACGCCACGCTACGGGGCTATGCGGAACGGGCGATTCAGTTTGTGATTTATGCGCAAGATCGCCAGGGAGGGGGATGGCGTTACACGCCGGGGGCACCCGGGGATTTGACGGTAACCGGCTGGCAGCTCATGGCTCTAAAAAGCGCACAAATGGCGGGCCTGGAGGTTCCTTCACCGGTTTTCCATCAAGTCAATAAATTTTTGGATAGCGTGCAAGTCGACCAGGGGGCGGGGTATGGCTATAAATCCCCCCAGCGGCGGGATTCGACCACGGCGGTTGGCCTGCTGTCGCGGATGTATTTAGGCTGGAAACAGGACCATCCGGCGCTTGTGCGGGGAATTGCGGCCCTGGAAAAGACTGGACCCGCGCCGGCGGATATGTACTATAACTATTATGCGACGCAGGTGCTGATGCATCATGGCGGACACGCCTGGCAGCGATGGAATCCGCGCATGCGGGAATATTTGCTGGCACAGCAGGTAAAGACCGGACATGCGGCGGGGAGTTGGTATTTTCCCAATCAGCACGGGGATGAAGGGGGCCGGCTGTTTAATACCGTGCTGGCAACCTTAACCTTGGAAGTGTACTACCGCCACCAGCCCCTTTACCAAAGCGCGGCCGTCGAAAGCGGGTTTTAGAATTATTGTGGTGCATTCGGCATTCATGGGGACTCAAGTTTTACTATCGGGAGTTGGTCAACAGATGTCACGACGAATTGGATTTGCGATCATTTGTGTGTGGGGACTTGGTGGTCTCTTGGGTGGCATTACGCATGCCGCGGACGAACCCGCCTCCGCGACCAACGCCAAGGAAGCGACCCCCGTGGAAGCCGCCGCGCAAGTGGCAGCCGACAAGCCTGCGGACCAAAAAAATGAGCCTCAACCCGCGGAGACCAAGCCCGCCAGTGACAATATACCCGCTGAACCGGCCAAGCCCGCCGACACCAAGCCTACCGAAACCAAGCCCAATGAAGCTAAGCCCGCCAAAAAGGCCGATCCCCCCACGATCAAGATCGCGGGGTTTAAACTAGCGGGCGATATTCCCGAAGGAGTCGAGACCGAGTCGCTTTTTAGCGATACCAGCGACACCATTCAAACAGTCATCAACCGCCTGGAAAAAGCGGCTGCGGACGCCGAACTGGCGGGAATCCTGCTCGAACTGGATGGGACGTCGCTGGGCGCCGCCCGCCGCGAGGAACTGCGTGGCGCGATCCAACGCGTGCGCCGCGCGGGGAAGCCGATTTACGCGTTCCTCAAAAACGGCGATAAATCGGACTATCTATTGGCCAGCGCCTGCGACAAGGTCTTCCTCTTGCCGGAAGGAAACTTGTCACTCTTGGGCGTGCGGATGGAGCTGCAATTTTATAAGGACATTTTTGATAAATACGGGGTGCAGGCCGACATGCTGCAGGTCGGGGATTTTAAGGGGACCGGAGAACCGTACACCCGCAACAGCATGAGTCCCGAATTGCGCAGCAAAATGGAAACGTTGTGCGAGGATATGTTTCAGCAAATGATTGAGCAAATCTCCGTCGACCGCAAACTAGAACGGGGCAAGGTGCGGGACTTAATCGATGAGGGACTACTGACCGGGCGGGAGGCCCTGGCCGCAGGACTGATCGATCGACTGGCCTACGAGGACGAAGTGCGGGCCGAGTTGGCCAAACTCAAGCCCGAAGGCGAATTGAAAATCCTACCTAATTACGGCGCGGCCAAGCGGGAGGAAATCGATTTTTCCGGCATCGGGGGAATGCTGAAAATGATGGAATTGCTTAGCGGCGGCGGAGATAAGAAGAAATCCACCGCCAAGGGAAAGAAAATCGCCGTGGTCTATGCCATTGGGGCGATTGTCGATGGCAAAAGCGGCGTCAGCCTGATGAACGGCGAAACGGTCGGCTCCGACACCTTGTGCAAAGCCCTGACCGACGCCGATAAAAACCCCGATGTGGTGGCGATTGTCCTGCGCATCGACAGTCCCGGCGGATCGGCCCTGGCCAGCGATGTCATCTGGCGCACCGTCACCCAATGCCAAAAACCGGTCGTGGCTAGCATGGGGGACACGGCGGCCAGCGGCGGATACTACATCGCGATGGGGGCGGATCGGGTGCTGGCCGAGCCGGGCACCCTGACCGGCTCAATTGGCGTGGTCGGCGGCAAGATTGCCCTAGGGGGCGCGCTGGAAAAATTTGGCGTTAAGACGGAAGTCATCAGCCGGGGGCGCAATAGCGGTTTGGAATCCACCTTTGCTCCGATGAGTGACTCGGAAAAGAACGCCTTCCTCAAAATGATGCGGGACACCTATCAACAATTTACCGCCAAAGCCGCCGAGGGACGCAAATTGGAACTCAAACAACTGGAGGAACTGGCGGGTGGGCGGGTCTTTACCGGCCGCCAGGCGGTGGTCAATAAGCTGGTGGATCAACTGGGGACGCTGGAAGACGCCGTAGCGGAGGCCCGCAAACTGGCGAAGATCCCCGCCGAGGAAAAACTCCCCCGCATCTACCTGCCCGAGGGGGGGAATCCCCTGGGAGGGTTGGGTGGCCTTTTGGGCGTGCAAACAACGCTCCATTCAACCGTGCCGGTGGAAGTGCGCGACGCCTTGGCCACGTTACGGCGGCTGCCGCTTTTACAACGCGGACTCAGCAAACCGGCGGTCATGCTACCGTACGAGCTGCGGATAAGGTAGGAGGGCGGTTAGAGCTAAATTATTTTTTGGCCGTCTACGGCACTGTCAACGATTCGCTATCAGATGAGCCGTAGGACGGTAGCCCCGGGTTGAAGCGTCAAAAACCGTGGGCTAGTGCCTAGCGGTTGATTTGCCTAACTCGAATGTTTAACTTTGACACAGCACGAGGGTTGTAATTTTGTGTAAATTACAATCAGCGGCGTGTCGTGGTCCCTTCAATCTTTACTTTAGTCTTTACTAAGATCATTCCCCCATGGCCGCCGCGCTCTTTCCTTTATTGCCGCTGGCGGATTTTATGCCCGGCCAAGAGGCGGATTGCTTTGCCCTGCTCACGGCCAAGGAGCTGCTTACCACCCGCGACCACAAACCCTATTACAAAGTCACCTTTCGCGACGCGCGCCGCGAAGTCAGCTTTCCCTTGTGGGCGGACTCCGCCTTTTACGCCAACTGCCGTGATCACTGGCAGCCAGGCATGCACTATAAATTGCGGGCGACCTATAAAGAAACCGCCTATGGTCCGCAACTCGATATCCAAAAACTGCGTCCTGTTACGGACAAGGACCGCCAGGATGGCTTTGATCCGTGGATGTGCATCCCCCGCTCGCGATTTAATAGCGAGCGAATGTTCGCCGAGTTGTGTGACCTCGTGCGTGAAAAAGTCACCACGCCCGCCTTACGCGACCTCACGTTGGCCCTGCTCCAACGCCATCAAACGGCGTTGCTGGCCTTGCCCGCCGCGACCAAGAATCACCATGCCTACGTGGGGGGGTTTTTAGAACATGTGGTAAGCGTCACGCGCACCGCGGTCTATCTGGCGGAAAAATACGACGCCTATTACAGCGAACTGATTCCCCGGCTACGCGTCGAACTGGTCGTGGCCGGAGCGGTGTTGCATGATATCGGTAAATTGCAAGAAATCGAGCTAACCCCCCAAGGGGCGCAGTACACGTCCGCGGGGGCGCTCATTGGCCATATGGTCCAGGGGCGCGATCTGGTCCGCGACGCCGCGGTGGAGTTTTCCTTGCCCGCCGATTTGCAGTTGCGGCTAGAGCACATCATCCTTTCGCATCAACGGCTGCCCGAGTGGGGCTCGCCCAAGCCCCCCATGACCCCCGAGGCGTATTTGGTCCATTATGCCGACGATATCGATGCCAAGATGAATATGCTGGCCGAAGCATTGTCCAATCCCGCCGAGACCGGCCCGCTCACCAGTAAAAAAAACCGTCTCTTCCAGCAACTCTACAAAGGTCCCGGCCCGGACTCTGGGGCGGCGCCGGATGCCTCCCTACTGGATCTTCCCACGGTGGAATGACGCGCGGATACAAGTCACAGTGGACGATTTTCGACTGTGAAGAGCGCGCTTCCCGGATTACCGCGTGAATTCACTGTCGGCCCCGGGAGCAAAATATGCTAAACTTCTTTATTAACCCTTTGTTTCCGCGCACGTTTAAACGCGTATGACCGACGCTCTTTCCCAGCCCCCCGCTTACGCGCGTGCTACTTGGCGTGAATGGCTGGCCAATCCCGATCCCGAGGGAGTTTCTGGAACCCTGCGGCTGTTTCGCGTCTGGGGGGTAATCTTACAAATCTTATCCCTGGGAATCACCTGGCCGGTCTGGTTGGCGCACACTTACACCCAGCCGATTCGGGGCTGGGGAGATTGGCTGGGGATGATTTTTGATTTTCAGCCGGATCATTGGAGCGCGCGCAGCGTGCCGCTGTTGCCCGTGGCGGATGGTTCCTACGGCCCTCCCCTGGATTTTTTGTGGTTGCTGATCGTCTCGGCGGGGGTGATGCTGGTCTATTTTCGGATTGGGCTTGCTTGTCACGCCGGGGTATTGATTTGGGCGATCCTGCAGGATGAAATTCGGCTGCAACCGCAAGTGATCTCGCCGCTTTTGCTCTTGGCGGGGACGCTGCCCGGTCCGGCTGGGCGCGATTTAGCCAGAATTCACCTGGGGACCCTTTGGTTTTATGCTGGCTTGCATAAGCTGCTCTCCCCCCGATTTGCTAGCGAGGGGGTTCATATATTTCCAAATTTGTTCCTGTTCCCCGTTGATGAATCGACCGCCCAGGCGCTGGTCGTGGCGATTCCCCTTGCGGAAATGCTACTAGGCGTGATGGTGTTTGTTCCCTCCACGCGGATTTTTGCCACGATAGGGGGGGTGGTCTTGCATTTGCTGATTTTTATCAGTGCCAGCCGACTGCCATCGGCATTTCAGGCGGTATCCACGGGCCAATGGGAAGCAAGCCTGGCGGCGCTCGATCCCGCCACCTGGCCCGATCCCGTCTGGCCCTGGAATCTGCTGCTCATGGCCGCCGCGCCGGTGTTTCTCTGGCCCTGGCAAGGAGTTTCTTTATCCGTTACTTGGAAACAACTGAACTGGCCCGCGCGGGTTGTCGCGATCATGCTCTTGGCGACGCCCTTAACTTATTATCTGGGTTGGTGGCACGCGTATTTGTCGCATTGTCTGGTCTCCGGCAACGTGGTCCGGGGCTACCGCCTGCCGCGGGAAAAAGTCCCCCGCTTTTATGCCCTGCGTCCACCCGGTGACGACATTTGGGCGTGGCTACAAAACAGCGATCCCGCCACGCGCGAGAAATTTTTGGTGGAACTGCCCCGCGTGGTGCAAGCCGATCTGCGGGTCTCGCTTCCCCCTAGCGTGAATATTTTGCAGCGACTGTTCGCGCGGATTGCCAATAAAGGGGATCAACTGTTGATAAAGGTTCCCCAGTTACTTAGTCAATATAGCGGCGCGCAATCGCGGGAAATCATCCACGGCACCGTCGATGGACTCAAGCAGGGGGATGGTTGGGTGGAATACGACCAGGAGGAGCGGCCGCTGTATTCCGGGGGATATGTGGATGACAAGGAAGAAGGTTGGTGGATCGAATGGCGCCCCGATGGGACCAAGGCTCTCGAGGGAGAATACCGAGCGGGAATAATGCATGGCCGCTGGCGGGTGTATGGCGCCGACGGCAGCGTGCGCGAACATCTTTACATCGAAGGGCGGCAAGTGGAGTAAGCGGAAATGTCATCCCGCCCCTGCCGTAGGCGCGCTGGATGTCAGGCGCACGGCTTGTAAGGAAAAGGATTTCCGCTTCCTCCCGGGTTGACTCTGTCGCGCGCGCTAATTTTGACTAAAGTCCGGTGGAAACGACCGCCGCGCGGAGGGATTGGCCCCGTTGGCTGAATTCTGGGACTCGCTTTCGGACGCCGGTTGTCCCGCCAGGATACGTTGAAAGTGCTCTAGCAATCGCTCCGCCCGTCGATCCACCACGGTCTCGGCCAGCAGGCCCACTTTGTTCTCGGGGGGCATATCCAGGGTGTAACTGATGATATCGCACAGGGTTCCCAATGAAATCCGCTGGCCCAGCACTTCGCGCAACTGCTCGGGTCCATCGGCCAATTTGGGCAATGCCCGTTGAAAGACATCTAATAATTGCGCCTGCAGCGCGTCGCGGTGTCCCTCGCTCGCTAGGGGATACTCATCTTCCAAGATGGTAGCCTGAAATTCGCGATAGAGCTTTTCCGGGGGAAGTTCGGTGATCAACTGCAACCGCCGTACCCCCACCAGCAGGACATTGTAGGTGTTTTTATCGGTCAAATGATAATTCATGACCCGGCAGAGGCAGCCGTATTCCAAAAGCGGGGGGCGTCCTTCGTAATCCCCTTCCCAGCCAGGGGCCAGCACGCCCAATGTCAATAAGCCGTCCCCGGCCAGGGCTTCCTGCAGCAGGGCCTTGTAGCGGGGTTCAAAAATATGCATGGGTTGCATGACATGGGGAAAGAGCACCAAGTTTGGCAGGGGAAAAACCCGCGTTATGCCGCTAAACCGCTCGATCTCAAAGGGGGATTCGTCAAACAAAGGGGGTGGCTCCCGCACGAGGTTGATGCATGAAAACGAACCGGGACTTACGTTGTGACTTCCGCAATAACGCCGATTTTGCGGAGATATTAACCTGACAAGGTGCCCCGCGTCACGCCTAATTGGTTGAGCACCCGCAACTGGCGAAAGGTTTGTCGCGCGGGTTCTTCGCCCGCCAGCACGCGGGCATAGCGGTCCAGCAGCCCGGCGGTTTCGGTCGCGGATTCGCGCAAGAGGTCGACGCGAAAGTACCTTACCCCCCGCGTGAGCATCCGGGGCAAATATTCCACGGCTGTTTGGGGCAATGAATTGTACACCGTATTGCGGCAGCCAGTATCCGCGACCAGGGGCAAATCCGCCCCCACCCGGTCGCGCAACTCCACCCGGTGGTGGTCGCAGGGACGGCCGCAGTCGCGCCAGTCCTTGCCCGTGCTCAGCATCGCGGCAAACACGCAATGCTCCATGTGAAACATGGGCATGTGTTGATGAATGACAGGCTCCAGTCCCAGCGGATCGACGGCGTCCAACAAACCGGCCAGTTGTTCCCAGTTCAGGTCATAGCTGGGTACCAGCCGAGTCAGGCCGCTATCCCACAAAAGCGCCGCGGTCAGGGGATTAGACACATTGAGCGAAAAATCGCCGTACAAGGGGAGACCGGGAAAATGCTCTTGAAAATAGCCCAGGCCCCCCAGGTTGCGGATGAGAATGCGGTCCGGTTGCGCCTTGCCAATGATGGATAACAGGCCTTCTTCGCCCGGCTTCAGAATACGCAGCGTGGCCAACCCAATGGGACAGTTTGCCTCCCGCGCCAGGGGAACCAGCGCGCGATAGCGGCGGACATCTTCAAAATCGCAATAAACGGCCTCCAGCGTGATGGATGGGACAGGGGGTTGCCAAGCCAATACCGCCAGCAGTTGCGCTTCGTTTCGCACCAGCACGCTGATTTGTGGTGCGGCGGGGGGAGCGCGACGGGGCGCGCGGGAAATCTCGCGCAGCCGCTGGGAGAGTTTTTCCGGTTGAAATATCGCGGGGCGCTGCTCTTCCCGCTTTATCAGCAGTTCGGTGACCGCCTCGCGGCGCAGTTCATTGAGCACGCTCTTGGGCAGCATGGCCGTCGGGGGCAAGTGAGTGGCGATCTCCCCCAGGGTGTAGGGGGAGTCCCCCAACCGGCCCAGTTGTTCCCGTAATAATTCCAGCGTGACCGGGTGTTTTTGCGCGACAGCCAAAGGTCCTGGCCAGGTGGCGGCGGCGGTCAAGCCTGTCGTGGCATCCCGGGCGGTTAATGTCACCGCACTCCCCAATGTACCGGCAACTTCAAAATTCACCGTTTGCCGGTGCACCACGGTGTCGCGGGCGTAGGTCTGTTCCATGCGGCGGCGCAGGTCAGGGTCGTCGGTACGCCAGACAATGGCCTCCCGTTCGATCGCGGCAAAATTGATCGCACCGGGTCCAAAGCGAATATTGACCAGGGGTGGTTCATGGGGCGCGCCGCCGGAAAGGATCTCCACGTGATAAAGGCGGCCCCCTTGTTCATCCTGTTCGGGATGCCCTTGGTCAAAGACCACGCCGTCACCCGGTTTTAACAGATCTTGTTTGTGCTCTTCGACCTGGACCACAATGCCGCCATGATCCACGCGCAGCACGGTACCCACGCGGACGCCGCGGGCCTTGGGGAAGCGCGCGGGGACCAGCGTTTGATGATTCAAGCCCCCTAAAAATCCGGTCGTAAATCCGCGGGAAAAGCTCTGCTCTAGATCGATCGCCGCCGCTGGACCAAGGACGAAATTTTGTCCCGCCACCGCCGCATCCAGCGCCGCCCGATAGGTCTGCGACGTGGCCGCGACATAATGAGCGCTTTTCAGGCGGCCTTCGATTTTAAAGCTGGCCACACCCGCGGCCAGCAGCGGTTGGATCAACTCGGGGGCGGCCAAATCCTGGGGACTCAGCAGATAGGCCCGCTCGCCAAAATCCCGCGCGGCGCCATCGACCACCATTTCGTACGGCAGACGGCAGGCCTGCGCGCATTGCCCCCGGTTGGCGCTGCGCCCCCCCAGGGCCTCGCTGGTCAGGCACTGCCCACTATACGCCACGCACAACGCCCCATGCACAAAGACCTCGACCGGCGTGGTTGTGGCGGCGGTGATCTGCTGAATCTCACCCACCGACAGCTCCCGCGCCAGAATCACCCGTTCCACCCCCAGGCGACTGACCCAGTCAATGCCGCGCGGTTCTGTGAGCGTCATTTGCGTCGAACCATGCACGGGCAAGTGCGGCGCGACCCGCCGGATCAAATCCGCCACGCCCAGGTCCTGCACAATGACGGCATCCACGCCGGCCCGGACCAGCTCCCCCAGGATCCGCGCGACATCTGGCAATTCATCGGTAAAAATAAGCGTGTTCAGCGTGACATAACCGCGAACATTATGGTCGTGCAAAAAATCGAGGATTTGAGGCAATTCCTCGGGCGGAAAATTTGTCGCGCGAAAGCGGGCGTTAAAGTTAGGCAGGCCAAAATAGACCGCGTTCGCGCCATTGGCCACCGCCGCGCGGAGCGCCTCCCAGTCCCCGGCGGGGGCGAGCAGTTCGGGAGTTGGGGCCAAACGGGCGGGCATCATGAGGTTAATAAAAAATGAGCGGACCGTCATTGTCGACGGATAAACATTTATTATAGTCCTCGGGGCAGGGTTGCAGTAGTTGCTGGAATAAACCCATTTATAGGCGAAAGCGGCGGTTGATCGCTCCCCGCTTTGTAAAAAAGCTGAAATCATCCCACCCGCTCGGTTAGCGGGTGAACGCATCTGCGGCAATCCTCATAAAAAATGCCCGCTTGTTGCCAAGCGAGCTGTTTTTTTTATAAAAGAAATTTCCGTGAGTAGTCCCGCTACATCCCGCCACGCGCAGATTAGGCCGTGCGTGCGCGGCGGGCGGCACACCAACTCAGACCGACCACGGCAAAACCAGCTAATAGCCAAGTCGAAGGTTCGGGTATAACCGATCCAGAAATAATAATGTTATCCACGCGCCAATTGCCCGAGGTGCTGTTGATGGGATTGCCCGCCAAATTCACATATTGGCCGGCATTCGGCCCACTGGGGGCAAAGGCCGAGACCAAACGCACGCCAAACAGCGGATTATTATCAGCGGCGGTCAGTGACGACAGATCGACCGTGATGCCATTGATCCAACCCTCGGTAGCGCCCGCGGTTTGAATCCCCCCCGCATTCAGCCAAGAGCTGCCGTCGGTCGTGTATTGCGCCTGAAGGTGCTTGACCCCTTGGGTGGTGGCGCTCCAGTCAAAAGTCAAAAAGATATCCTGAAAGCCCGTGGTGCTAGCGAGGAATTCCGCCCCTTGGCTGTATTGGGGGGCCAGGGCGGACCAGCCATTGCCGTTCCCCGTCCCCGCCGAGCGAATCCGCCAGGTCTTGTTGCCGGTGGCCGGGCCGGAGGTGCCGTTTTGCAAGATTACATCCGCCATGCTGACACTGGGGGGCGTGGTCAGATTGTTGGTCATGCCCAGTGTCGTGGCCGAGCCGCTTCCCACGGCGGGGGCGGGTGTGTTGTTTATCCCGACGGCCAATTGTTCAAAGGTAAAGGCGGTGATGGTGTCCGCGGAGGTGTTCAGCGCGACACCTGTGGCGAGCGCGAGAGCCAACGAACCAGCGAGCAAATTGAGCAACTTCATGAGCGGTCTCCCCTAAAAAAATTGTGGCAATTGCAAAAAACAAGCGGACCACGATGGCCGCGGGCAAATGCTATTCCGCTGGTCAGCGTAACAGGGAGGGCCGGGACGTGTGTTTGAATGATGTTAGGATTTAAATAAATTATGTAATTTTTATTGCCATGCCGTTAGGGGACTTGCGAAATCCCCCCAGCCACCAGGGCATCACGGAACGGTTGCTTCGTCCCGCGAATCCAAAACCAGCCAGCCTTGTGGCGCTTGCCCAGGAGGATGTGGCTTTGGTTCATCATGATTAAGAGACTGACTGGTAGTGCAATGATTGAAGTTATCGCCAAAATGCCAATTACAACCGACACAAGGCTGCTGGGTACCACCGTAATAATTGACACAAAAAAAATACAGCAAATCGAACCCAAAAAAATCCCCCAGAGCCACCCATACAAGCGCCAACGGCCGCGCAGATGCTCGCGGCACAGGTAATAATCTACAACACAGCTTTTTTGCAAAGTAACCAAAAAGATAACTCCGGGTAAGACACCCAACAGTATAAACAGATAGTGCCACCAGGCATTCACGCCGATCGTCTTTTGCTGTTTGGGGGCATCGTGCGCGTGGGCGCCGCAAAAGATACAGAGTGGCGGTAGCGTTAGGGGATTGGTCGAGACCACGTCCCGCCCCTGAATATAATAACTGGTTTCCACTCCCGGCGGCATGGCCAAGAGCGTGGTCTGCGGCGCGGCGTAGGGATTATCGGCATGCAACGATTGATTAGCGCGCGGAAGCGCTGGGGTTGGGGGCACCAATTCGGCGACCAGGGGAACTTCCTCGGCCACCGGCAAGGACGGCGTCCCCACGGCGGGGGGCGGGATAATTGGTTTTGCAACCGGATTTGAGGGAGGTATGTAACCAAATGGGCCAGTAGGCTTTGCCATGAGAAGTGCCCCGGAGAAAACTATTGTCTAAAAAACGTCCCGCCACGGAGCTAGTTTATTTTGACCAGGGGCAATTCGCAAGCAGCCCCGCGCGGATGGGGCGATGATGATGCCCGGATTCTGTCGCAAGCCAGTGCCGCCGCGTCCGCTAGAACGAAACACAAATAAAATTTTTTCGAAATTATTCAGCTTCAACTAATCTGGGCCGAAACCGCGGGGCATGCATGAAGGAACCAAGCACAACCCCATCCGGCGGCATAGCGGCGGCCGGGTAGGCATAAGGACGCATGAAGCCGTTGCAACACCCTGATTTTGCAGAATGATGATAATACGCTTTCTAGCTAAACGTAGCGCGGCTAGCAATTTGTGAATGTATCCAGGTATTCATGAGTTATTTCCGCATGACGTAACCGCGTTGCGGTAGAATTTCTTGGCTTGCGGTATTCCCAGGGTAGCCGCTACGCGGCAACCCTGGGCTGAGTTCCATAACCGCTTCGCGGTACTTCGCTACCGCAACGGGGTTCTGTAACAAAGCCCACGGGTTGGAGCGCAGCGAACAACCCTGGGAAAAGAACAAAACCAGTGAACTCCTACTCCAACGGAGTTACGGAATCCCTTGGTAAACTGGGTAAAAACCGCGCTATGATTACTTGCAATTAGTATAAGATGCCAATTATAGATTTGTGCACGAAATTACCAGGTATGGGATCAATAACAAATTTCGTAAGGGGATTAACCCCGCAGTTCCTTTAGGTGTCCTGTGCTGTCCCCCAGGGATTCGACATTCGCCCCGGCCACGGCTAGCATGCCCAGCCACAGGTTATTGAGCGGCGTTTGATTTTCTAGCATGACATGCCGACCGGTGGGGACCGCCCCGCCGCCGCGCCCCGCGACCAGGATTGGCAGCTTGTTATGGTTATGGCGGTTGCCATCGCCAATGCAACTGCCATAGCTGACCAGGCAATTATCCAGTAGCGTCCGGTCCCCTTCGCGCACGCCGCGCAGCTTTTCGAGAAGATAAGCCAAATGCTGCATGTGATAGGCGTTGATCTTGCTGATTTTCTCCTGCTTTTTGGGGTCGCGGCCATGATGCGATAACTCGTGATGCGCCTCGGAGACTTCGATTTCGGGATAGTTCTTGTTGCTTCCCTCGTTGGCCAGGGGGAATGTCACAATCCGCGTGGAATCCGTCTGCCACGCTAGCACCAGCATGTCCAGCATCAGTTTGACATGATTGGTGAATTCCTTGGGGATACCCTCGGGCTTGGCCCCGGCTTTGGCTAGCGAAGCCGGATGGTCGCCGCGCGCTTCTTGTTCGGCCCGTGTGATCCGTTGTTCCAGCTCGCGCACGCTGGTCAGGTATTCGTCCAACTTGCGCTGGTCGGTGCGGCTCAGTTTCTTATTTAAACGGCGGGCGTCTTCTTGGGCAAAATCCAGAATGCTCTTTTGGTATTTCTCTCGCTCGGCGCGGGATTCCCCTTGTTCGTTCTTGGGCCCTTCGCCAAACAGCCGCTCAAACACCAACCGCGGATTGACCTCCGCCGGATTGGGCGTGCTTTCGCTTTTCCAAGAGATATTCGACGAATAGGCGCAGCTATAGCCCGAATCGCACTCGCCCGATTGACGGCTGCGCTCGATCCCCAATTCCAACGACGCAAACTTGGTCAGTTTGCCAATTTGCTGTGCTCCGGCCTGATCGACCGACACGCCCACCTTAATATCCGCCCCGCTGGTTTTATAAGCTTGCTTTCCCGTGAGATAGGTCGCCATGCTACGGGCATGATCGCCTGGGCCGTCGCCGTTGGCCTCGGCATGGTGCTGGGCCAGATTGGTAAAGACGTTGATCGTGTCCTTAAACGCCTCCACTGGTTTGAGCAGGGGCGTCAGCTCATTCAGCGGGCCGGCTTCCTTGGGCGTCCAGTCCGGCATGTGCATCCCATTAGGCACATACAGAAACGCCAGTCGCACCGGGGCCGCGGCTGCATCGGCCGCGCGGGACACTCCCGCTAGCCGCACGGCGGGGAGCATGCCATCGAGCAGCGGCAGCGCCAGACCCACGCCCAGCCCGCGCAAGATGGTCCGCCGGGATAGTTTGCCGAATTCGGATTTTTGGCTGTTCATGGTCGAACTCCTGCGCCACGTTTTTGTTGAAAGGGAGCGCTGTTGACGATTTCGGTCAAGAGCGCGGAAAAACGGTAATCCTGGCTAGCCATAGCGGCCGCAATGCGGTCCACCGTGACTTCATCATACTCTTCCAGGCCCCGGCCGACAGCATAAGTCAGCATTTTTTCGGTTAAACAGCGGACGAATAACTCTTTTTTCGACTTCAGAATCTGTTTTAATTCCACAGGTCCGGAAAATTTGACATTTCCGGGCAAAACCCCGCTAGCATCGATCGCCTCGGTGCCGTCCTGCTCGCGCCAAGCCCCCAAGGCGTCAAAGTTTTCCAGCCCAAAGCCCATGCTGTCCATTTGGCGATGGCAGGACGCGCACATGGGATTTGCGCGGTGTTGCTCCATGCGCTGCTTGAGGGTGCCGACCAGGGGCCCTTGGTCTTCCTTGTCATCTTCTAGTTTGGGGACTTCCGGCGGCGCGGGGGGAGGGGGAGTCCCCAATAAAGTTTCCATGATCCATTTGCCCCGTTTGACCGGTGACGTGCGGGTAGGATTGCTATTGAGGGCCAGAATTCCCGCCATGCCCAGGAGTCCCCCCCGTCGCGCGGCCAGGGGGTTGTCGGCGGAAAGGTCCACGCGGCGAAAATGGTCGCCGGCAATCCCCGGAAAGCCATAATGGAGTGCCAGCCGCTCGTTGAGAAACGTAAAGTCGGCGTCCAAAAACTCTAGAACGCTGCGATCCTCCACCAAAAGTGTGGCAAAAAAGAGCGTGGTCTCTTTTTGCATGGCGGCCCGCAGTTGGTCGTCAAAGGCGCTATATTTCGTCGTGTCAAACTGCACATCCGCCAGCCGCCGCGTTTGCAGCCACTGCCCGCCAAAGTTATCCACCAGGGCCTGCGCCTTGCGGTCGCGCATCATTCGTTTGACCTGCGCGGCCAAATTGTTCCCTTGACGGAGCGCACCCTTTTCAGCCAGGGCAAACAACTCATCATCCGGCATGCTATTCCACAAAAAATAACTCAGCCGCGTCGCCAGTTCAAAATCGTTCAGTTCATAGACAAAATTAGGATCATCCGGCTTGGGGTCCAGCTCTATCCGATACAAAAAATGGGGGGAGACCAACACCGCCGTGCAGGCCAGTTGAATCCCCCGCTCAAACGGTTGTTTGTCTTCCTCGACGGTTTCCCAAATTTTTAGCAGGCGTTCTAGCTCATCGCTGGTCGCCGGCCGGCGAAACGCGCGGGACGCAAACCGGTCGATGATTTTTTCCGCCGCGTCGCGACGGGCTTTGCGGCGTTCAGCGCTCGCTTTTTCGGCGGCGGCCTTTTCGGGATCTTTTTTTAATGTGACAATCCGCTTACGCGGCTTATTCAGATCCTCGGGCTGTAACTTTGGCGGCGTCACAAATAAAATTTGCTTGTGCGTCGCCGGGAGCGTGGACTCGTCTAGCCCTAACGGACCCCGCACCTCCACCCAATGGATGATCAGGTTGCGGTCTCCCCCTTTTTTGGGATCGTCATTTTTTGGCAAGTAGTAATCATTGTCAAAGGAAACCGCCAGCCGCTTATTTCCCGCGGAAAACTCTTGCTGGATTTGAAACACCCGTGGTTTAAAGCGATCATTCGCCACGTCCCAGGTCTTTAGCGCTTTGTCATCAATCTTGAGCGACATCCGCGCCGGATCGGGACCGGCCTGGTCTCCCCAGGCCTCGATACGAACCTGGTATTCGCCCGGCGTGGGAAAATTAAAATCGCCCCGCACCGCGCCGTCCGATGTCAGCAGATGGGCTTCGGATTCGGGCACCCGCCCGCCGTTGTCCGCGGTCAGCTTCGCCCCGGTCATCCGGTTGGTGTACATCTTGGCCGGATCGGGAACGACAATCGCCCGATCCATGATTTTCTCGGCCGCCAAAAAATACTTTTCCAGGAGGATCGGCGGCATCGCCAGGACATCGCCGATGTTGTCAAACCCATAGCCGACGTCGTCGCTGGGAAAATCTTCCGCCGGGCGAAAGTCAACGCCCACGAGATCGCGAATGGTGTTGTTGTATTCGGCGCGATTCAAACGGCGAATGGTGACGCGGCCCGGATCGATCGGGGCGTCCGCCAAAGAGCTTTTTAACAATCCCTCAATCAAGGCGGCGGCGTGATCGCTTTCCCCTTCGGCGGGTTGGGTGTCGTGATCGCTGGGGGGCATTTCGCGGTTGCGCAGTTTACTGGCCACCGTTCGCCAGACCCGTCGTTCCCGCAGCAGTTGCTCGCCCGTGGTTGTTTTTTCCAGATCGATCCCCGCTTCGGCCTCCTTTCCCGCGTGGCAGTCCACGCAATATTTTTTAATAAACGGCACGACTTTGCCGGGAACCTCGGCCGACAATTGCGCGGTCGTGGCGGATGCCGGGGAGGATTCCTCTCCCCTGGCTATTCCTTTACTGGAATCTAGTAAGTCGCTGTTTCCCCACAACAACAACCCGCCACACAACATGCCCAAGAGGCTGCCAACCAGCCGGTGATAACGGCTAGGAGAAAACTGGTTTTTGGCGGCGTTGGCGGATTTATCCAGCATGATCGGCGATTGTAGAATGGCTCTTACCGGATTATAAGCGGTTAACCCGTCACGGCGATCCGGCCGTGGCGCGGGCTATCCCACCAACCGTGGGAGGGTGCTTGTTTTAATAAGCGCGGATTCAGCAAAGAAGGAGGGCCTCTAAGGCCGTAGCTTTGCATGAATCCAGTTTGTTCTACGCGGCAGGTGGGACCGGAGATTCCCCGGCGGGCCGCAGGTCTTTCCTATTTAAGCATACTTGACCACCTGAGTCCAGGTTTTTTTTGCCTGGGTAAAAATCAAATCCGCTCCACATTTTTCGTTATATTTGCAACCAATTATTCAGCAACTGGAAATTACTCGTGTCCCTGCCGCAAAATTTACTCCTCATCGGCGCAAGCGTTCGGGCCGCGGCCGCTTCAGCGGTGCAGGCCGGATATCAGCCAGAACATGGACGCCTCTTGTGGTGCGCCGATAGGTTTGGCGATACCGACCTGCAAATGCTGGCCGAAATCACCGAAATCTGCGACCCCTTCCCCACGGGCTTTCCCTCGCTTTTGGCCAATGCCCCCAGCGGCACGCTGATCTACACCGGGGCGATGGAAAATCACCTCCAGACACTTGCCGCTTGCCTGACGCCGCGACATCGCTTGGCGGGCAATTCGCCAGAGGTTGTCGCCGCCGTGCGAGACCCGTTCTCGTGGACTGCCGTCTTGCGACAAGCTGGCCTGCCGTTTGCGGAAATCCGCAATGAACCGCCAGAAAAAACTTTGCCCAAACCTTTACAAGCAGAATCAGTTCTCCCACAGAATCACACCCCACCCCTGTGGCTGTGCAAACCGCTCCGCTCGGGGGGAGGGATAGGCATCAATTTTTGGAGCGCGGAACCGGCCGCCGCAGCCGTACCTGCAAACCACTTTTGGCAAAAATATATTCCCGGCACGCCTGTCAGCGCGGTGTATGTCGCCGCCGGACGCCAAGCGGTCTGCCTAGGGAGTACCCGACAACTGATTGGGCAGTCGTGGTGTTGGGGGGAAACGGCCAGCCCCGCGGATATGGATGTTAGCGGAAAAGCAGGTCCGCGGGGAAATTACGAATCTGCCACGTCGCGACCGCGCTCCTTTCAATATTGTGGCTCGATGGGGCCGCTGCATTTGCCGGATGATATCTTTGCGCAGTGGCAGGCCATTGGCGATGTGCTGGCCCGCGAGTTTGGCCTCGTCGGCCTGTTTGGCGTGGATGCCATTTGGACCGCCGACGGACGGATCGTGCCGGTGGAAATCAACCCCCGCTACACGGCGTCGATCGAAGTACTAGAGCGTTCGAGTCTGTTAGGAACACGGGGCACCCGTGGCGAACGGCTGCTGGCGATCAAACTGCATCTCGAAGCGTGCCTCCTGGGCAAGTTGCCAGCGCGGGCGATCCCGTTTGCCAGACTGGTCGTGGGGAAAGCGATTTTGCATGTTCCGGACGCCGCGCCGCGGAGAACTGAACTAACGCAAGAAGGATTTGATGGATTGCCTAACCAACAACCCTGGCGATTTACCACGGCCGCCGCGCAGTGGTGCGCGATTCGCAATCTGTCCAGCGGCCGACCGAGTGTGGCGGACTTGCCCATGGCGGAAAGTCCCATTTACGCGGGGGAACCGCTACTGACAATTTTTGCCGAAGGGACCGATGAAACGGCCGTGGAGGCGGAACTGCTCGACACGGCCGGGGAGTTGTATGAACTGCTGCAGGGGGAGGTTGAAATAAATTAAGAATGCAGAATGATGAATGCAGAATAGAAATGCCAGCAATTCTGACTTAACCCACAATCCACTACCTCCCACGGGTCCTGCCGAGGCTCGTCCCCCGTCACCCCTGCACACCCGCCACCCTATCCTACCCAATGCGCCACGCGGCGGATGACCCGATCCGGCGCGTCCTCCAGCACCCAATGTCCCGCGTCGGCGATACGTTCCACCTCCGCCTCGGGCCAGACACGTTCAAATTGCTCTAAAAACCACGGCGTAAAGCACCAATCCCGCATCCCCCAAATCAAAAGCTTGGGCATGTCCCCTAAACTGGGCAGCCCCGCCTCGATCTCGGCCAATTTGGCATAGCTGGGGTGCCGGGGCGATAACGGGATATCCTCGACAAATCGTTGGATTGCCACTCGTTCCGCCCAGGAGCCATACGGAGCCGCGTATCCCGCGCGCACCAGGGGAGTAAGATTTTGCCGCTGTTCCACCGCCATGGAAAAGGCGGCAATTTGAAAGGCATTCAGCCCCCTGACGGCCAACGGACCAAAAATAGGCCAACGGCAGACGGCAATCCGCCACGGGATTTTATCGCTGCGAAACGCCCCGGTGTTCAGCAGGCCTAGGCGCGCCACGCGGTCACGGTGTTCGAGGGCGGCTCCGGTGGCAATGGCCCCCCCCCAATCATGGCCAATGAGCGTGACATGGCGTAACTGCAAACCGGTTAGGAACTTACCCAATTGCCGCACTCGGTCCGCCAGCCGATACGGGCCATCCGGTGGTTTGTCGCTCAATCCGCAGCCAAGTTGGTCCACCGCGATGACGCGATAGCGGGTGGACCAGGCGGTAATGGCATTTCGCCAATAAAACGACCAAGTCGGGTTGCCATGGACCAGGACCAGTGTCGGGGTATCAGCGAGTCGGGGGCCTTCATCCACATAGTGCCAGCGGTGCCCTTCGACCGTAAGTCCTTGCGATTCAAACGGATAAAGAGTACGCCAGTCAGTCACAAGAGTAAGGGACAGGGGTAAGGGACGCAGGTCGCGGGATAAAGCCGCCGAAGGTATCGGCGGAACGGGGTGCGAGGGAAAATGCCACGCCTCAACTTAAATCGTAATTTGCCATTCGTAAATTGTAATTACCACTGTAACTCCTTGCCATTTATCATCTTGCGTAAATCGACCAAAATCCAACCTACGATTATCATAAAGGACTTTCCCGCTGCCGCAATGCCCCGCTGCTGCGATAAAATAGGATTATGCGAACCAATGGGCATAGAAGGACCTATAAGCTAAGGTTGACGGTGGAACATTGTTCCGTCGATACAACTTCATTAGATTTTCCAAATTACCTAAAAAGCGAATCCTGCCGTGACTGAGCAATCGTTTCAACCCGAGCATTTTATCAATCGCGAGATGAGTTGGCTGGAGTTCAACGCCCGCGTCTTGGAAGAGGCCGAGGACCCCACCAATCCGTTGCTCGAGCGGGTTAAGTTCTTGTCGATTTTCAGTTCGAACCTGGACGAATTTTTTATGGTGCGGGTGTCGGGCCTGCGGGAACAGGCGTTTGGCGACGGTGCGCCTCAAGATTACTCCCCCGATGGCTTGCGGCCCATCGTGCAGTTGCAGCGGATCGCGCGGCGTACGCAGGAATTGGTCGCGGCGCAGTATCGATGTTGGAACGACGCGATCCGGCCCCTGCTGGCCGAACGGGAAATTCGGCTGTTGGGCTATCACGAACTGAGCGATGTCCAACGCGACCAGCTAGGCAAGTACTTTCGCGAGCGGGCGTTCCCTATCTTGACGCCGATGGCGGTGGATCCCTCGCACCCCAGCCCGCATTACCACAACCGGGGGTTGTATCTGGCGGCCATGCTGGAACGCCGCCGAGGCCTGGGGCCAAAACAGATGTTCGCCGTGGTGCAGGTCCCCACGGTGTTGCCGCGGTTGGTGCCGGTGGGCCTGGCGGGAGAGCAGCACTTTATCCTGCTGGAAGAAGCGATCTCCGCGTGGCTGCCGGAACTGTTTGGCGGATTTGCCACGCAAAGCTGGACCACGTTTCGCATTACGCGCGATAGCGATGTGGAACTGCTGGAACAAGAATCCGACGATATGCTGCGCTTGATCGAGGAACGGCTCAAGGCGCGGCAACATGGGGACGCGGTGCGGCTGGAAGTGGCCGCCGGCGGCAGCGAGGAACTGCTGCGGAGCATCATTGACGAGGAATACATCCGCGACAATGTGCCAGAGGGCTATAGCGAGGTGTACCGCATCGACGGGCCGCTGGATTTGACCGCGCTGATGGAACTGACCCGCCTTCCCAACCATGCGGCGCTGCGCGATCCCCCTTTTACGCCGCAATTGCCCCGTGGCATCCGTCGCCGCGGCGACGACCTGTTTGCCACGATTGCCCGGAGGGATATTTTAGTCCATCATCCGTATGATACGTTTGACACGGTGGTCGACTTTGTCAATCGCGCGGCCCACGATCCCAAGGTGCTGGCCATCAAGCAAACATTGTACCGCACCAGCGGCGACTCCCCCGTGACCCGCGCGCTGATCCAAGCGGCCGAAAACGGCAAGCATGTCACGGCGCTGGTGGAGCTAAAGGCCCGCTTTGACGAGGCGAATAACGTCTCTTGGGCCAGACAACTGGAACGCGCGGGCGTGCACGTGGTGTTTGGCTTTTTGGACCTAAAAACGCATTGCAAACTTTCCCTGGTCGTGCGGCAGGAAGGAAATAATTTGCGGCGGTACGTCCATTTGGGGACGGGAAATTACAATCCCACGACCGCGCTGGTTTACACCGATCTAGGGTTATTTACCGCGAATGAGGATTTGGCGGCGGACGCCTCGGCGCTCTTTAACCTGTTAACCGGGTATTCCCAGGGGCATCAATGGCGCAAACTGGTCGTCGCCCCCACGGATATGCATCGCCGCACGCTGCAGCTTATTGATGAACAAACCGAGATCGCTCGCCAGGGGGGGCCGTCGCGCATATTTGCCAAACTGAACGCGCTGGTTGATCATCGCACGATTGAGGCCTTGTACCGCGCCAGTCAGGCGGGCGTGCCGATCGATATTATCGACCGCGGCGTCTGCTGCCTGCGGCCCGGCCTGCCGGGAATCTCCGAGACCATTCGGGTGCGCAGCATCGTTGATCGCTTTTTGGAGCATAGCCGCATCTTTGTCTTTGGGCCGGATAGCTCGGCCAAGGTTTTTTTGGCCAGCGCCGATTGGATGCCGCGTAATTTTTATCGCCGGGTAGAGGTCATGTTTCCCGTCGAATCGCCCGAGCTAAAAGACCGCATCCTGCACGAGATCATCCCCGCCTATCTGCTGGATAATGTCAAAACCCGCGTGCTGAACGCGGACTCCACCTACACGCGCCTGCTGCCGAATCATGGCGAATCACCCTACCGTTGCCAGGAACGACTATTGTCCCTGCGCAATTCCGGCTTAGCCAGCACTCCGCAGTTGGAATCCCGCCCCAGCCTCAACGGCTATGCCGAAAACTTTGAGCGGGTTGAAGGAAACCCGTAAAGAGCCCAGGGTATTACAACCGGAACGGAGAAAGTTCTAAAGTTGCATGCTAAATTACTTCCCAGTAAAAACCCGCCACGTTTCGTGCTAACGGACATGCGGGGAATCATCATCGGGTTCTTGTTTTTTTTGAGCGACCCCGATAAGGTTTACAAATTTTTACGGGAAGGAGCCGAGGAAGCAGGGGAAAATACAGAGCCGCGTACCTCTTGCGGGATTAGTGTCGATGAGCGCGGATTAGCGGTAAAAAAATACGTAAGGAACACTAATCCGCACTGATCGACACTTATCTATATTTTGTCTGCTCCGCTCTCTCTGTTTCCTCCTGTTTATCCGGTATCCGCATCAGTTTGGGTCGCATAATAACTGACTTGCCGGTGAAAACCAGCTAAATATCGTGCTAACACGCATTTCGTGTATCATCAGGGTTCCTATTTTTTTGAGCGATTCTTAGCGGAGGATAAGAGATCCGCTGGGCACATTAAAAACTCCAAAATAACACGCGAAAATAGACCCAAAAAATATCTCCAATTAAGTACCGATTGAATAGCCCGCTGGCGGCGATCACGCCCAGCATGACAAATGATGGTTGCAGAGAAAATTCCAGGTATCTTTCAAACAGGCGGGGGGGCAGGACCAATTGCCAGATCGCGCTCCCATCCAGCGGGGGAACGGGGATGAGGTTGAATACCATTAAAATCAGATTTTGCAAGCTGACTAAAAAAATGACGGCGTATACCTTGATTAGCGGGGGGGATGGTTCGTTGGTGAGCAATTCCAGGGGATATCGCAATAAACCATCGTCAAACAAATCCTCCGGGTTAATCAGTCCGCCATGCAACAGGGCCATCATCCCGGCCAGCGTCACCACCATTAAAAAAAAATTCGCCAAGGGTCCGGCCATGGCCATCACCAATGCCCGCCCTGGATAACGCAATCTCCAGTGCAAATTGTAAGGAGCGCTGGCCCACCCCCAAATATTGCCTGTTAAGAGATAAGAGAGCAACGGCAGCACCACCGTGCCGATCGGTTCGCGCTGGATATGCGGCAGGGGATTGATCGTAACCTGTCCCCCCAAATATGCCGTTTCGTCCCCCATCCAATATGCCGCCAGCGCGTGCCCCGCCTCGTGCAATGTCAAACTCAACAAAAACACCAGATACCAAATCAGGCCAAACAGCAAAAAATTGGCGGAAAGTTCCGGCATGCTCGCGCTTTCTGCAAAACGAAAACTGAAACGGGTTTTTCGCTAAAAAACTACCTCGCATTCCAAGTTAAGATCCCAACATCGCCAGCCCGGACGCGCAACCGTTTAATCCGGCGCTTGCGCCTACTTGGCTGGCGTTTTGTCGGCCGCTTGCCGCGCTAGGCGCTCGGCATGTACCCGCGCCACATCTCCCATATAGCCCGGCAACGCATACTTTCCCGCCGCCAGTTCCAAATACTTGCGCGCCTCAACAGGCTCCTGTTTGGCGTCATAATACAGGCCCAGATACAAATGGGCGTAAAATTGCCGGCTTTGCAGTTCCTCCGCGCCGGGCTGTCCCTCTGTAACGGCGGCTAGGACATCGGCGGGCTGGGCCTGGTCGGCAAATAGCTTATGCACCACCATCAGCGGCACGCGGCGGTCGAACCGAACCTTCCACAAATCTGCGGCGGCTTTTTCCCACCCCAGTTGCGGGTCGCGGGCCATGCACATGGCCCGCCAGACGACATTTTCGACATCGTTATCATCCACATTTTGATATTGTTCAAATTGCTTGCGTCCTTTTTCGTAATCGCCTAAATAATAGTAGCAAATACCGCGTTGCCAGTGACCCGGCTCGCGTCGGGGTTGAAGTTCAATAACTTTGTCAAAGTCGGCCAGGGACTCGGCCATAAGCCCGGCTTTAAAGCGCAGTTCACCCCGGAGTTGATAGTTATCCGCCGCTGGTCGCTGCTCGACCACTTGATCCATGGCCAAAAGCGCGGCCTTGTGTCGCAATAAGCCCGAATTCCCCTGAGCTAGCAGACGCAACGCGGAGATAGATTGGGGCTCGGCACTAAGCACTTTTTCCGCCAGGGAGATCGTTTCGGCAAATTCACGCCGCTCTAGTGCTAGCTCCGCCGAAGCCAATAACTCCCCGGATGATGGCGCGGCCCGTAGGCCGCTAGCACCCAAACAAAGGCTCAAAAGGAGCACCCACCGCAAATCGAGGGAAACGGTAAGCATGAAAGAATCTCCCGCTGGAATAGCCTGTCAATCATTCCCAGTTATCTCAATTTGAGACAATTAGCTCAATTTGAGAAGCCATAATCCAGCGTGGGCATCAAAAAAATAGCGGCAAAAAAATTATCTTAAGATGCAACTGGCTACCGGACATGGATTTACGACGTTTTAGTTTAATTATATTCAAAACTCACTAAAGTTTGGCCTTGGCTTTGCATTAATACCGTATCGTGACTCAACCAAGTCTGATCCTGGCTTTGTGGAGGGAGACCAAACCATGTTGATATTAAGCCGAAAAGTTGGTGAACGAATCATGATTGGGGACGGCATTGAAATTGTCGTGCAGCGTATTTCGGGCGAGCGTGTGACGCTGGGGATTGCCGCTCCGGCGGAGGTAAAAATTCTGCGCGGGGAGCTGGCGTCCACGGGGCGCCATGTTCCCGCGCGGGACAATTCGCAGCCCGCCACGCCCTCCGTTCCCGATGTTCCTGGATTGCCCGGCACCATGCCTATTCAATCCGCCTCCTTACGGAAAAAAACGGCCGCACTGCCCAGGAGCTCCGGCCTGGCGCAACCGGAAACAGAGCGAGGCCCTGAGCTCGTGGCGGTAATGGAACGACACCGTGATTATCATCGACTTGCCGCCACGAGCACCTTGGCCCGCCGAATTGCCGCGCGTGGCAAAGCGCACATCGCCTGAGAAGACAGAGTGGATTTCAGCCGTGGCCGACTCCCTGGAAATGCCTGACAACGTGTTAACAACCGGAAGGGCCTAATCCAGGTTAGAGGAGGGACAGACCCAGCACCACGAGTTTCAACTGAGTCGGCCACGGTTATTTAGAGATTGTGAAATTTACAACCGCGAATGGGGATTGAGGGTAAAAAAACCCGACCCCCTTTTGGTGAAGAAGATCTCCCGCTGAAACGCGGGAGAGAATGCTAGCTGTGTAGGATCGTTTCATTGTGGAACTCCACCCAGCGGGCGGCTGCCGCGATTTTTGACTTTTTCGCCGAGGGTCAAAGTCGTGGTGGCTGACCGCTGGGTTTTTTTCTGCGCCCGTGGCGGGCCGTGTCGGCATAAGCGGACGAGATAGCTTGTTCATCGGTAGATCGCTGGCGGGGCAAGCGACCTTACCGTTCTCTTTTGGCATTGCCGCTAGCACGCTGGAACTGCGCTTGCCGCAAATGTACAGCGGTCGGTATCATGCCCCACCTGATTTTCGCCCCGGAAAAGGGAGCCGGCCCCGGGCAAGCCGGAAAACGCGAAAAAACCCGGAAGGAACGGCTATGCAGACCCTGCAATTGACGCTGCGCGCGGTAATCATGTTAGCCACGTTGATCGTGGTGCCGTTAATTGCCATCTTTGGCAAACAACTCCCCGAGCTGGCCCAGGGTTGGTGGGATGCCAACATGGCCACTCGCCCTTGGCAAACACGTCCTCCCGAGGGAAGTGTGGCTCCCCCCGCCACGGGAGCGCGGGAACTCTTGGCCAAGCAATCACTGCGAGCGGATTTATCTCTGGCTCCGCGCGCGGCTTCCGCACCCCTCGCGAATACTCCGATTCCTCCGCAACCGGCCCCCCTGCGGACCAACGCGGCGGGGACATCGCCATTTGCGCCAACGGTCGCGGGCGAGCCGCAACTTTTGCCCCCCGGGGCGCCAGCGGCGCCGCTGCTGGCCCGGCAATCTTCCCCGATCACCGGCATGAACGCGGCAAGCGCCGTGCGTCCGGCCTGGGGGGCGGAACCTGCCCCCCCCGTTAACGCGGTTTCTCCGGCATCCACGGGGAACCTCTCGCAAGATCCAACTCCGGCCCTCGTCACGGCCGAATATACCCAGACGATCCCCGCCGCCGCGGCGCAAACCGCGATGTCAACCAACCAGCTCGCGGAGTTGGCTCCCCTGAGCCGACAACTCAAAGAGTTAGGAGCCAGTTACTTTCGTTTGGAAACGGATGGAACTCCGGCAAACCAATTTGTTTGTTATTGCCAATTGACTCCTCCCGCCGGGGGACCGGTAAAAACCTTTACCGCCCGGCACGCCATTCCCCAGGCGGCCATGGGCGACGTCATCCGCCAAATCAATCACTGGAGGGCCGGCACGAGCGCGGAGTCAGTACCGCCCGCAAATAATTCGGGGGTGGTTATGCCTACCACACTGCAACCACCCTCCGCCGCGACGCAGCCCCTCGCGCCGTCAACCACCGGAGCCGGTCCATCACTATGGCGCTAAGCGGTTACAGTAAAGCCAGCGGCTCTGGCGTCCTTACCTAGCAGGCAAAATGACATTGCGACACGCCAGCGCAAGAAAAATGGCCAGGGAGTACTCCCTGGCCATATGGTGATGCCGGATACATACCGAGCAAAGATGCGGGCTGGATTACTTGGCCTTTTTTTCCTCGGCGGGCTTTTTTTCTTCCACGGATTTCTTTTCTTCGACTTTCTTTTCCAGGGCTTCGTCGGTCACTGTGGGGACAACCCAGACTTTTAATTCGCCTTCGATTTCTTGGCCTAGGTGAATATGCACGGTGTACAGGCCCAGTTCTTTGAGGGGGCCCTTGAGCCGGACCTGGTCGGGGGTAATGGTAATGTCATGCTGTTTGAGCGATTTGACGATTTCCATAGCGCCAACAGAGCCGTAAAGATGTCCTTCGTCGTTGGCGTTGGCCTCGATGGTGACGCTTTTGTTGGCCAGTTGTTCGGCCAATTTTCGCAGTCCAGCCAGGCGCTGGTTTTGAATTTCCAGCAAGCGGGCTTTATGCTTTTCGACCATTCGTTTGTGATGGTCGGTTGCCAGGGTGGCTAGTCCCTGGGGCAAAAGATAATTCATGGCGTAGCCGCGCTTGACCGAGACGACTTCGCCTTGTTTGCCCAAATGATCGACGGACTGGATCAATAATAGTTCCACTCCGCCATTGGCGGCGCGGGGGAGGCGGGTGGAGTGAGAGGAGGCTCGTTTAGATTTTGTAGTTTCAGGCATGCTGCACATCCCCTAGCTGGGAAAAAAGTGATTTTGTGAATGTTGAGTAAAAAAAGCCCGGGCCCGCCTGGTATCCCAGACAAAGCAAGCCCAACGACTAACCAGCCCCAAGGGGCAAATTGGCCTAAAGGCCAAATCGATTGTACGCTATCGCTTATCTCGCCCAGCGGTGCGCGGGTGGTGCTCAAAAAGGAATATCGTCACCGCTGGCATTCGTTTTATTGGCGGGGGGGGCGTCAAAGTCCCCTCCGTAATCGCTATCGTCATAGCCCCCTACGTCTTGATTGTCGGGACTGCCGCCACTGGCGGGGCGCCGGCCTGCGGGCTTTCCACCCCCCCCGCCGCCACCACCCCCCTGGCCCCGACTGCCCAGGAGTTGCATCCGTTCACCGATTACCTTAAGTTTACTGTTCTTTTTGCCATCTTTTTCCCAGGTGTCCAGCTTTAGCCGCCCTTCGATCATCACGGGTGAACCCTTTGTGAGATACTCGCTGGCGATTTCCGCCGTGCGCCCCCAGAGTGTGATATCCACAAAGGTGGTTTCCTCCACCCATTCACCGGTTTGGCTTTTGCGGCGGTCATTAACCGCCAGCCCGATATCGGTGACCGCCATCCCGCTGGGCAGGTAACGGATTTCAATATCGCGGGTTGTATTGCCCAACAATATCACGCGATTGAAACTGGCCATGGCAGACTCTTGGCAAGAGGCAAAGGGGGAATGTTAGGTGACGATTTCTTCGACAGGGGCCGCGGAGGGACGCTCAATCACGACACTTCCCCCGGTGAGGGCGTGGCTGACCAAGGTTTCCACGATGCGTGGATCGACCTTTAACAATAAAAACCGCATGATCCCTTCATCCAGACGGTATTGGCGATTCAATGCTCCCAATTGCTTAGCGTCTAGTTTGAAGTAGCTAAGCCAGTAAGTCCCTTTGCGTTGGCCATCAATGGGATAGGCCAAACGGCGTTCTTCCCACAAACGACTGGCCAGCATTTCGCCCCCTAGGGCTTCAACCGCCTGGGTTAACGCGGCCGCGGAGGCGGCGGGGTCTTTGGCGTATTTATTGGAATCAAAAATGAACAAACCTTCATAGACGTTCTGGGACACAAAGAACTCCTGGAGACACACACAAATGCCGCTCTTTCGGCCGGGGTGTCGTTCCGGCATGGACACGTGCGGGCACGCGCGAAAGGCAGGTCAAAATTTTAGCGGACGATTTGTCCGCGATCCACGCTGGAGCAATTTCCCAGCGTAACTATTAGCGGAAAATATCAATTTCCCGCGGTGTTGTATTGATTCATGGCCGCCGACAAGTCACCCGTCCCCGCCCACAAGGCGGCCGCATCCGCCGCCCGCTGCAACTGGATATCGATCTCGGTTTGCTCTGTGGCGGTGAACCGTCCCAGGACGAACTCCGCCGCGTTCCAACCCGGGGGAAGGGGTCCCACGCCAATTCGCAGGCGGGGGATGTTGTTGGTCCCTAGTCGTTTGAGGACATCGGCCAAGCCATTTTGTCCCCCCGCCGATCCAAAGGGGCGAATCCGCAACCGCCCCAGAGGAATGGCAAAATCATCACATATCACCAATATGTCCGTCGGCGAAACTTTATAAAAGTCGCGGGCCGCCAACACGGACGAGCCGCTCAGGTTCATAAAGGTTTGCGGCCAAATCAGCAATACTTTTTCCGCGGCAACCGCTGCCGCCGCTGAACCCGCGCCGCGGAATGCCGGAGCCGCAACCTCGACCACCTCCGCCTGAAATTGAGTCCGACCCGTGCCCGCCTGCCAACGCCGACGGAGGATCTCGAGGACGTCAAACCCGACATTATGCCGCGTTCCGGCGTATTTTTTGCCGGGATTTCCCAGCCCCACGATGAATTTCATGAAACACAACACTTCATGAATGTCAAACCGGGCTTTTTGATCCAATCAGGCAACACAATACCATTCCCGGGATGTTACTTGTCGTCGGCCTCTTCCTTGTCTTCCGCCTTGCGACCGATGACTTCTGGCTCGGCCCCGCCCGCCGCCAGCGTCAAATCCGCATCGGCTGTCGGTTCCACGCACTGTGCGATGATTAATTCCGGATCGCTGAGCAGTTTTACTCCCACGGGGAGGTCAATTTCGCGAGCGTGCAGGGACTGTCCCTTGGCCAGGTTGGTGACATTCAAAAATAGTTTATCGGGAATGGCGGCGGCCAGGCATTCCACCTGCACCTCATGCACCAAATGGCTGAGGACGCCCCCATCCTTTACCCCTTGGGCGGTACCCTTGAGATCGACAGTGACATCCACTTCGATCCGTTCGTCGGTGGAAACCCGGGTAAAATCCACATGCAACACCTCGATACCCCAGGTGTCATACTGCAAGTCCTTAATGAAGGCGCTTTCGTTGACGCCACCGGCCAATTGCACCATGCGGCTATGGTGGCGGAGTGCGGCGGCAAATTGCTCGGCCGGGAGGGCGAGAGAGACGTTGGCTTCGCCGTGGCCATATAAAATGGCGGGAATTTTACCTTCCCCGCGCAAACGCTTATTTGCCCGGGCACCCCGATTTTCCCGAATTTCGACATTCAATACTTCGGCCATGATCACCCTCGTGGAAACACACCTAGCGGCTGCCCCATTGACAGCCACACGCTTAATACCATCGTGCGTCTAATAACACCACACGCCTCATAACTCCGCACGCCTCATAACTCCGCACTGTTAAAAATGATCAAATCATTTAACACTGCGGAAAGACGCGCAGTCGCATGGAACTTGCAACTCAAGATCAATGAAGGAGTTACCATATATCTACCTCAGGAGGGTAACTCGCTATGTCTGCCCGCGCTGATCGCGGGAATCTAGCATTTTCGGGGATTGGAAAAAAAATTCAAGCCCCCTTCCTCTATGGAAGTTAGAAATATTAACTAGAAATTATCATTTACCAGGAGCAAAAAGGGGGTCCAACCCTCTAAATTTAATGATCTGCCCTACCATTCCCCCTGATCCGCAAGGTTTTTCTAAACCCTTTATTTTTTTTATATTACCATACTTGCGTAACAGTTAAATCGGAATTAGGCTTTGGGGTGTTTGCGGGGTTTAGCTGTTATTGATTTTCCAAAGACGTTAGTCGTGGAATATTTGCGGATTTTGATCGTTTTTTCTTTTCACCTGGAGGATGTGTCCTTATGAAGTTGTCGTTGAAAGTACTATTAGCCGCGACGGTCGGATTGCTGGGCTTGGCCCAGGCAACCGCCGGTCATCATCGCGGCGGCTGCGGGGGCTGTGCTCCGGCATGCGCCCCGGCCTGTGAAACAGCTCCGGCTTGTGGTGGCGATGCTTGCGGGGCTGGCGGCGACGCCTGTGCCGCCACGGGAGCCGCCGGCGCGGGGGGAGCGGGATGTGGCCACTATGAATACGTTGACCAGCAGGTCACGGTCATGGTTCCCCAAATGACCACCCAAAAGAAAACCGTGACGGTCACGGAATACAAGACCGAACAGCAGTCCAAGGAAGTCCAAGTCAAAAAGATGGTCCCCGTGACCGAAATGGTGACCCAAAACTACACGGTGATGGTCCCGGTACAAAAGACCAAGCAAGTCACCGAAACCCAATACAGCACTGTATATGAGGACGTGGTCAAGAACTATACGGTGATGGTCCCCGTGCAAAAAACCAAACAAGTGACGTACACCGTCAATCAAATGCAGTATGAGGACGTGGTCCAAAACTACACCGTGATGGTACCGGTCCAAAAGACCAAGCCCGTAACTTACACCGTCAACAAGATCGTGTACGAAGATGTGGTCCAAAATTACACGGTGATGGTACCGGTCCAAAAGACCAAGCCCGTCACCTATACCGTCAATAAGATGGTTTACGAAGACCAAGTCCAAAATTACACGGTGATGGTCCCCGTGCAAAAGACCAAGCAAGTCACCTACACCGTCAACAAGATGGTTTATGAGGACATGGTCAAGAACTACACGGTGATGGTCCCGACCTATGAAAAGATGACCGGCACCCGCACCGTCAACAAGTGCGTGCCGACCACCGAAACCCGCGATGTCACCGTGGATCGCGGCCATTATGAAGTTCAATGCGAATTGGTTCCCGCGGGCGGAACGGGCGCCGCTGGCGGATCGGCCTGTCCCCCGGCTGCCGAATCGGCCTGCCCCCCCTGCGCCAGCACCACGCCGGCCAGCCTAAGCAAGGGCTTGTTTGTCCGCGTGGGCCACCACAAACGTGGCGGCTGCGCTCCCGCGTGCGCCCCGGCTTGTGAAACCCCGGCCCCGGCCTGTGGTGGCGATGCCTGTGCGACTGGCGGCGATGCCTGTGCCGCCGCCGCCGCTCCGGCTGCTCCCTGCATGGTCCAAGTCGCCAAGAAAGTTTGGGTGCCGAATGTCGTCACCGAACAAGTCACCGTGACGGTCAACCGCATGGTTAGCGAACAAGTTCCCTATGAATACACCGTTTGCAAAATGGTGCCGGAACAAAAAAGCGTCACCGTGAAGGTTGGCAAGTGCGTTCCTGAAACCGTGACCAAGGATGTCACCTACACTGAATGCGAAGCTCAGCAAATGACCCGCACGGTCAAGGTCGCCAAGTGCGTCCCTGAAACCGTGACCAAGGATGTCACCTACACTGAATGCGTGGCTGAACCCCGCACCCGCACGGTCAAGGTCGCCAAGTGCGTCCCTGAAACCGTGACAAAGGATGTCCCCTACACCGAATGCGTAGCCGAAGCCCGCACCCGCACCGTCAAGGTTGCCAAGTGCGTCCCCGTCACCATGACCAAGGATGTCACCTACACCGAATGTGTGGCGGAACCCCGCACCACCACGGTCAAGGTGGCCAAGTGCGTGGCCACCCCGGTTACCCGCGATGTCACCTACACCGTCTGCGAAGCACAACAGCAAACCCGCCAAGTGCCCGTCACCAAGTGTGTGGAACAAGTGGAAACCAAGACCGTGACCTACAACGTCACCACACCGGTCCAAGTGCAAAAGGAAATCGACGTCCAAGTTTGCACGATGGTCCCCTCGACCGTCACAAAGAAAGTGGCTGTGTGGGTGGCTGACGCCGTCGCTCCGGCCAATCCCAGTGCCACCGGCGCCGCGGGTTGCGACCCATGTGCCACGGTTGCCGAACCTTGCTGCAACTAAGTTTTTACCAACTAGGTTTTTGACCAAGGGTGTTGGTCGCGACATTCGCGGCCACACGCCAAGTTAATCAACCATCCACCCCCGCCAGCACCGCTGGCGGGGGTTTTTTCTTTGCGCGAGGGGCAAGCACGTGGCACCGCCAGCATCGACCAAGGGAGAATTGGATCATTCGGCGGATATGTCCAAATGCGCGGCAATAGCCCGCCGGATCCAGCTTTCCGCGGCGGCTTCCCGCGCGGCATTCCATTCCAACAAGTATTCCTCGCCCGTTCCCAAAAAATGCAAGACTCCCCCCGCGGGAGCTATCCCCAGCCCCCGGGCCGCCGCCAATCCATAAACTAATAACTGCGGTTCGTATTGCGCGATGACTGCTTGGCGATTTCCCGCATTCAGGCTGGTGGTTTTATAATCGACAATCCACCACGCCCCCTCCCGATCCTGGTACAGCAAGTCCAAAAATCCCCGCACATAACGGGTAAGCCCCGTCAGCGGGGCGCTGGCGGGATCTTCCGGCACGGGCAATAAAAATTCCACTTCGGTTCGAAATTCCCGACAATCCCGATAGGCTGCAAATCGCGGCGACTGCCAAAATTTTTCCAGTTGCCGCGCTACGCGCGATGTTACCGTTGATTCGGTAATCTCTTGTGCTTCAGCCGCGCGTTCGATCCAGCTCCCCGCTAGGCGCGGCGCGGCGGACAGATTTTCCGCCGTCAGTTTTGCGAGCACCGCGTGGGTAAGGATGCCAAATTCACGCCCATCAAAGCTGGCCTCGTCCTCGTGGGCCACGGTGGTGGGATGCAATGCCTTGGCGGGGCGCAGCGGACCGCCCGCCGCGATTGCGGTTGACCGGTGGGGAAAAGCGGAATTAGTCTTTGGCAAAGTGGAAGGGGCAAATGGTTTCGCGGCGTTGTATTCTGTGTCCCACGCGCCTGGGGCCGGGGGGAAATTTAATTGTTCGTCCGGGATCGGGACGGTGGCGGGAAGCAACATTCCCGAAAGTCGCGAAACGGAGAATTCCTGCCTGCATTTTCCATCGATCGCCAAAGGCTCGATCAAACCTTCCGCCGTGTTATCTTTCGCCACGTTCCGGCGGGCAGTTTGGCCCCCCATCTCCCGGGAGCCGCCGCTGGGACGATCATCGTGGTCGGCAGAGGGATGAATGATAGTAGCGGATTCTTCCAGGCTGACTAAAAGCTTGGCCGCTGACAATTGACGCGGGGCGGACTGCCGGGGTGGCGGCGGGGGTTCTTGCAGCGTAACGCGAATTTGCGGGAGCTGCGGCGGAGCGGGTTCGGGGGACTTCCATTGACCTGTTAACAGATCAAATCGGCGCGCCACATACGGCAGCCACTGCGCGGACAATTTGGCGATTTGCCCCTCCTGTTGAATTCCCGCCGCCAAGATGAGGTAATCCGCCCCCCGCGTTAACGCCACGTACAATAAACGCAGGCTTTCCGCTTGTTCCTGCTGAGAGATTAATTTTTTATACAAATCCAATCCGCCAACGACCGCTTCCTCCCCCTCCCCCGGTTTGGTCATCGGTCCCCACTCGTTATCATACGCCGCGCAGTCGCGACTGGCTTGTTCGCGGCGATTTAAATCAGGCAACACCACCAGGGGAAATTCCAATCCTTTGGATTTGTGGATGGTCATGAGTTTGACCACGTCGGTATCCTCGGGATGGGTGGCGGCCAGCGATTCCTTCGGTTGGACGGCGATAAATTCGGATAATTGCAGCAGAAAATCCCCCAACGCCAATTCGCCGCTGGCGTCGCAGACCCGCGCTTGCTGCACGATTTTTTGTAGATTGGCTAATTTACGCTCGCCTAAAAATTCCGCCAGCAGGGTCGCCTCGTATCCAGTCAGGTCCAGGGCCAGTTGCACCAGATCGGCAATCGGCAGGCGGTCCTTCACCGCGCGCAGACGGGCCAGCGTGTTTGCCGCGTGGCGGACCTGGGCGGTCTCGCGCGGGTCCCAGTTGTCAGGCAATCGGGGATGAAACAACCCCTCGGCGAGGGAGCCCCCGCTGTGTCGCAGCCAAAACAACGTGGCGTCCGCCAATCCAAATAGCGGACTGCGCAGCGCGCCCGCCAGGGCGATTTCATGGGCCGGGGATTGGACCGACTGCAGCAAGTTGTACAGATCGTAGATTTCTTGCTGGCTGTAAAAAGCCTGTCCGCCGACCACATAATAGGGGATGCCCGCTTCGCGCAGGGCTTCCTCGTAATAGCGCGAATCGGCTAGCGTGCGAAAGAGGATCGCAATATCGCCAAAGGCCAGCGGTTTCATCGCCCCGCTTTTTTCCTTTTGCGAAACCAGCAACTCCTCATCAATCAATTGCCGCAAACGCCGCGCGATCCACCGCGCTTCCACGGGCAAGCTTTGGTCTTTATGGGTGGTGGCGGGGGTCCAAAGCCACTCCACCGCCGGTACGGGACCGGTCTGTTTGCGGCGGGGGAGAAGTGGTTCATACTCCAAACCCGTCGAGCGAAACTCTCCGGCGAATAGAGCGTTGACAAAGTGCAATAATTCGGGCTGCGAGCGAAAATTTTCCGACAGCGGCAATTGTCCCGCCGGGGGGGTTTCCGCCCGCAAGCGTAAAAAAATGCGCGGATCCGCCCCGCGAAAACGATAGATTGATTGCTTAAAATCCCCCACAAAAAATAATTTGCCGCTGGAACGCTCGGTTCCGCACAACGCGCTCAAAATTTCAATCTGGATCGGATCTGTATCCTGAAATTCATCCACCAACAACACTCGAATTTGCGCTCGCAACCGCGATTGTAATTCGGCGCGCGCGGGATCGGTTAATAAGGCGCGGGCGTGCGACTGCAAATCGACAAAGTCCAATCCCGGCAATTCAGCCTTGCGCCGGTCGTACTCCGCCAGGATGCGCCGGGTGAGCCGCAACAGGCGCAAACTATGCGCGGCGGCGGGAAGGGCGGCGGCGGCCGTAAATCCCAGGGTTTTTAACAACTTGTCCAGCTCCCACCGGAGGTTCTCGTTGGCTTCTTTATACAGCGCTTGAAATTCCGGTTCGCTAAACATTTTGACGGTGATCCGTTTGCCGTCCATCGTCAATAATGTCGCAGCGCGCAATTCATGCAGTAACTCTTCGGGGCGGGTGGTCGTGGGCAATTCGTCTAACAACGCGCTGAGCCGTTGTTGATGCGTCAGGGCCACGCCCGTCACGCCCAGGCCCGCAGCCAGTTTTTGCCACGCGGCGACCTCTGGCAAATGGGCCACATATTCCACCAGGCCCGGCAGATATCGCGTCTGGTATAGTTTATCCCAATGGGCCGCCAGTTCCGCGGGAGAGAGTGTATCCCAGTCGAGGCCAGAGTTTTCCCGCACATCGGCTAACATTTGGCGGAGGCGCGTTTGCAATCCCTCCAGGCCAAATTCCTCCGCCAGGGCCAGGGCGTCCTCATCCCCGGCGACCAGGGCGTTGCGCAGGGAATCTTGAAGGGCCTCGGCCAAAAACGTATCGGACACTGTTTGATCCAGAACGGCAAAACCGGGATCTAGTCCCGCCTCCACCGCGTGCGCGCGTAGCAAATTGGCGCAAAAAGAATGAAACGTGCTAATCCGCGCCCCTTCCAATTGCCGCAACACGCCGGTCCAATACACCGCTTCTCCATCGTCTGCCCCCCGCAGTCGTTCTTCCACTTTTTGACGAATGCGCGTGCGCATTTCCCGCGCGGCCCGTTCGGTAAAGGTGATCGCCACGATTTGCCCCAGTTCCAGGGGTTCTCCGCCGTGGGTCGCGGGATCTAAATAGGATAAATACCGGGCGGTCAGCACAAAGGTCTTGCCGCAACCCGCCCCTGCCGACAGCGCGACAGAAACGTCGCGCGTGGTTAGCGCCGCCTGTTGCTGGGGGGTCAGGGTGCGCGGCGCCAGGGGCGCGGACGCGTCCACCCCGGCTCCGGTGGCGGCCATTGGCTCCGCCAAAGTGTGCGCGTCAGGAGATTTTTTATTCGCCGGTTCTACGGCAGCGGTCTTGCGGGCACGGCCCATGTTTTCTCCAGACTCCGCGCTTGCGCGACGCGGCAAATGGTTTTATAGTCGCATCCGCTGGTGCATTTGTCATTTTCATTAAACATGGGAAACTCACCCCGTTGAATTCCCCGCACCAGCCCCGCCACCCGTCGCGGCAGTTCCTCTGCGGCTGTTGTCCAAGCCTCGGTCGCCATCAATTTTCCCTCTTTTTGCTCCGCTAAACCATGAAATACGGGTCCGTCCCCCTGCAAGGCCCAATAACCAATCTGCCAAGGGACCAGCCCCTGATCGGGGGCCAAATGCGCGCGGACCGCCCAGGCATATAACGAGAGTTGCAGCGCTTGTCCGGCGGCGAGGATGTCCTCGTTTAATTTGGGGACAGTCTTGCCGCTTTTGTAATCAATAATGCGAAAGACCGGTTCGGAGCCAATCTGACCCAGGTCGATCCGGTCGATTTGGCCACTTAAGTTTAAGGTGAATTCCTCGGCGGTAAATTTCCACGGCTTCGAGGTACAGAGCGGATCATCCCGGTCGCTCGTTTTACCGGGTCCAAAGGCCACTTCAAAATGGCGGGGCCGCAGTTCGGCAAGATTTTGCTTTTGATATTTTTCCGCTTGTTGCAGGTGGGCCGTGAGCAGCTTGAGCACGAACTTTTCGTCCAATTGCAAAAAAACCGCCCCTAATTCCCCTTCCCCGCCGTCAGGCGCGGTTTCCCGTGCCACCCGCGCGCACAACCGGGCATACTCGGCGGGGCGGTCGGTCCAATCCGCCAGGGTCTGGCCCGTGGCTTGCCATTCGCGGTACAGTTTGGCCAGCGCGGCATGCAGCCAAATGCCGCGGCGCAGATAATCCGTTTCAAAGGCCAAATCTGCCGGAGGAGCCAATCCCAGGATTTTATCGGCAAAAAATTTGAATGGACACTCGGCGTACAACTCCAGTTGGCTGATGCTCCAACAATGGTCATCCCCAAACCGCCGCTGAAGCTGGGCCAGTTCAGTGTGGCCTAGCATCCCTTCCCAAGAACCAAATTCCGGACCACTGGCCCGCGCGGCGAGCGAGCGCAGGCCGGCCAGCAGCGGAGCGGAAGGCTGCCCCGTGGCGGGGGATAATTGTCTGGCCAGGGGGTCGATCGTTCCGGCCAGCGCGCTATCCATGGCCCGCAGCAGCGCTTCACGCGGAGAGCAAACCACGCGGTCCGCCGGGGGAACCGGGCTAAGACTTTGGATCGGTTGAACAGGTGTTTGCCCGCAAACGCGCAGAACTTCTTGCAAATAAGGGCTAGGCGAAAGCGACTCGGCTTTGTCATCCAGCGCGGGATAGGACAACACCAACCCGCGGACCGGCTTGGTGACCAGCTCATAAAACAATAGCAGCTCTTCATTGGCGCGCTCGGTTCGTTCCGTAAAGCGCGTGCCGGATTGATTCAGACAGCGCATTTCCTCGCCCGAATAAAGCCGATCCGATTGGCCCGGCAGCGGAAACGCCTTCTCGGTCAACCCCGCCAGGAATAAATAGTCCCATTCACCGACACGCGCGGCCGGGGCGGACAAGATCTGCACGCGTCCCACGCCGTCATTGTCCGGAGGAAGGCATTCACTATCACAGATAAGCTGTAGTTCGTGAAACAAATCCGCCAGGGTAATTTGCCGTTCCGCGACGCCGGACCACTTTTCCCAGCGGGCGACTCCCTGCAACGCCCCTAGCATTTGCCGCCAAGCGGCCAAATCGGCGGTATCCTCGGTTTGCCGGGTGGTGGCATTTTGGGGCAACGGAAGTGGCTGGGCCGCCACGCGCAAAATACCCAGCCGCTCTGCCCAGGCGGTAAGATGCCTGCCCCATTCCCGCCAGGTGGCTTGCGGAGGAAGCAACCGAAAGCAGGCGTGCAACTCTGTCAAGGCCGCGGTGGCCAACTCCGCTTGTTGCGCGGCGGATTCCCAGCGGGCACTATTTTCGGATTGATTCGCCCAGGCATTGGCCCGAATTTCCTGTAAGGTGGCCTGCCGGCGCGTCGCCGCCGCCAGCCAGTTCTTTGCACCAGATAAAACCTGCATTTCCCGCACCGCGGCCGTGGTCGCCCGGCGAATTGCCGCCGATGGTGTGTTTGGCAGGGTGATTTCCCAGTAGGTGTTTTCCAATAATGCTAAAAAACCTCGATAGGGCCAATCATCCCGATGCCAGCGCAACGCCGACAACACCAACCGCGGCAGTGGCGACTGGGCCAGCGGCAAGCCCGCTTCGAGGCGGTGGGGGATGCCAAATTCCGTAAAGACCTGCCGGAGCATTTCGGCGGAGGTGTTCAGCGTACGATAGACCACCGCAATTCGTTCCGGCGATACCGGCGGGCATTCGCCAGTTGCTCCCCGCGCTAGAAGTCGCTTTACCTCGCGGGCCACTTGTCGTGCTTCAAGTAACTCCCCCGCGCAAGGCCAGATTTGCAGGCCGTCGGTCTCCACGGGGGGAACTACCGCGCGGGGATTGCCAAACAAATGCCGCTCTAAATGGGCAAAGACCGGCGGTTGCGGCGCTCTGCCAGTACCGCCAAATGTGGTAAGAGCGGGAGCGATCCGGCCCAGATTTGTTTCGGTCGCGTGAGCAAAGCGTCGGCGTAATTCAGCCAGGGTTTGTCCCGGTTTAGCGAATAACTCGGGCCGCTCGTCGGCAGTCACACCGGCTGGCAGGGTAATGCATAATTGCCGCGCGGTGAGGGAGAGAATTTCTAATAGTGTTAATTGAGCCCGTGAAAAGTCCGAAAATCCGTCCACGATGACGATGTCTGGCAAAAAAGACCGGGGAACGCTCCCCTTGCGCAGTTGCTCGCACGCCAGCCAGAAGCGCCCCTCCTGGTCGTAACATTGCCGCTGTTCCAGCAGCTTTTGATATTCGGCATATAATAAGGCCAGTTCCCGATCCTTCGCTCGCCGAGAAAATGCCCTTAGAGCCGCGGAAAAGTCCTCTGGCCAGATTTCCTGGCGTTTCAGATCGCTTATCAGGTCGTCCAGCCAGGACAAAAATCCGTCGCTGGCGGCGATGGAACCAAAATGCGCTAATTGCCCTGCGGCCAGCGCGGACGCGACAACCTGGCCCAGCACTTGGCGTTTGAGGACGTGATCGAGCGGGCGGAGGGGACAATCGCCGCGCAGGAGGATCTCGCTGGCGAACTGGGCAAAGGTAAAAATGCCAGGCGCAATGCACCCAGCGGTGCCGCTGGCCGCTAATCGAGCCCGAAGTCCGCGCACGGCGTGATGATTGGGGGCCAGCCACAGCAATTGACGTCCGCGTCGTTGGGCCAGCGCGGCCAAATATCGTTCCCAAGCGGCGGCGGACTTGCCGCTGCGCGCCGGACCGAGCAGGAATTCGATTTGGGCGGTCATGGGAAAAAAGTTGGGTGTGTGGCAGCAAATCGCAAAACCGATTATAGGCAATTATCGGCACATTTGTACAGTCGATTTGCGGTGAGAGTTAAGTGGCGTTTATTTGTAAATGAGAAAGTGAGAAAGGAATCAATATTGGGAATCTTGGAAAGGGAAAATTCCTTGGTATAAAATCAAATTCAAGATCCGCTTATTATTGGGCCAGATTCATTCACAGAGGTTCCCCCATGCCCCGTTCCCCCTTTGTCCGCTACCGCAATCTACCCGAATTAGCAGGCTTGTGCAGCATGGCCGATGCCCAAGCTCCGGGACTCGCCGTGGGCGAGTGCGTGGACCGGCTTAAACGCTTTCATTATGTTTGGAAACGGCTGCATGGCATTTGGACCGCGCGAATCACCGCTGAACCGATCTACGAGCTAAAATCCGCGTTTAGCCACCATGCTTATTTGGCCGCGGAGCATGCCATGGCCCTGCGCAAGCGGGTGGGAGAGATGCGCGAACCACCCCTGGGGCTAGAGGAAACGCCCCATCCCGGCCTGCAATATGCCTGTGACGAAGTCCTGGCCACGCCCGACACTCCGGCGTTGCTTTTAGGCATTTACGATGTCCTGCTGCCGGCGCTATGTCAGGCGTGTGAACGTTACCAGCGCGAGACGCATCCCCTGGCTGATGCCCCTTCGCGGCGGATCCTCAAATTTGCCATCCTGGAACTGCGCGAAATTCTGGATTTTGGCACGGCGGCAATGGCGGGTCTGGTTACCGCCGCCGAAAAAGCCGAATACGCCGAATGGCTGGCGGAACTGCGCCAGGCCCTGGCGGCCGCCGGTGAAGTGGATGGCGCCGCAAAGCCAGCGGAAGACGCGGCGATCCAGCTTCCCCCGCCGCGCTATACCGCCCAGCCTTATCAATATGATCGCGTTCCTCGGCGGGACGCGCGTTTTCAGGATGGTTATAACGCGGGAGTCAATCCCGAGGCGTTTCTCTACGATGAGCGATATCGCCCACGTGATAAAACGTTGATGATGTATTATAAAAGGCTTCGCGAGATCGACGTGCCGGAAATGATGGCCAGCATCATCGTTGAGACCACCGACAAGCCGTGGGGCTATTACCTGGATATGACGCGGCAACTGTGGGACGAGGCACGCCACGCCATGCTGGGCGAAGTGGGCTTTATCGCACAGGGGGTTGACTGGACTAAAATCCCGATTAATTTTACGTGGTCGCTCAATCTGAATACGCAGCTTACTCCCGCTGAACGGCATGCCGTGTTATATTTTATCGAGCAAGGCCTGATGCCCCGGTCCGGTAAACGCTTTGAATGGGAAGTCGGCACCGCTAGCGGCGACGAACTTTCGAAGACATTTCAGGATTTTGATTGGGCGGATGAAGTTCTGCACGCCCGGATTGGCCGTGATTGGTATGTCAAGGACTTTGCCGATCCCAAGACCGCGCTCGATTACGGCGACAAATGCTGGAGCAAGGTGGTTTCTCACTGGCGCAGCTACTTGGAACGGGGCCTTACCCAGCATCGCAACTGGTGGCCCGAGATTTATTTGCAGGCATGCCAAGTCTGGGGGGTTGCTCCAGACCCGGCTGCATTAGCCTTTGCCACTACGTATGAGCATCAACGGGCGGATCTAAAGTTGCTTTCCTCATCGGGTTAACCCTACAGTATCTTCCAAAATAGGCGTCCACCAACAACCCGCCCAACAGGCGGGAAGCACAATCACTATGGACAATTTTGACCTGTCGGCCCACGAGATCACAGTTACCCAAGTCGTACGGAATGCGGCCCCCGCCCGACTCTATGAGGATGCCGTCAAACATGAGGGGGCGGTAATCGCCGCGAATGGAGCGTTAATTATTCGTTCCGGCAAAAAAACAGGCCGCAGCCCGCTGGATAAGCGGTTGGTCGAACACCCCGACAGTTCCGGAAATGTCTGGTGGGGACCGGTAAACTTTAAGCTGGATGAACATGTGTTTTTAATCAATCGCCAGCGGGCGATTGATTATCTCAACACCCGCGACGAACTTTACGTGCTGGACGGCTATGCCGGTTGGGATGCGCGCTATCAACTCAATATCCGCGTGATCTGTTCCCGTGCCTATCATGCACTGTTCATGCATAATATGCTTATTCGGCCCACCGAGGCGCAGTTGGCGGATTTTGGCACGCCCGATTACGTGATCTACAACGCCGGGCAGTTTCCGGCGAATCCCCACACCCACCAGATGACCTCCCGGACCAGCATCGACCTGAGTTTAGAGCGGCGGGAATTTGTGATCCTGGGGACGGAATACGCCGGTGAGATGAAAAAAGGGGTTTTTACCCTGATGCACTGGTTGATGCCGAGTCAAGACGTGCTCAGCATGCACTGCTCGGCGAATGCGGGGCCCGCGGGAGACGTCACGCTCTTTTTTGGGTTGTCCGGCACGGGCAAGACCACGCTTTCCGCCGATCCCCGGCGGCGGCTCATTGGCGATGATGAGCATTGCTGGTCCGCGGAGGGAATTTTTAACGTCGAAGGGGGCTGCTACGCCAAGTGTTCCAACCTGAGCGCGCTCAAAGAACCTGAAATATTTCAGGCAGTCCGCTTTGGCACGGTGCTGGAAAACACCGCATTTGACCCCCATACACGGCAGGTCGATTACGCCGATCTTTCCATTACTGAAAACACCCGCGCGGCGTACCCCATTGAGTTTATCCCCAACGCGGTTATTCCCTGCATGGGGGGGCATCCCGCCAATATCATTTTCCTGACCTGTGATGCGTCGGGAGTATTGCCTCCGGTCAGCCGTCTCTCTCCGGCGCAGGCGATGTATCATTTTATTAGCGGTTACACCGCGCGCGTCGCCGGGACCGAAATGGGGGTCAAGGAACCGCAGCCGACGTTTTCAGCATGCTTTAGCGCGGCATTCTTGGTGCGGCATCCGACTGTCTATGCCGAGTTACTTGCGGCCAAAATGCGGACGCATGGCGCGCAGGCCTGGCTAATCAACACCGGCTGGAGTGGCGGGCCGTACGGCATTGGTCGTCGGATGCAGTTGGACTACACCCGCGCCTTAATTGACGCGATCCACAGCGGAGCCTTGGCGCAGGTGGCCACCCGGACCGACCCGACATTCGGAGTCGGGGTGCCGACCGAATGCCCCGGCATTCCGGCGGATATTTTGTGGCCCAAGAATACCTGGACCGACCCGTCGGCGTATGACGCGGCGGCCAGTCGGCTGGCGGGGTTCTTTCAAGAGAATTTTAAGAAATACTCCGACGTGGCCAGTGACGAGATCAAAAACGCGGGCCCGGTGGTATAGACATCCGGCATTCTGGCAGTTTTTGGATGAGTCTGGATCAGTGAAGAGCAGTGCCACTTAGTGTGCCACCGTCTGGGGAAATACAAATTCATGGAACACGAATCCGCGCAAATTGACACCACTGATCCAGACCAAATCATAGCGTCCTTCACAGTTGCTTATCCCGCTGGAAACTGTCGGCAATATTCATATAACGCCATCGCGGTCGCGGTATGGACATTATAACTGTACGGCAGTCCCCAAACGGGAATCTCCGCCACCCGGTCCAGGCAGCGCAGTTCCTCGGGCGTTAAGCCCTGCCGCTCGTTGCCGATCACCAGGGCGGTCTTGCGTTCAAAGACAAACTCATGCAAGCTGACAGAGTTTGTCGTTTGCTCCAGGCCCACCAATTGATAACCGGCCTCCCGCAGTTTTTTGAGCACGGGGGGCAACGTGCGATGCACCTCCAGTTGAACGGTGTCGGCTCCGTCGCGGGCGATTTTTTCGATGATTTTGGCTTGGCCGCAACATATCACCCGGCTGACGCCGCAGCAGCCCGCTGTCCGCAAAATATGCGAAATATTGATCTGGCTGCGTAAAGGTGCGCAGGCAATGAGCAGTTCCCGGGGCTGCCGGAGCTCCGCCGGAGGTTTGTGCCGCAAATGTTCAAATTCTGGCATGGGTAAGTTAATTCTAAGGGAAAAAGGAGTAATCCCCGCCGCCGGATTGGCATTTTGACCGGCAATTCGCTACAACAATTCCTAACCTCCCCCGACCGTCATCGCAATGGCGGTGGGGCCTAGGTAGTGGGGCATAAAAGCATCCTCCTCCCATCAAAAGGACTTTTACCATGCGCGCGATTCTGTTGGCCGGACTCCTGGGCAGCCGGGTTTTTGGACTTTGCCTTTCTCTTTCTCTGATTCCCGTCACGTTTGCCGCCGATCCTCCCATGACCAAACCCACCGACAGCTACGCGGAAAAGACGATCACCTTTACAGGCGGTCCGTACAAGGAAGAGATATTCAAATATCGCCTGCTGGCTCCGGCCAAAGTGGAACCCGGCAAAAAATATCCCGTCGTGCTGTTTTTGCATGGAGCGGGGGAACGGGGGGATGATAATGCCAACCAACTCAAATACTTTCCTACATGGATGGCCGAGCCCGCCTGGCAAGAAAAATACCCCTGCTACGTGATCGCTCCCCAATGCCGCAAGGATAAAAAATGGGTCGAGGTCGATTGGTCAACTACCGCACCAATTAATATGCCCCCGGAACCGGGCGAACAAATGCAAGTCGCCCTTCGCATCCTGGATGAAACCCTCAAAAATTATCCCATCGACCCGGATCGCCAATACTTGACCGGCCTGTCGATGGGGGGCTATGGCAGTTGGGACCTGGCCATGCGCCAGCCCACGCGCTTTGCGGCGGTGGTCCCCATTTGCGGGGGCGGTGACGACCGCCACGCCGCGCTGCTCAAGGATCTTCCCCTTTGGGCGTGGCATGGCGACCAAGATCAGGCGGTCCCGGTGGAGCGTTCGCGCAAGATGATCGCCGCGATCAAAGCCGCCGGTGGCCAGCCCCGGTACACCGAATTGCCGGGCGTCGGCCATGATAGCTGGACCCCGGCATACAAAAGCGAAGAACTTCTCCCCTGGTTGTTTGCTCAAAAGCGCGGTGGGTAATCCCGCACGGCAGCAACCGAGTCGGGCGTGCTGGCGGGCTTTTTTTCCCGCTAGCACGCGCGCGGCCGCTCTTGTCCCGTTTTTGCCCGGCAATTATCATTTTGCCGATTTTCCCTATTCACCACCCGCCACGCCCCATACCGTGTGGTCGGCTGGCCATATGGCCCCCCGCGCTGTCGGAGGTCTGATGCTGTCCCATTTTTTTCGGCATTCGCCACAATTGACCATCACGGGGATTGTCCTTTGGGCAATCGCCTGGGGGCTGCCTGTAAGCAGTCAACTTGCCGCCGCTGAGTTTCCCTATGTGGCTTATGTTAGCCAGAATCAGGCTTTCGCGCACAGTGGTCCCGGCACGGCGGGCGAATACCGGACCGAGCGGCTGGACCGCGGTCAGCGGGTGTTAGTCTTTAAGATGGCGCAGGGTTGGTGCGCCATCCGGCCCCCCCGTGGTGCCTACAGTTGGGTGGAGGGGCGCTTTGTGGAACTAGTCAGCGAGGATCTAGGCCAGGTGCGTGTGAACCAGGCGCCATGCTACATAGGCAGTCAAGTGTTGGAACGTCGTGACCGCCTGCAGGTGGAGTTAAAAGAGGGGGAGTCGGTGGAGATTTTGGAGAGTGTGGAAACTCCAGGGGGATTGTGGTACAAAATCGCCCCTCCCGCCGGGGAGTTTCGGTGGATGCAGGCCAGCGACCTGAGTCGGGACCCACCGGCCGAAGAATCCAAATATCCGCCACTTGGCACCAGCTTTGCCGACAAATCCGCCCCCGTGTATGCGCCACCGGATCGCGCGGCTCCCCCCGACGCCAGCGCTGCACCGCCACAATACACCCCGAATGCCAATCCTGAAATGCCCGCGGAATCAGCGCCGGGCGCTCTCGCACCGGTCCGGTCGGTGCAACCGGCGGTTGTCCGCGCTCCTTGGCCGGAAAATACCGAGTCGACGGCCACGAATCGTTCCACTGCCAATCATTCCCCAGGGGACAGTTCCCCCAGCGGACTGTCCGCTTCCATACCCCCGGTCGGGACTGCACCAGCCAAGAACTCCCCTGGCGGTTGGCAATCCCCCGATTGGTCTAAACTAGGTAACGGCGTCTCTGTTGCAACGCCGAATGCGTCAACCTCCGCTTATCCGCAACCTGGTGGCAATTTCAACCCCGCCGTGGTTCGCCCCGTCCCCAACAATGCGTCACAGGCCAACCCCTCCGCGACCGAACGGCAATTTGCCGCTGAACTTGCCAGTCTGGAGCAAGATTTGGCCGCTATGCTCACGGAAGACCCCGCCGCGTGGAGCTTTGCCTCGCTGAATAAGCGAGCGGATAAACTGCTGGACCAGGCGCAATCCGCGCTCGACCGGGGCAAAATTCGCCTCTTACAGAATAAGCTGTCCCGCTTTGAGGAAATCAAACAACGTGCGCTGAATCAACAGGCCTTGACCGCGTTAACACCACCACCGCATGTCCAGGGCACGCCCCCTTCTGTGTCAAATGCCCTGCCAAATGTGCCAAATATATCCGCTCATCCCGCCCCCACCAACGTGGCCACGGGAGGGGAGTATGATGGAATAGGCAAACTCATGCCTGTGCTTGCTAAACGGCCCAATGCCCCCAAGTTTGCCCTGGTTAATGGCCGCAATCAGGTCGTGGCCTTTGTTACGCCCGCCGATGATCTCAACCTCCAGGCTTGGGTGGGCCAGTATGTGGGAATTCATGGGGAGCGGGGTTTTATGCCGGAGTTAAAGGCGACGCACATCCAGGCAACCACCGTTAGCCCCGTGGATCCAGGGGGGTTAGCTCAGCAGGGAAACGTACCCACCCGTCGATAGCCAATTTCGCTTAAGGGTGCATTCATCAATGCCCGGTCGCGGAACCAATGCAGCTAAAAGAAACCGCGAAAACCAGTACACCCGCCATGATCCTGTGCTGGCTGTTGCGCCTGGTTGGTGGTGTGTGCGCGCTGGCGATTTTGGCGCTGTTTATGCCGCACTGGCTGATGGTGGAGATGCACGCGCGATTAGGTCTGGGAGAGTTTCCCCAGGCACCTATTGCCGAATACTTGGCCCGGTCGGTTTCGGCCCTGTGCGCGTTCTATGGCGGATTGCTTATTTGGTTGGCTAGCGATGTCCGCCGCTACGGGCCGGTAATCGCCTATCAAGCCACGGCCATTATGATATGCGCGCTAAGCGGTCTGTATTTGGGGTTATCCGCCGGGATGCCGCTCTGGTTTGTCGGGGGTGACGCCCTGGCCTGCGTGGCCTTTGGGCTACCCACATTGTGGCTGGTGGCTAAAATTTGACGCGACAAAGCTCATCCAGCCGAAAAATAAATCCCGGGGTGGAATACACCTGCCGATCACAAATATCAGACTTTCCACCCGAATCACGCTCTCCGGTGAGCTGACGGAGAAACAACTACCCCATTAGCACACAGGGTTACTCGCCGCCGACCAGGGGTTCTTTCTTTTCGGTGATGACCGGGCATTGGGGGGCCATCTCGGCGTTGAGTTCGATAAAGCCCTTCCATTCTTCCGGCACATTATCCGCGTGAAAAATCGCCTCCACGGGACATTCTGGCACGCAGGCTTCACAGTCGATGCATTCATCGGGGTGGATGTAGAGGATCTTGTCCCCTTCGTAGAAACATTCCACCGGACAAACCACCACACAATCGGTGTACTTGCAACCAAAACACGGTTCGCACACAATGTGGGCCATCGCTACCACTCCCGGGAAAAGAAAAAACTCTAATTAGCCAATTGCCTAAGATTTATCGGCCAACTCGCCACACTTCTGCGGGAATAATAGTGCCTATCGGACAGGCAGTCAACGGTTTCGCACTGGAAAAATAAGGGATTTGCGCTTTGGCACCCATTGGCTTTGCTAATCATCAACTTTCATAATATTTGCTAGAAGCCCCCCTCAATTTTCATGGGCTTATTGAGATTAAATCACAATATGGCCCGTTGATTTTCGCTCCTTGAACAACAAGTTTACTCGGTCACGGGCTTGATGATTAATTCCCCCACCAAGCCGGGCCTTAACTGTCCGGCGGCGTTGGGCAATTCGGCCCAGATGCGAACTTGTCCATTGACGGCGTTGACTTCGGGGCTGACAAAGGTGATTTTTCCAGGAAATGACTGCGCGTTGTTTTTGAGGGCGGGACAGGCGAACTGCACCTCTGCGCTTGCCAAGTTAAGGGTAGCGGCGGCAGGCAAAAACCCCTCCACGCGTAATCTATCCGACCGTATCAATCGCAGGACGGTCTCTCCCGGTTGGACCCATTCGCCGCGCTGTTTACGGACCTCGGCGACGATGCCATCAAAAGGGGCCAGGATGCGGCGTTTTTCCAGCCGTTCGGTGGCGATGGCCAATTCCTGGCGTTTGCGGATCTCGGTCAATTTAGCCAGCTTAAGGTCTTGCTCGGCTTGTTCTATCTCGAGCGCTGATTTTTCCACCACCAGCCGCAATTGGTCCAACTCGGTCTGTGAGACGCTCTTTTCAAATTTTTCCAGCGATTCCTTGGCCCGTTGATACTCCGCCTGGGCCACCGCCAACCCGGCGCGGGCATAGCGTAGCTTGATATCGTTTTCGGCCAGTTCGGCCGCGGCGGCGGCCGCGGCGACGGCTTCCTCCCGGGCGGCATGTTGTTCGGCCAGATCCAGTCTTGCTAAAGTATCACCTTTTTTTACCGATTGACCCTCGGTCACGGTCAATTCCGCCAGCACGCCCGCGTCGCGCGCGGGAATGTCCGCTTTGTCGATCAGCGTCACCAGGGCGGTGTCGATACGGATCGGTTCAGCGGAATAAATGAATTCCGTGGCCCAGGCGGTCAAGAAAACAAACCAGGGCATACCCCGCGCAATTAATGACCCGCCCCGGCGATGATGCTTGTTGCCTTGCATAAATTCGTTCCGCAAAAAATAACGCCCTGAAATCGCCAAATCGCCGGCAATACGCCCACGGCGATCATGCCGCTAGCTAGTTTATCATAGCCTCCGGCGGGTCACAGCCACTGCTTGCGACGAAACTTAACATAGTGGCAAGGGAGGGGGAATTTGCCGATTTGGCAAAGTCTAACGGCTGAAATGCCGATAATGAGGAGAAATGAAGCGGTTGAGTGATGCATCCGGCATAAAAAGCCGGTACGTCCCCCGGTCGTCGCGCGTGATCGCCAAAACTGCTATCATAACCTCCTTGTAACGTTGGAATTGCCCATGTCCGCGGAATCGCCAGCCCCCAACGCGACGCCAGGCGACAGCTTGGAGAGCGCGGCGGAACCCGCGCTGGATTCCGGCGCGACAGTGCCCAGCGCCGAAGCGCGAGACGCGGCCCTGGCAGAGTTATCACCGTCCGCGACCGCTAGCGGAGCCGCGCTGGCCAGCACCATGCCAACGCGTCCCCTGGCAAGCACCGCGGGAGCCAACCGCCGCAATTTGCGCGACTTACCCGCCTATACGCGCAGCCTACTCCGGATCCCGTTGGCAGTTAGCGTGTCGTTGGCATCCAAGAAACAGAATTTGCATCAAATTTTGCAATTTGGACCAGGCTCGATTATCCAGTTTGATAAATCGTGCGAAGAATTTTTAAGTTTGGAAGTTGGCGGGCAAGTTGTTGCCAGGGGGGAGGCGGTCAAAGTCGGGGAAAAATTTGGCCTGCGCATCGCGCAGATCACCCTGCCCCAAGAGCGATTTAGAGCGATGAAAGGGAAGACCGGCGCGGGGTAATGGGTGGAATCTAATGACTCCCAGGCCTGTCGGACACGTATAAAAATCCCTACCGTAAAAAAACCGGTGCGGCGTTTCCTTTGGCAAAGGGATGATCCCCAAAAGAGAGATCACGCGGCCGTTACCACTTTAACCCAAACTGCTCTCCCCCGGATCCGCGGCCCACGCCTCCTTTGAGTGGGACTTTGCGTTCGCGTACGGGGCGGGATTTGGCGGCTTCTTCCGCAGCAGCTTCGGCGGCCGCTTCTTCCGCGGCGGCGGCCGCGTCCTCGGCGGCCTTTTTGGCCAATTCCGGTTTGATGGTCAGGGCCTTGATCGACAGGCCGATTTTTTGATTGTCAATATCCAGCGAGAGCACCTTGGCGTCGACCGGTTGTCCCTCGGTCAGGACATCCGCCACTCGAAAGATCCGCTTGTGCGAAATTTCCGAGATATGCACCAACCCTTCGACGCCGGCCTCCAGCTTGACGAACGCCCCAAACTCCATGATCCGGCTGACGGTCCCGCTGACGATGGAACTAACGGGATATTTGAGGTTGGCGGTTTCCCACGGATTTTGAAAGAGGTCCCGTAGCGACAGGCTGATTTTGCCCGTGTCGGGATCGATTTTTTGAATCTTGACTTTGACCCGCTGGCCCTCGGTCAGGACTTCGCTGGGATGCTTGACCCGTTCCCAACTAAGTTGGCTAATATGAATCAGCCCATCCATTCCACCCAAGTCGGCAAACGCGCCAAAGTCGCGAATTGAACGAATGACCGCTTCGCGCTCTTGGCCGACTTCTAATTCGGCTTTGAGTTTTTCGCGGGCCTCGGCTTGTTCGCGTTCCAGTATGGCCTTGTGGCTGAGGACCAAATTACGCCGTTCGCGGTTAGCCTCGGTAATGACGCAGGTCAGCCGCTGGCCGACAAACTGCGAGAGGTCCTCCACGCGATACAGCGAGACCTGGCCGGCGGGGATAAAGCCCCGCAGGCGGTTCACTTCGCATTCGAGCCCCCCCTTGTTATGGCCAGAAATCCGCGCGTCCACGACCATCCCTTCGCTCACTTCATTCCAGTCCGAGACATTAATGGCGGACGTGGTCAGGTTGACCTCGTACAGGCCTTCTTCGGGTTGAAACCGCGTGACCATTACCTCTAGCACGGTCCCCGGTTCCGGCGGCTTTTCGCCAAACTCGATCGTTTGCAGCGACCCCTGGTTCATCCCCGGCAACTCCACAAACACAAACTCCCGCGTGACCCGCAGGACGCGCGCGGGTTGCTTGGTGTCCTGGGGTAGGCTGGCCCCGATGGACGGCTTGCTCGACTGGTCAATCAACTCATTTAAAGAGTCCTCGCCCAATGCCGCCGCCAACTCTGCCTCTAGATCTTCGGACAACGGGGCCCGGATGCTGGGCTTTTCAATTCGGGGACCGCTTTTTTCCACAATAAACGCCGGGTTCTTGGGGCTTGCGCCCAATGGAGCGGGCTTGGGGCGGTATTGGGGGGCGTCGCCGGGGGTGGCGGCCGGCGCGGGTTCGGCGTGATCCGGTGTCCCACGGAGCGCGGGAGGGGTGGTGGAAACATTGATAACTTCGGCCACCTCGACGGGGTTGGTCGTTGGTGGGGATGGATTGTTCGAAAGTTCCACGGGTCGCTGGGTGGGTGATGACGACTCGGTCGGTGAGAGACCCTGCTGGCCCTGGGGAGGACGCTGTTGGCCGTGGTGAGGACGCTGGCCCTGCCCGGAACGCGGGGGTTGCGCGGGGCGCTCCTTCTGTGGGGGGCGCTGGACCTGCGCGGGACGTTGACCTTGGGGCGGAGTCCCAGGGGCGGGGGCGGGCGCATTAAGTGGAGCAAAATTCCCCTGCGAATCCATTCGCAAAAAGACCTGTTTTGGCGGGGGCAGCGTTTTGAATTCGGTCGTCACCCGCGGGGGGATCTTGGTCGGGCCGCTATCACGCTGCGAGCCAATTTTTATTCGCGGGCGACTGGCGTTTTCTTCGGTCCCGGAAGTACTGGCAGAGGAGGGGGCCGCGCTCGCGGACGGGGGAGAGTTTGCCGACGCCGGGTCGATCGGCGCGGATTGGACCGAACCCTCGGCCGCGGCGGTCGCCGAGGCAATTGATTCCGGCGGGGGGGCGGATTGTGGAGACTGCGCGGGATCGACCGGGGTCGGAACCGCTGTGACATCCTGACTCATACCGACAAACTCCCATAACAATTAAAAACATCTATGCGTCGTGCGGCCTAAACGCAGCCTCCCGATTTGCTGCTTGCAGAGATTCCTTAGTGTACTTCTGGCGGGGTCGGGGGAAAAGCGACCGCCCCCTAAAATTCCACCGAATTCAGGCGGAATTCGTTTTTTTATAGGTTGTCGCGGTGGTCACCGCACGCAAAAAAACGCAATTTTACCCAACTTGCCAATGAATTACCCGGCGGTAAACCTTATGCCCAAATAATTTCGTTTCCCGCTCCGCGGGATAATGCCTCCACTTAGCCCAGCGCTTATTGGCCCAGAGTGCTAGTGTCGATCAGACGGCCATTGATCATTTGCCCATCGTGCCTGTTGCCGGAAACGCGGTGAATATCGGCCAAAATTTCAAAGCTGATCTGCCGCACGCTGCCATCACAAAAGGCCATATTAAAAATCTGCGTGTGGGCGGCGCCAAATGTCTCCAGCTTGGCGGCGTTGCCCGGTCGGTAGTCAAACTCCGGAGTCAAATGCGTCCAACGATTGATGTCGTTATTATAACCGCAGTTCCAGCCTTCGTTATCATCGTAGCCTTTGCCGCTTTCGTAATCGGTGATGCTGATGTGCCGCTCGCCAATCAAATACGTCTTGCTCATGCCGTCCTTGATCATTCCCTCGCGGACTTCGCTGCGGGCATAAAAAATACCCGACGCGTTGATTGCCGTTTGCGGATAAATTGCGTCAATCTGGGCGTCTTTTTTAGTAAGGAAACTAGTATCGCCCGGCCCCTGAAAATCATTCCCCCCTAGGTCTCCGGCGTTTCCCGCGTAATCAGCATGGCCAATGACGCTGGGTCTGTTGATATTGATCATAAAATTCGCATCCCAGTTATATGGCACCGCGGCAGGAATGCGCCGCGTGGGACAGGTCATGATGCGCAGGGGCGTCTCGGCGGCTTTGCGTCCCGCTTCGCGCTTTTCAGCCACGGATTTTCCCTTGCCCAGATCATGCAGGGGACCTTCCTCGATATAGGGTAAAATATTGTAAATCCAGCCGCCGGTTTGCTTGCGGGTAAAGCCCCGGTCGGGATCACCGGCCCATTTAAAGCCCCAACCCCCGGAGGGCAAAAAACGCTGCGCCCCCAGATGGTTGCGGCATGCGGTGGCGATATTTCGCAGGTTATTGGCACAAGAGACACGATTGGCCGCCTCACGCGCGTTCTGGACCGCGGGTAAGAGCATTGATACCAAGACACCAATAATGGAAATCACCACCAGCAGCTCCACCAGGGTAAAGCCGAGCGCGCCGCGATGGCAATGATAACAAGAGGGACGCATAAAATAGCCGCTCTCTGGGATAAGAAAATTCACCGACTCTTGCCGCTATTTTATCAATAAATGCCCTTGCAAGCGAGCTTGTTGGCAGGATTCGGGCAATTTGTTGTTGACTGAAGGGGCCAGAGCGCGACACTGGAAGCTTTTACTCCAGTTGGGAGGCGTATTTAGGCCACCCGTACCAAATCACCCTGCGGTTGTGCGGCGGCTTTCCGCTGTTGGGCATCCTTTGCCGCTGCAAAGAGTCCCGCCAGCACGGACCACAAGCTGTCGGCGTTGGTCAGACGGTAAAGTGAGTTTTCTGGTAATTCACGCATTAGTTTGTTGTGCGCCCGCCGCAAATTGTGATACGGTAGCGACGGAAACAAATGATGCAAGGCGTGAAATTGCAACCCCACGGGGGCCCATAGCCCTGTCAGCAAGGGACGCCGGGGGTAATTGACCGAATCCAACAATTGCTCGTTAAAAGTCATTTCTTGGCCATCCCCTAAAAAGCGATGGGCACCCAGCGTGCGCACGGCATTCAGGCCCACAATCACTAGAGAAGTTAAATACGCCTGGACCAAAAAGCTGAACGGCAATACGCCGTTGCGGATCGGTGTTTGAAGCATTTCCTGGGTGACACCCGGCTGTTGCCCGCGATACAGCAAAACAGCGACTGTCCAGCAGACGACCAGGCAGCCAAATTCTTGCAATCGCCAGATGCGCAGCACCTGCGGCGTGGGCATGGGCCGCACATACGCGGGCTCCATAATCATGGACGAGGCATGCTTAAATACCCAGCGGCGGACGGCGGGTATGAACCAGGTCAGCGGGGTTAAGATCATGAACCGCGCGATGGCCAGGGCGGGAATAATTAGGATTTGGCTAAGATAAAATAAAATCGCGCCGATCGATTGATTCCCTAGGGGGATATACTCGCCGTCATGGGGGGTGCCGTAATGCTTGCGGCGGTGATGGTCCAAATGCGTATAGTACAAAAACGAAGGGATCAAAAACGGGATCCCACACAACAAGTTCCACACCATGCGAAACGCGCGAAAGCTTGTGCTTTTTAAATGGACTAACTCGTGAATAAACAGCACGCAGCGATAAAATAACAGGCAAGACGCCAAAAACAACAAAACCTGCGCCAAGCTGAACAGCGGAAACTTGCGCACCAGCATAAAACAGACCGTCCCCGCGATATTGCTGGCCAAAAAATCCGTCCAATAAATCCAAGGATTTGGCTCAAAATCATCCTTGACGATTTGCCTGGCCTGGGCGAGCGAAAATGTCGTGGCGGGAGTGACGCGGGGGAGTGATTCGTGGGAAATAAGTGGCATGCAAGAATCCTCATTCGGGGCTGCGGTGCTTCATGCACAGATTGTTCCTAAAAAGGGAACCGCACAATTAGTTATCGAGCGGCGGGGTGGGATACTGCGAATTTTGAGCCGCTGGGCGGACTTTTTGACAAACCGGCGCGCCGCACAGACAACCCATCCTGCCCATACCCCCACAATTTAGCTTGCTAGCATGCCGTAAGCAAGCAGTGCCCGTCGAGGGGAATGAACTGATAGAATTGCGTCCCGCTTAACCCACAATTTGGCTAATGGGGTCCACATGTTCCACGCCGACCAGTTTTTGGTCCAGGCCGTTGTAGAAATAGCTAAGCCGGTTAGGGTCCAGGCCCAATTGCCGCAGAATGGTGGCGTGGACGCGTTTGACGTGGAAGGGTTCTTCGACGGCGGCGCTCCCCAGTTCGTCGGTGGTGCCGACGCTGGTCCCCCCTTTGACCCCGCCCCCCGCCAGCCACATGGTAAAGCCGTAGGAGTTATGATCGCGGCCGCTGCCGGTGGCGTTTTCGGCGGTTGGTTGGCGGCCAAACTCGCCCCCCCAGACCACCAGTGTCGAGTCCAATAACCCCCGCCGTTTCAGATCGGTCAGTAAGGCGGCGATGGGCTGATCGGTGTTTCCCGCGTGGTGGTTGTGGTTTTTTTCCAGGTCGCCATGCGCGTCCCAGTTTTCGTCATTATGTGCTCCGCCAGAATAGAGCTGGATAAACCGCACGCCGCGCTCGACCAACCGCCGGGCCAGCAGACACCGCCGGCCAAAGTCGTCCGTACGCTTATTGCCGACGCCATACAGGTCGAGGGTTTCTTGGGTTTCGCTGGACAAATCGACCGCCTCGGGGGCGCTTTCCTGCATCTTAAACGCCAATTCATAGCTGGCGATCCGCGCGGCTAGTTCGCTATTTCCCGCGTGGTCGGCCTGATGCCGCGTATTGGCTGTGTGCAGCTCGTCCAACAGATCGCGCTGCAATTCGCGGGTCATTCCCTCCGGGGGCCGCAAATCCAAAATCGGCGCGCCATTCCCCCGAAACAGCGTCCCCTGGTAGGTGGCGGGCATGTAGCCGCTGGACCAGTTTTTTGCGCCGCTAATCGGTCCGCCGCTGGGGTCCAACATCACGACAAAGCCAGGCAGATTTTCATTCACCGTCCCCAAGCCGTAATTCACCCATGATCCCAGGCAAGGGGCTCCCGAAAGAATTTTGCCGCTATTCATTTGCAGCATGGCAGACCCGTGGATCGGGGAGTCGGCCGTCATGCTATGGATAAACGCGATCTCATCCACATGGTTGGCCAGATGCGGAAACAAATCGCTGACCCATTTGCCGCATTGGCCGTATTGCTGGAATTTCCAGCGCGGCTCGACGATGCGGCCGGAATTTTTCTTTCCCCCGCGGCCAAATGTTTTGACGGGTATCGTTTTGCCATCCATGCCAATCATCGTCGGTTTGTAGTCAAACGTGTCGATATGGCTGGGACCGCCATACATAAAGAGCCAAATCACGCTCTTGGCCCGCGCGGGCAGCATGGGCGTCTTGGGGGCCAGGGGATTAGCGCTGGTCGCGCCAGCGGTCGCGGCCAAGGCCGGTGAATCAAAAAATCCCTCCGCGGATAATAGCGACACCAGCGCCGCCGAGCCAAAACCGGCCCCCGCCTGCCAGAGGAACTCGCGACGGGTGCGCTGGCAAAACGCTGCCCGGCCGGACTTGAGGGGGCGGGGAGTGCAATCGTAATCGTGGGTGGACATGGGAGTGGGCAGAATTAAAAATTAAGAATTCAAAATTAAGAATGGGGAAGGTGAATTACAAAATGGGAATTGGGTAAATTAGAATTGGTGCTGAGAGCAGGGAGTATTTTGGGTATCACAAATCTCAAATTTGAAATCCGAAATTTCCAATTGCCTAAATCCAACACCTGCCAAAAAAACCAAATCGGCGACAGAGTCGCCTCTTCCATTTACTCGACGTAAATCGCTTCGTTACGGTTGAGCACGCTCAGACAATAATATTTTAACGCCTCCGCGTCGCTCAACTTGTGCTGTTCTTGCAATTGACCTATCAGGGCCACGCCGCGATCCACATCCGCCGGGTCGGCGGGACGCTGCAGGGCATAGCCCAGGGCCGTTGCCACCTGGGCCGCGCGGTCATTAGGTTTTTCGCGTGTCACCCGCTCGGCCAGGGCCGCCGCCCGCTGGTGAAAAAATTCTCCGTTAAACATGGCCAGCGCCTGGCTGGGCTGCGTGGTGATAAACCGCCCTTCGCAACTGCTGTCAGTTTCGGGAAAGTCAAACACGGACAAAAGCGGAGTGATTAGCGAGCGCTTGACATGGATATAAATGCTGCGGCGGGCTTCTTCCGCGGCGGAGGATTTACCCCAACCGTTTCCCGGGACGGATTGTCCCGCTAGTACCTCGGCCTGAATTTGGGGGTAAAAGCTTGGCCCAAACATTTGATTGTTAAATTCCCCGGTCACCACATGCATGGTGTCGCGGACTTCCTCCGCGCTGAGCCGCCGCATATCGTACCGCCAATACAACTCGTTCGCGGGATCGCGGGTCACAGCCACTGGATGATCGGCGTAGGCCAGGCGATACACCTGGGAGGACATGATCAACTTGTGCAATGGTTTTAGCCGCCAGCCGTTGTGGATCAGCTCGCCAGCCAAAAAATCCAGCAGCTCCGGATGAGTCGGCGGCGTCCCCAAATTGCCAAAGTTATTTGCCGAGCGCACAATTCCCCGCCCAAAATGCTGCTGCCAGACCCGATTGGCCATGACCCGCGCGGTGGTGTAATTTTCTGGGGAGGCAATCCAGTTGGCCAAGGCCGTCCGCCTGCCCGAGGTTTTTCCGCCCGCAGAGGATTGGACCGCGGGCGTTCCTCCCCCCAACACATCCAAAAACTGCGGCTCGACCGCGTCTCCCGGTGTGTGGGGATTTCCCCGCAGTAGCACTTGGGTGACGGGCGGCGCGGGGTAGGTGACAATACTCAGGGCCTGCGCCGTGGTGGGGCCTTTCTTTTTTAGCTCCTCCAATTGCTGGCGAAAAGTTTGATAAATGTGGTGTTCCTGCGGCTGCAATAGGTCCTTAATCCGTTCGCGGGTGCGGACTAATTGCTCCTCCTCAGACTTGTCCGCCTTCTCCACTTCCGGCAGTTTTTGCAGCGCAATCAGTTCCAGCGCGCGAATTTCCCCCCCCAAGCGCTCTTGCTCGCTAAGCCATAATCGTTGAGCCTCGGCTTGTTCTTCTGTTTGAATAGCAACTTGGTTGTAATTGTTGCCGTCACCGCGGCGGCCATAGGGTTGGATCTCGTGCAGAAATGCCAAAAATGCGTAATAGTCTTTTTGTGGGATTGGGTCGATTTTGTGATCGTGACAACGGGCACAGCCCACGGTCAGGCCCAAAAACACCTGGCTAGTCGTGCTGACCATATCGTCCAATTCATCATAGCGGGCTTGCTCTGGGTCGGCCGGTTCGTCATCCCACAGGCCCAGGCGGTAGTATCCGGCAGCGATGATTCCCTCGGTCCCGCCGTCTGGGAGTTCGTCCCCGGCCAGTTGTTCCTTGATAAAGCGATCGTACGGTTTGTCGCTGTTAAAGGCGCGGATGACATAATCACGATAGCGCCAGGCGTTCGGTTTGACGCCGTCCCGCTCAAAACTATTCGTCTCGGCATAGCGGACCAGGTCCAGCCATTTCCGCCCGGCGTGCTCTCCGTAATGCGGACTGGCCAGCAACCGGTCGATCACACGATCGTGGGCCTGCGGTGAATTGTCCGCCAGAAAGTCCGCAATTTCCGCGGGACTGGGGGGGAGGCCGGTCGTATTAAAGGTCGCTCGGCGAATCCAGGCCAGTTTGGACGCCTCTCCCACCGGGGACAATTCCGCCTGTTCCAGTTTTTGTAAAATGAACGCGTCAATGGGGTTGCGCACCCAGTCGGACTGTCGCACGACTGGCGGCTCGACGGGTTTGATCGGTTGAAACGCCCAATGGGCTTCCCATTTGGCTCCTTGTTCAATCCAGGCGCGGACAAGCGAGACTTCGGCCTCACTGAGGGGTTTACCGGTAGGGGGCATCCGTTCGTCGGCATCTTCGGCGCTGATCCGCCGCAACAGTTCGCTAGAGTCGGGTTTTCCCGCGACAATGGCATGTTTGTCGGAATCGAGCTTTTGAAAGGCCGCCTCGGGCTTGTGCAGTCGCAAACCCCCTTCGTCGTGACCCGGGCCATGACACGAATAACAACGCCTAGCCAGGATGGGTTGGATTTGCGTGGCAAAGTCAATTTGCGGCAATGGCGCATCAGCTACGGCCGCGCGGGGGAGGGAACAAAACAGCCAGACCAGCCAGATCGCTGCGGCCCAAAACCCACTCCGCGCCATGGCGTAATAAAAATGAAATAGAGCCATCCCAAGTACGGGAATATTGATCGTGCGGCACACAGGCATAGGCAACGCGGTGCGGGGCATGCGCAGGAACTTTCACACAAGGTTAAAAGAAGTGGGGAGGCAGACTGATTCTTTCCACCCCCCGCAAACGAACGGCGGGAACACTCAGCTTAACAAAGATTGCGGAGAGAAGCATCCAAAGGGCAAAACCCCGGAAAGTGACCCCTCGCAAAGATTAACATAAACTAGTGTTTCTTGATAAATTTTACACTTGTCGAAAAAGAGAAATCAATGAGATTATCCAACTCTTGGTTGAGAATCTTTTCCTAATCCAACTGCTTGTATTCGCAAATATTGACGTAATTTTAATAAGTCTGATGGAAAAGGCACTTCCCCAAGTTTCCTGCCGCAAGGATCGCCCGGGGAAAAACCGGTTATGTCAAGAATCTCAATCTTGAGAATCTTTGCGCATTGTGGTTATAGTAGGGTAAGGGGAGTGTAAAGTAATTTAACATTTGGAAAGAGGTCAACGTTTGGCAATGGATCGCAAAAATGTGTTGCTCATGGTGGAAACATCGCTTTATTTTGGGCGGGAAGTCCTGCGCGGGATTGCGCAGTATTTGGTTTCGCTCCGGCATTGGTCGGTATCGCTGGATTTGCGGGAACTGATGGCTCCGCCGCCAACCTGGCTGAAAGATTGGCAGGGGGATGGCATTATTACGCGGTCGGCCTCGCCCGAGGTCGTCCGGCTGATCCAGCGGTTGGGTATTCCCGCCGTCGATTTGACGGATATCCATGGCGACCAGGGCTTGCCGAATATTTGGAACAACCACGAGTCCATTGGCGGCATGGCGGCAGCGCATTTGCTGGAAAGGGGCTTTCGTAATTTTGCGTTCTGCGGGTTTGGGAATCACCTGTGGTCGCGGAGGCGGCGGGACGGCTTTTTGGCGGCCATCCCCCAACCGACCAGTTGCGCCGTCTTTGAATCCGACTGGCTGGGAATGAACGCGCTCCCCTGGGACGAACAACAAAAGCGACTCTGCATCTGGCTAAAAAAGCTCAAAAGCCCCGTGGGTGTCTTTGCCGCCAACGACCTGCGCGGGCAAAACGTGCTTGATGCCTGCCGCAGAATGGATTTGGCCGTGCCAGAGGAAGTGGCGGTCATAGGCGTGGATAATGACGAAATCCTCTGCGATCTGTGCGACCCCCCCCTATCCAGCGTGGTGCTTAACCCGCGCAGGATTGGCTTTGAAGCGGCGCAAATGCTTGATCAACTGATGACGGGCCAGACGCCCCCCCTGCATCAAGTCGTGGTCGAACCGGTGGGCGTGGTGACGCGGCATTCCACCGATGTGTTGGCGATCGACAATGCCGATGTTTCCGCCGCGGTGCGATTTATTCGCGAACATGCCTGCCGGGGGATCACCGTGCCGGATTTGCTGCGGCATCTGCAAGTTTCGCGAAGTGTCTTGGAGCGGCTGTTTCGCAAGTACTTGCGCCGCTCGCCGCAGCAAGAAATCCGCTTGGCGCAGCTCAAGCGGGTCAAGGAACTGCTGGCCGAAACCGAACTGCCCCTGACTGAAATCGCTAGTCTGACCGGCTTTCGCCATAGCGAGTATCTGAGCGTGGTCTTTAAACGGGACGAGGGAAAAACACCGGGAGAATACCGCCGCAACATCCAGCCGCGCGTCCCCGCCGCCACGGCGGAAGGCTAAATTGGCGCACCGAATCTAATCATGGCTCAGAAGCTCTTTCCGTGCGTTGATCGTCCAGGCCGAGGGGTGCGCGGTAAAGCCCAAGCGCGGATAGTAATCCACGGCGGCGGGCGCGGATAAGAGAATTAATGTCGCCCGCGGACCTAATTGCGCCTGGGTCCGGCGAATCAGCTCGCGGCCGATTCCCAGCCGCTGATAGGCGGCATCAACCGCCAAATCCGACAAATAACAGCAATACTCAAAATCAGTCAACGACCGCGCGACCCCCACCAGCAACTCTCCCTCCCAGGCGGTGACCAGCAAGTTGGCCCGGGCGAGCATCGCCGTGATCGTCGCCACGTCATCCACGGGCCGCCGCGCCGCCAGTGTGGAACGCCGCAACAGGTCAATAAACTCCGCCGGTTGCAACGTGCGATCGGTGGCATAGTGCATGGGGTGAGGCCTAGCGGAATACATTTTAAAAGACGGGAACACAGATGCTGCGGATTTTACAGATTTTCACGGATCGGCTTCTCAAATTTCTAATTTCAAGTTGAAGCCACGCAATGCGGATGTTTGCTTCTCTTTGAAATCCCCAGTCCCCTTCTTGTCTTAGCGGTTGAGGACTTGGCATTAGCCACTTTCTAACAGTCCCCGCACCGCCGCCGCCAGATCCGGCTGGCGGAGCAGGCTCTCGCCGACCAGCATCGCATCCACGCGGGCCGCGATCAGTTGCTCCACGTCGGCGCGGGTCTTGATGCCGCTTTCGGCGACAAATACGCATTGGTCGGGGACCCGGGGGCGCAACCGCAGCGCATGGCCCAGGTCGGTGACCATGGTTCGCAAATTACGGTTATTGACGCCGATTAGCGTGGCTCCCGCGTCAAAGACCCGCTGCAGATTCTCCGCGTCATAAATCTCCACCAGCGGCGTCATCCCCAAATCCACAATTAGATTGTGCAGCGAACGCAGGTCGCAATCGTCCAGACATTCAGCAATCAGTAGTACGGCGTCGGCTCCCGCCGCGCGGGCTTCGTAGACTTGATACGGATCAATGATAAAATCCTTGCGCAGCACGGGTAGCGCGACCCCCCGCTTGACCGCTGTCAGGTCCTCCAGCGACCCCTGAAAGTACCGCGCGTCGGTCAGCACGCTCAGGCAGCTCGCCCCCGCGGACTCATACACCCGGGCAATCGCCACCGGGTCCAGGTCTGGCCTGATCAAACCGGCGGAGGGGCTCGCGCGCTTGACCTCGGCAATTAGCTTGATCCCCCCCGGCTGGGCGAGCGGCTGAAAAAAATTTCGCACCGGCGGCGCATCGGCCAACCCAGCTTGGATCTGGACCAGCGGTGTTTGGGCGCGCGCGGCGGCGACTTCGGCGCGTTTATGGGCGACAATTTCCGCAAGAATATCCATACGACTAATTTACGCGGATCGGCGCGTTCCCGCCAGCGATCTATAGGGAAATCTGGCAAAATACAACATGTAACTGTTTGGACGTTTACGGCACAGCAACCGTGGGCTAGCGCCCAACGGCTGATTTGACACTAACTGCGTAAATCATCTGCCGCCACGCGCTAGCGTCCGGTTTAATACTCTTAATCTTGCTTACGGAATACGCTACTACCAACCACGCCACGACCACGGATGCGCCCCGGGCGCGGGCTGCACCGGGATGCGCTGACCGTTGGGCAGGCGGTAACCGGGATATTTGCGTTTGACGGCGTTTAATGGTTCAAAGCCCAGGCGATCCATCTCGCGACCAAAGTGGGTGAACATTTCCACCGCCGGGGCGTTTTGCACGAGGCTACAAAAGAGCGCCGCCGCCAGGAATACGCGTGAAAATTTCATGGTCGCCTCCAGGGGAATATTTGATAAATTTAAGGTTGCGGACGGGGGGGCTTTGAATCATCCCGGTTCGCACATTCACTCCACAAGGATGCGCGGTAAAATGCCCCAGGGCAAGGAAAGATGTGGCGTTTTGGCAACATTTTTGGTCCGCAGGGTCCGCCCAGGCGGTATAATAGAATTAACCTCAACTGTATACCCTTTAATGTAGAAAGGTCACAATGAATTGGCAGTCGCATATCGCCTTTGATCCCGCAATTTGTCAGGGTCAAGCATGCATACGTGGCACCAGGATCCCAATCAGTGTGATTCTTGACAATTTGGCCGCAGGTTTGGACCAACGGGAAATCCTACAAAGTTATCCGGCTTTATCATCCCAAGATTTGGCGGCGGCGTTGAGTTATGCCGCCGAACTAGCCCAGGAACGTATCGTGACCCTACCGCAGGGTGTGGGATGATCTTGAAATTCAAAATTGTCGAAAATTTACCCGTGGAAGTTGCCAGCGAACTTAAGAATGCAGGCCATGATGCGGTTACTGTAGGTGAGCAGGCTCTTTCTGGCATGTCAGACATGGTTATCGCACAAGTTTGCCAGCTAGAGCAAAGGGTTGTGGTCTCATTTGATCAAGATTTCGCGGAAATAAGACGTTTTCCACCAAAAGATTATTCAGGAATTATCGTATTCCGACTAGTTCGACAAGATAAGCAGAATTGCTTGTTAAATCTACGTAAAATTATCCCCTTATTTGAGACTGAGCCTTTGGTAGGGAAAACTTGGATTGTGCAAGAATCTCGCATTAGAATTCGTGGTTAAACTGTAATCAAAGTTAGTCGCCTTTGATTTTATTGATAAATGCACTCCTGGTTTCTTGTTTTACCCCTTTACTTTTCATGCTGCACGTGTGTTAACGTTTTTGAATATTATACTCGTTATTTTTTTAGTCGCTGGGATAATATCCCTGGGATCAATATACATATCATTACGCGGGACCACGCTGCTCTACGCTTGGGCGTGGGGAATCCTCTCTGGCGTGGCGATCACGATTGGCCACGGAGTGAGCCTATACCAGCTATGTACGAGCGGGATAACGGCCGAAAACCTAGATGCCGCCGGGCCGGTACGGTTTTTGATGGTGGCGACCACATTCTTGCCCGCGATGGCCATCCTGGGGGCCAAACGCCCCCAGCACGGAGCGTGGCAACTGATTGTGCTGACCCTGTGGGTCACGTTGATCTGGCCCGCGCTCGAATCGCTGCTGTTGGGTTGGACCTGGGAACTGCACCGTCAACCGGTCCGCGGCGGTTTTGTGGTGATTCTCTTGGTAGTGCAACTGAGCAACTGGCTGCCGACGCGATATTTAGGGCCGGTGGCACTATTAACAGCCGCCCAGACGATATTGCTGTGGCCGCAGCTCCCCTGGTCGGGGGGAGCGCGCTTGGGCGAGTGGGATTGGCCGCTGGGGGTGGGGTGCCTGGGTATGGTTCCGTTGCTGATTCGGACACAAATCACAAAGCCGCCGATGGCATCGGCGGAAAAACAGACACCTGGCTTGACACAGCGTGCTGCGCTTACCCTGGAAGCGAATGTCGACGCAAAGGCATCCCGAGATTTCACACCTGATAGGTTTGACCTGGCCGCACTGGCCAATACCCGTTATGCCGCGGCGTGGCGAGAGTTTCGTGATCTGTACGGGGTAGTCTGGGGGTTGCGCGTGCAAGAACGAATCAACGAAGTCGCGCGGCTACAACACTGGGGCCTGGAACTAACCTGGGCGGGCTTTGTGCCGGTGGAGGAGCCAGCGCGGGAACAATTGCATCCGCAACCAGGGCTAAATGCCTATGGTCGTATAATTAACGATGAACCAGTACCTGACCAAGCCACCGTGGCCGCTGCCCCGTCGCGTGATAAAAAAGTTGTCGCGCAGCCGCCCCCAGCGGAAACATTACACCAAATCCAACAGGCCTGGGAAACAATCTGGAGACGGTTTGTGAGTGCGCGGTGGATTGAGGAACGGGTGGGGCTGTTCCATAATAGTTCTATTGCCAATACCTTTGGCAAAGCAACGGTGTTGCGAAGTACAGAAGAGATACTGACACATACGCGCGAGGATCGCGAGGAATGGGATGACCGCTGATTTATCGTGCTACCAACGTGGCCATTCGTTTGTTACAGTAACAATTGATTATCAGTCAATTCAAACAAGCATTGCTCATTAAATTTTCTGTCAAAAGAAAAAATGCCTCCCCAATATCAATGCATGCAACCGATCCCGCCGGTGCCGGTGGAGTATTCTGGGAAATGGATCGCATGGGATTCCACGCATAGGGAGATATTGGCATCCCATCCAGAATTTCTCGCGCTGTGGAATTTAATTCAACAAATGCAACTTAAAGACGCAGTGTTTGAAAAAATTCCCAGGGCTGATGCGCGCTACATTGGCAGATGATGACTCTCCCCTACCGCGGCCGGATCGCCCCCACGCCCAGCGGCGATTTGCACCTGGGTCATGGGCGTACCTTTTGGACTGCGTTTTCCCGCGCGCGGGCAGCCGGGGGGACGCTGATTTTGCGGATGGAAGATCTGGATCAGGCCCGCTGCCGCCCGGAATACGCGACGGGTGCAATCGCCGATTTGCGGGCGATTGGCATCGACTGGTCCGAGGGGCCGGATGTCGGCGGGCCGGATGGCCCTTACACGCAAAGTGAACGGGGAGCGTGGTATCAGCGGGTGTGGCAACTGTTGCAGGCCACGGGGACGATTTATCCCAGTCCGCATTCGCGGCGGGACGTGGCCGCGGCGCTCTCCGCGCCCCATGAACCAGAGGGACCCGCCCCCGACGACGAAGAACCGATTTTTCCCCCCCGTCTGCGGCCTGTAACTGGCACGGGCGTTGAATGCACAGAGCCAGGGCAGGTTAATTGGCGGTTTCGCGTGCCGGACGGACGGCGAATCGAGTTTGTGGATTTATGCCAAGGGGCGACCGCGCGCGTGGCGGGCGTGGATTTTGGAGATTTTCTGGTCTGGCGCAAGGATGGCTTTCCTAGTTATGAACTGGCGGTGGTGGCGGACGATCACGCCATGCATATCACCGAAGTTGTGCGCGGCGCGGATCTCTTGACCAGCACCGCCCGGCAAATCCTGCTGTACGAGGCATTAGGCTGGCCGACTCCGGCATGGTACCACTGCCCCTTGGTCCTGGATGAACGGGGCCAACGCCTGGCAAAGCGGCACGCCGCGCTGTCGCTGCGCAGCTTGCTCGAGCGCGGAGAGGGGGACAAGGTGTGGCAAGCATGAGAACTCAAAACGCGCGGAGATCGGGGCCACAAAGCCACCGATGGCATCGGCGGTGGGCATGGGGAACTGCGTCAGCCGGATCTAGAATTGGCTACGCTTGCTGAATTGATTGATTGAATTTTATCGTTCTTTTATTTTCAATTATGCCACTTCGATAACACACTTATGACAACCTCTTTGGCCGCTGGTTGAGCGCGGTACCAGCGCAAAGCGGCTCACGCAATTCCATGATATGCTTACTACCATATCGTGGTTGCGTTTTGGCATGATGACCCAACTATTTTTCACGTCTTGGACAATATAAAAGCCAACTTATTATTCACAGGAAATCGCATCCCTGTACCTAAGTATTCCGGCGACATTGTCCCACGGCAAGCAAACATTATTTTGCCCCTGGTTGCAATGACGCTTCTTCCAACGCTTCAAACAACACCGCGCTGGCCGTATAGCCATGCAGGTAATTCCCCCCGCATACCGGGCCGATCTCTCCGGCGGCAAAAAAACCAGCCAAGGGCAACTCTCCCCACTGCCGCGCCAGGGCCTGCGCGTCGTGATGCGGTTCGGCAAACAGCCGTTGTCCCCGTCCGTTGCAAGTAAACAACAATGCCCCCGCGTTTCTGCCCGCGGAGAGCGCGATGGGCCGTAGCAATTCCCGCAAATCTTCGCTGGCGGTTTCCGCGTCCCGCACATGAAATTGCATCGTTTGTCCCACCCGGGCGTCATCCCCGATGGCGATCATGCCGCTTTTGGGATCGGCCCCCACAACGCCCCGCACGAGAAAGTCCCCCCGGCGAAATTCATCGCGGTATTCGCTCATGGCCAGGCCCACATGCAGGCCGCTACGTAACAGTTCGCGGTCGGCCTCGGGCAAGGATTCAAAAATTTCGCGCAACTGTAGCATGGCGGGGCGCCCCCCCAGTTCAAAGATGACATTTCGCTCGGCTTTGGTAATGATCCAGGGACGGCCAATTGGTCGGCAACCTTGGGAGACGACGCTGCGGATGCGCACTCCCCCGGCCAACCAGACGCCGACCGCCCCGCTAGGCAGGATTTCATCTTGAAAGAGCAAACGATTTTGCCCGGGCCCCTGCCCCCCGCTTGCCATACCGCCATGCACAGGCAAACGCGGCGCCTCTTTTTGTAGGTGTTCCAGCAAGTAATCCGCCGGAAAACTGTAAGGCTCGCCCAAGATTAACAATTGGCCGCCATCTTGCTGGGCGGGGAGCCAGTCGGGCGGTTGCGCGGTTAACCGGGGACCGTCGGGCGTGGCCGTAAATTGCCAGTGCACGGGTATTACCCGAGTGGCGGGTAAACAGGCGACCCAGGCTGCTAGCGCCGGTCCCGATTCGATTTCTTTTCCGGTGGCGACCAGTGACTCGGCGGTACAACCCAGCAAGACCGCCTGGGGAAAAGCCCGGCGAAATTCCCCGCTTACCCGCGCAAGAAAGGGCAGATATTCGGGAGTGGCAAAGACCATGGCTAAATGCGCGGGTTGGGCTAGTTGCTCTAAGAGCCGCCCCGCGACCGTCGAGATCGCGCGGGATAGGTCGGGATCGGTGCTGCTGGCGGAGGCAAAAGCGGCGGGTGGCATGGCACAAGGGCTTTCAGAAAAAATCAAGGGAGTGAAATCAAGGTGGCAACAATGTAAGGGATAAGTCGTCGGACGCTAGCCAATGGTTGGAGCGGCAAAAACCGAGGGTTAGCTCGCCATGGCTGATCCGACCTATTCAAATCCATCGCTTTGAGACAGCACTAGCGAAAATCCTCTGGTTCGAGGGCATGATTTTTTAAAAGGCGATATAAAGTTCCCCGGGGCAGTTTGGCCTCGCGCGCGGCGGCGGGGACATCCCCGTGGTGCCGCGCTAACAGATCGCTTAAGTATTGCAACTCATACCGGGCCACATGTTGGTCCCGCAAGGCAAAATATCCCTGCGGCTTATCACTGACCGCCTCCCCCCGGGTTCCCGCCGCCACGACAATCTCATCCGGCAAATCATCCACCTCGATCTTGTTCCCTTGCGTCAACGCCAGCGCTCGCCGAATGGCGTTTTGCAATTCGCGGATATTGCCCGGCCAGGGATATTGCTTGAGCACTTGATAGGCCTCGGGCGAAAAGCCGGTGATCATCCGCCCTGTCTCGCGGGCGTGTTTGTGTAAAAAGTACTCCGCCAACAGACCCAGGTCATCCCCCCGCTGGCACAAGGGGGGCAGGTCAATCCGCACGACATTAACCCGATAATACAAATCCTGGCGAAATTGTCCCTGCCGGATCATGGCATCCAAATCGCGGGAAGTCGCGGCAATCACCCGCAGGTCCACATCCAACTCTTCCCGGCCTCCCACGCGGCGAATCTTGCGCTCTTGCAAGGCGCGTAACAGCTTGGCCTGGAGCGGCAGGGGGAGCTCGCCCAATTCATCCAAAAAGATCGTCCCGCCGTCGGCAAATTCCAATAACCCGATCCGCCGCGCCTCCGCGCCGGTAAACGCTCCCCGTTCGTGGCCAAAAAGCTCGCTTTCGATCAGGTTTTCGGGAATGGCGCCGCAATCAATCGGCACAAAGGGCTGCGCGGCGCGGGGGCTGCGGCGGTGGATAGCGCGGGCGATCAGTTCCTTGCCGGTCCCCGTGGGGCCGAGGATCAACACATCCACCGAGCTGCCGGTCAGCCGTTCGATCGTGCCAAATACTTTTTGCATCGGGGGACTGGCCCCGATAATGTCGGAAAAACCAGCATACGTACGCTCGACTTGGCGCCGCAATAAGCGGTTTTCAGCATCACGGCGGCGGTCCCGCAGAACGCGTTCTACCGCCGCGACCAGATCCTCTTCCCCTACGGGAAAAGCCAAATAATCCGCCGCCCCGCGCCGCAGGCATTGGGTCGCCTCGGGAACGCTGGGAGTTTCATCCAAGATGATGACCGGCTGCGCGGGGTCGCTGGCCAGCGCTTGCCCCAGTAATTCCAACGCGTCAAAAGTTGGCGGCGCGTGGGTGGCAATGATCAAGTCGCAGGGGGTGTCCGCCGCAAGACGCAGCGCCTCCGTGGTGCTAGGGGCATGGACCCACTCGACGCGGAGTACCCGTTGCAATTCCTCGCGCGGCAGGGACAGCCCCGCGGGAGAACATACCAAAATTCGTGCCGGTCGCTTGGCCACCGCGGCATTCTCCCCACAACGACCGCCTAAGATCGTAAAAACATGTCTGTAATGTAGGGCCTGGAACGAAAAAGTGCAATTCGGGGAGCGGTTTGTCAGCGACAAATCCGCCCGAACCTAGGGATGATATTCCGCCAGCAATTGACGGAGATGAAAATGAAATTTGCCCAGGTTCCCGCCGTAATTTCCCGCACTCAGGGCGACCACATCCGGTAGGGCTCCCGCCCGCAGGGCCGTGGCCATGGCCCGGCCCACGCTGGTTTCGTCCACCCCATCAAACACAATTTCACAGGCGTGGTTGGCCGCGGGATGCAACCGAGAAGCGACCCTGCCGCGCAACGTCGGGCAAAACGCCTCCGCCGTGCTGGCCCGCAGCTTTTGATACCTGGAACCAACCTTGCTGCCGCTACGGGCGGCTCCGCCGGGAAAAGGAGTGATCACGCCCGGAAGCTCGGCTACCGCCTGGACCGCCTGGCGAACGGCGGCCAGGACCGTCGCTTGTTGGTCGGCTTGGATAATAATGTTTCCCCCGCCAATCCCTTTTTCCACCCCGACCGACTCCACGCACAGGAATTCCCCATCCATGACGGGGATCCGCCAATAGCGCGTGCTGGCAATTTGCTTGCTTTTTTGAAATCCATCTCCAAAAAAACGGAGCATCTGGCCCAGGGGGATGCGTTCGGCGCTCTCGGGCAAGCCATCATAAACGGCGGTGCTGGGACAGGTCATCAGGCACTGGCCGGCTCGTTTAACCAGTGCTGCCCCCAGGGCGGCGGTGGAAAAGCCAAAGAAGAGCAGGGCAACCGCGGGTCGGCCATCCGGCGACTGGTCGGCGGGGAGCCGTCGTTCCGGGCCAGCCTCCGCATCGCAGGCAATAATCGAACAGGCGTAACCCGTCACGGCGCGCGTGGCGGCTGCCAGCCAGTAATCGTCCGCGGCGGTCACAATCAGCCGGGCATAACGCAGGCGAAAGGCTTCGGCGTAAGTGTCGTCGATCCAGGTCGAGCCTAACTGCATATGCCAAGGGGGCGCGGAAGGGGTGAGCAATGCCAATATCGGAGGGGCCGCAAAATTCGCGCGACCCTCCCGCATTGTACAAAGCGGAGTTAGGATAGCGATATGCGCACTCCCCTGGCATATCAAAATGGCATGTTTTTGCCCGCAAACCAAGTCTCCATCCCCCTCACGGATGCCGGATTTGTCCTGGGCGTGACAATTAGCGAGCAACTGCGCACTTTTCGGGGAAGTTTGTTTCGACCGGCCCAGCATTGGCGGCGGCTGGCGCGCTCGTTGGAAATCGCGGGGATGACATCGCCACTCCCCCTGGAAGAAATCGACCGGGCCGCGGAGGAATTGGCCAAATATAATTACGCGCTCCTGGAAAACGGCGATGATCTGGGCTTGGCGGTGGCGATCACGCCGGGAACGCTGCCATCCTTTGCCCGCGCGGGGCAGACCGGGCCAACCGTCAATATCCACACGTTTCCCCTGGCATTTGACCGCTGGAGTAACGCCTACCGCGACGGCGTTCGCTTAAGAACCACTCCGTATCGCCAGGTTAGCCCCGCTAACTGGCCCGCCGAGTTAAAATGCCGCAGCCGGATGCATTACCATCTGGCGGATCAGTCCGCCGCAACCGCCGAGCAAGGCGCGCGGGCGTTGCTGCTCGACGAATTTGGCCAAGTCAATGAAACTTCCAGCGCAAATGTCCTGGTGGTGCGGGGACCGCGCGTCATTAGCCCCCCCCGAGCGCGAATCCTGCGGGGCATTTCCTGGGAAGTGACGGCGGAATTAGTCACCGCCGCAGGTTGGGTGTTTGAGGACCGGCCGATCGAGCTAGAGGAGTTGCAAGCCGCCGAGGAAGTGCTATTGACCAGCACTCCATTTGGAATATTGCCGGCGGTGAGCTGCAACGGACAGGCCATTGGCACAGGCCAGCCAGGCCCGGTCTTTGGAGAGTTGCTGGGGGCCTGGTCTGAATTAACCGGGGTGGATTTGGCCAGCCAGGCCGCGCGGATGAGCAAACCGGAGAACTGGCAAAGCTGAACGTGAAATCCGGAAAGAAACTTAAAACAAGAAGTTTGAAACTAACTTATTGGAAATCTGAATGCCCCGCAACGACCGCTGCCAATTTTAACGATTTTGTCGTTTTTGCGAGCTTGGGAATTTTTTTGTCGGTTTCGGCATCGATAAGCCTTTCTTTAAATTTGCGTCCCGGCCAAATCTATCCCACAGTTTCTAAACGCGGGAACAGAGGTTTCTTTGTCTGGAAATCTCTGCGCGCGGTCCCCGACCGCCTAGCACAAGGGCTGAGATATGCTATTGGAACGTTTACACAAACACCGTCGCCGGGCCGCCACGCTGGTTCTAACTGCGGTGATGATGATCGTGCTGCTGAGCATGGTCGCGCTGAGTATTGACTGCGGTTATGTGGTGCTGGTCCGCACCCAATTGCAGAACGCCGCCGATTCCGCCGCGTTGGCGGCTTCGTTTGAGATAGGCCGCCCCTTGGCGGATGCCGTGGCCAAGGCCCAGGAATATGGCGCGTTTCACAATGCGGCCGGGCGATCCGTGCAAATAGGGGGCTCTGATGTCGAGTTTGGTATTTGGGACCATGACGCCCGCACCTTTGTCCCGACCGGTTCCACGGCCAATGCCGTCCGGGTGACCGCCCGGTGTGATAGCTCTACGGGAGGCGAGGCGGGTCTTTTCTTTGCCCGGATCTTTGGTCGAAACTCTGTCGCCCTCCAGGCCAGCGCGGTCGCCTCTGCTATGCCGCGGGATATCGCCTTTGTGGTTGATCTCAGCGGCTCGATGAATGACGATGCCGAACCCGCCTGGGCGACTTCCCTGGTCAACGCCACCTATGGCGGAGTGGGGAACGCCGTCATGCAAAAAATGTTTACAGATTTAAACTTTGGCAGCTATCCCGGCACCCTGCAATATGTGGGAGCCCCCCTGGGCGTTAGCGCGAATCAGTATGCTTATGCCCAAATGACCAGCAATAATGGCCCCTTGGCCAACCCCGCGATGAACGGCTATTACCGGATTAACCCCAATGATTCCGAAGCCCTCCGCCGTACCAAGGCGTATCGCTGGATTATTGACAACCAACTGGCGGTGATCATGCCCAATGCCACCCCCACCCCCAACAGCAATAGTAATTTTCAATATTGGTCCGCTTATCTGGATTACATGATCTGGGCGGTGTGGATAGACGAACCGGATCCCAATGCCCCGCCCCCTCCTCCGCCGCCACCCCCCCGCCGCCGAATCCCAACCCGAAACCCAAGCCGAATCCAAATCCCAACCCCAATCCAAAGCCCAAGCCGAATCCGAATCCACCCCCCCCTCCGCCCCCCCCGCCTCCGCCCCCCCCGCCGGCGGGACCCTATCGGCTGGAAGAGCGTACGCGGCATTTGGCGGAAAATAGCGCGGCGACAGCAATTCCTGTCACGCAGGTAGCTTATGGAAGTGGCGCGGTCCGCGCGGCCGCGCGGTTGTCTAGCGGCGTTGTCGCGGCCAGTTATCCCACCGTTCCGCCGTACAAGCGCAACTGGTGCCCCCCCATTTCCACGACCCGAAGGCTGGAACGCCGCTTAAACAATCCCAATTCGTCCAACTGGCCTAGCGCGAACGCCAGCGCGATTTGGAACTACAAAAATAAACTGGGATATCTGACCTATCTGCAGTTCATGCTGGATTTTGGCAAGGATATGAAGCCGGATGGGAGCAACGTTTTTACCCCGCTCTCCACGAGCAGTCCCAACTGCGTCCAACATAGCGAAGGAACCGCCGGGGGAACATTTAATTTTCCCGCCAGCGCCCAACCCGAGCATGCCGCCCGACGGTCGTTGATCGCCGCCCTGGCCACGATCAAGGAACGGAATGATCCCATCCCCAATGTCAATTACCGCGATCATGTCACGTTGATCACTTTTGACAATCTCAGCGGAGGGGACGCGGCGGTCATACAACCGCTCACCAGCAATTATAACAACGTCATGCAAAGCTCGTCGCAGCTGCAAGCGGTCAATGACGACGGTTACAGCACCGCAACCGAAGCCGGAATGATAACCGCGTTCCAAACCATCAAGCCCGTCTCGAAAGGAGGGACCGGCCGCGAACGGACCAGCAAGGTCGTGGTGCTGCTAACCGACGGTGTACCCAACCTGTATCGCACACCCCAGTCCACGATTGACAATTATCGCACCAACAACCCTAGTGGCGAGTTTTATAACAACTATGCCTACTGGTACGACGCGCCCCTGATGCAGACCGCCCAAATGAAAGGGGAAAAGTGGGATGTTTACCCCGTTGGGCTAGGCGTGGCGGCGGATTATGCCTTTTTGGATAAAATGGCGCGGATTGGCGGGACAGCCGACGCGGCTGGCCAAGCCCCCCGGGGGACCGGCGACCCGGCGGCCTACGAAGCGGTGCTAACGGACATCTTTCGCGAGATTATCCTTAAGCCGCGCACGCAATTGGTGCAGTAGAATATTCCCCCCTGCTGGTAAATAACATCGCATCCCCCCCACTCCCTGGGGGGCTTGCATTGTACTCCTCTCACTCCGTGAGAGGGGTTTTGTTTTGTACTCCTCTCACTCCGTGAGAGAATCTTTCAATGTACTCCTCTCACTCTGTGAGAGCGGCTATGATTAGTACTCCCCTCACTCCGTGAGAGAATCTGATTAAGAGAATTATACCGCCACGCGGTTATGGACCTCTGCCCCTGCATTACCACGCGGCAACTAACCTGGAAACACCGCAAGCCATCGCATCCACCCGCAACGCGGTTGTGTCACGCGGAAATAAATCAGCAATGTTTGGAGTCTGATATAATACACGCGGGTCCCTGGCTCACGCTGCGGGCTAATCGGCTATGCGGGTCCCTGGCTGACGTTGCGGGATATTTGACGCTGCGGGCTGAGCGGCAAAGTGTCCCTTGCTCACGCTGCGGGCTGAGCGGCATCCCGTGGGCGAGTGCCCGGCTGATCCGTCCAACTAAAGTCCCTATCTTTGCCACAGCACACTAGCCGCGCTCTGCGCTAATAGAATACTTAGACCAGGAAAGTGCGGGGCAAGCGCGTTATTACGGGGAAATGGCCTAACGCGCCGCGACGTTTTTGCGGGTGACTTGTAACGCGGCGGAAATGACGGGATCATTGGCGTTGACAGGGCCATTCTCCGCCGCTGGCTCGTCGCCCGCGGAATCCCCCGGATCACGCAAGCTCAGGCGAATCGCTTGCGAATTGGCGTTTAATTGACCAGCTTGCAAATGCGCGGGGGGAGTGGGATTAGCCAGGATCACGCCGGTCGGCACCGGGGAAGAGATCGTCAGGCCGCTTTCCGCGGGAAGTAGGGGTTTGGCCGCCGCCCGGACCTCGATCGCGGGTTCAACACCAATTTTGCTGTAGGGTTTGCCCAGGGGAGAATAAAACTTGGCCGTGGTAAGGCGAATGCCGGTGTTGCCGACATTCAAGGGAAAGATTCCCTGGACCGAGCCTTTACCAAAACTGCGCACACCAATAATGGTCGCTCGCTGATGGTCGCGCATCGCCCCGGCAAAAATTTCGCTCGCGCTTGCGCTGTCGCCATCGATCAAAACAACCAAGGGCACTTTCCAGGTCCCCGGCTTATTGGCGGTGTATATAAAGTCTTCTTGTGGATTGCGGCCGCGGGTGGAGACAATCGTCCCTTGTTCTAAAAAGCGATCCGCCGCCTCGACGCTGGCGGTCAGCAGACCCCCGGGATTTCCCCGCAAATCGATAATCAGGCTTTTCATTCCCTGGCGATGCAAGTCCCAAAGTGCCCGATCCAAGTCGCTGGCGGTCGTCTTTTGAAAGGCGGTCAGTTTGCAGTAAGCCGTGCCGCTGGACCGGTCCAAAATGTGGGCTTGTTCAATGCTGGGAACTTCCACTTGTTCGCGGCGCACCTGTAACTGACGTGCGGGTTCTCCTTCCCGTTCAATCACCAGTGTGACCAGGCTCCCTTCGATGCCCTGAAGCAAATCCGCGGCCTTGTCGGTGGAAAGGGTTGTCGTGGACTGGCCATCCACCGCGGAAATCCGGTCGCCACGTTGTAAACCGGCCCGCTCGGCGGGGCTGTTGACAATCACACTGACAATAACCAACTGTTTGCCTATGGCCTTTAATTCCACCCCTAATCCCACAAAGTTGCCGTCAATCTGCGAATAAAGGTCGTTGAGCTGGGAATTTGTCAAAAAGCTGGAATACTCGTCCAAGGAGCCGATCGCGCCGCAGGTGAATTCCAGGATGATCGACGGGGCGGAAAGTGCCAGCCGCTGTTGGCCCAGACGGGCGATTTGCTTGACCAGTTGGACCGCCTCGGTCCGGTCACGCGCTCCGCGCTGCGTGATTTGCCTGGCTTCCGCTAGAAACTGCCGCAACTGCTGGTCATCCCGCCCGGTCAAATGCGCATCGCTAAAACCAGGATTATACAGGGCCACCCCCAACGCCCGCGTGCCACGCTCCACCACCTGGGTCCAGTTGGGTTGCGTGACATAATGGGCAAAGATACGGGCTAGCACCTGCTGGTAAAGCTCCAGGGCTTCGGCTTCTTCCAGGCTTAAAAGCGAATTGCGAAAACTGCTATCGGCATAACGACGGGAAAGGTCGTAATGGATCCGCGTGACATCCAGCCGCTCCGCGATGGCGGTCTGCTGGGGATAAACACGCAGGGCATCTTCATAGAGGGTCAGCGCTTCTCCCCAGCGATATTCAGCCTCTAGCTGGGATCCACGGCGCAACACACCCTCCACCTCGGCGGTGACAGGGGGGGGCAATTTTTGCGGCGCGGGGGCTAGTTGGCCCGGCTTGGAGGCGGCGGGGGCCGAAATCAAGACCTGGCCCGAGGCTGTGAAGCTTGGCCACAACCCCGCCAAAATCAGCGCACAACTTATTCTCAGGCAGAAGGCCCAACCACGCAACATGAGTCAATCCCACAGTGGAAAACGCAAGGAAGGGCGGGTGACGCCTTCCATGGCATCCGACCGTTGGAACGGGATTGGCAAACTTCCTGGCACTCCCGGTGATTAACACCACCAAAGATGCAAGTTGCACGCCAATGCGGCACATCTGTTCACTGTGCGTGACTTTTTTTGGGCGAATATCCGTAGCCAGAGTCGCCCGCAAAAAATTCCACACCCAGACAAGCCATAGGTAATATAGGTTGCAAAGCCGCCGCCGTCAAAAAAGCATGCTGATTTTTTGCCTCATTTCATCGCTATAACCGCTGTTTTCCGGTCAAATTATGCCTGGCATAGCTAATATAGGGTTTGCAAAGTCACCTCTAAAAAAGCTGATGCCGGCCCTGTTGTGTGTGCCCCTCTTTTTTATCCAAGGGCGAACTGGCGGCAATTTTCTTGGGACCTGCGCAGGTCGTCCTTGTAAAAAATGACCCAACAGCAGGTTCAAATCTACAATTTGCCAAGTTTCCGCTAGCGAAAGTTTACCTGACAGCTAAACTTAATTGAGGGAGATTGTTTGGTAGCTAAATGATATTTTTTGAAGCCCGATGAAACTATTTGCCAAAACCGAATATGCCTGCGTTGCCATGATGGAATTGGCCATGGCCGCCAACCGGGGTGAACCGCTGCGAATTCGGGACATAGCGACGCAGCAGGGGATACCCGCGAGATTCTTGGTGCAGATTTTATTACAGCTAAAGGGTGCCGGCCTAGTCGTCAGTACCCGTGGAGCGGCGGGGGGATATCAATTGGCCCTCCCCGCCGAAAAAATCACCCTTTGGCAGGTCATCCAGGCTGTGGAGGGAAATGATCCCGTGCAATCTTCCACCCCCCATGCCACGCCGGTGAATCGCGTGATCCTCAACGTTTGGCGCGAACTGAACGAAAAGGAGGCTCAGTTGCTAAGCGCGCTGACGATTGCCAAATTGGTCGAAAAATCCCAAAGCGAGCGGGAAGAAATGTACTATATCTAAAATTAAACCATCTGTGCCGGGGGGCGTTTTACCAATCCGCTAAAACTGCTTTTCCATGGGAAAATCCCGCAGCATGGCAAGCTCGGTGGTTAATTGTTCTTTTTGCCAATTTAGCCAATATTGCACGCGGCTTTGCCAGGGAAACCGCAGCAGCACCGCCAAGAGCGACAGAAACGCGCCCCCTAACAAAATTGGATTCCCGTCAAACATATAAGCCACTCCCGCCACAAAGCCCGCCCCCTCTGGCAGGGCCGCGCCGATGATCGTGCTGGCTTGATAGGCGTCTAATAGCCGGCTTTCTTGTTGTGGAGAAAGCTCACGGTTTTCCCCCGCTGTTGACCCGCCGCGAATTTCCCGCGCTAGCGTGCGGCGGATCGCGCTGCCGATCATCATCGGCATGGCCAAACCTAAGGATATTTGCAACGGCACAATGATCAAAGCCACCATGCTCAGCGGGGAGAGGCCCATCAATCCTGCCGGGGGTGGGGCCGCCTGGGCTTGCGCGGGTTGGTCATCATCCCAGGCCGGGCGGGGAGCGCCGATCTGGTCGGGGCGCCGGTTGGCCTGTATCACCCCCACAACGACTAAAAATCCCAACAGCCCACTTGCCAAGGCCGCCACCAAGATTTGCCAAACGAGCACACGCTTGGCCAGAGTGTTGCCCACGTCGGAGGAGGTAGTGGCGGCGGCCATGTGTGGCGATTCCCGCTAGGGAAAATGCAAGATGGGCAAAGGGACAATTCACCCCGCGTATGGCAATAAGTTGCCCACGGAGGAATTCGCCCATCTTACCACAGCCGACCTAGGCCGCAATCCGGCTGGTCCGGATAACTCGTTCTTGCTTGAGCAACTGACCGAGGACAATTTGCGTCAGGCTTTCCAGAGATAATTCCAGGATCAACGGGGCGAGTTGATCAGCAATCGTGGAGTGCGCTAGTCGCTGGGAAATCTCGGTCCTTACCAGACCGCCAACCTTGGACCGCACATAACCCCGTGCTTGTGGAAAGGTCATGCTGGACACACGGGGAGTCACCAGGCAGAGTGCCGCGGAATGCACACGCTGGGTTACTTCCTGGGCGAGGGGAGCGGCGATCTGGCGAAGTTTGACTGGGGACAGGCGGTTAAATAGTGACATGCGACAGCCTTCCTGTGGCAAAAATGTCCTAGAAGCGAAAAAACGGCACTTAAAATCAGGGCCGTGTTTTTCTTGGGGGGGATATTAGCTTTATCGTCCGCCACAGCGGCAAGGCTCTAGCCTAGTCCTGGCCTACAATTTCCCCGTAAAAGCGGCCTAATTTAACAGTTAAGGGATCAACGGCAATTGCCGCGCGATGGGAAAATTTTTTTAACGCGGCTATGGCGTAAATTGCCTATTTTTACAACTGTGGGGGTTATGCGAATAATTCTGTAAATTCCGCCAGTGAACTTGGCGATACAATACCTTGTCTTCCTTATTCCCGCATCACACGGGAAAAACACCGTTTCCCGGGGCCACCTATCTTGACCGAGCGGCAAGGTTTTCCTAAGTTACGGTGAAGGGTTGGGGGCGGAATCCGGGGTTTCATTGATTTGACCCCCTCGCTCATCCCATCCCGCCTGATTCAATGGGTCCGTCGCCAAGTGGCTAAGGCCGCGGATTGCAAATCCGCTATCGTGGGTTCGACTCCCACCGGACCCTATGCTTAAAAACCCCGCATTTTCCGCACTATTTGTGAGTTTCGGGGGGGTCGCGGTTGTTAAGTAAATAATTTCTGATTCCGGCGGTTTCCGGTCGTTTCCGGGGCTTAATGGTGCGCATTTTGGTGCGCTTTTTTTTGCGGCGTCGGGACCCGGTTGCCGGACCCGGTCAAGGGTCTCCGTTGTGGTCATCGTGTAGTGCCTCATACTGACCGCGACACTATGCCCGATCCAGGCACTGACCGCATGTTGGGGGCAGGTCTCCGCCCACTCGGTTTCACAACTTCGGCGCAGAGTTTGCAGTAGGTCATCCCAAGGGGCAATCCCAGCCGCCAAAATAAATTTCTCCAGGTTCCGGTGAATCCCCCAGTGGGGCAAGGTCACAATCGCGGTAGCCCCCTCTGGCGCTGCGTCAAACGCAATTTGCAACAACGCTAGCAATTCTGGCCGAATGGGCACGATCCGCGTTTTGCCGGTCTTGGGGGCGGCCACCGTCAGCAGGGATTTTTCCCAATTCACGTTCTGCCAGGTGATGCTATGAGTTTCACTGGGGCAACGTAGTCCCGCCCACCGCGCCAGCGCAAAGACAAGTTTCCATTGGGTCGTGGGGCATTGCTGGAGGATCGCGTCAGCCTGCAGGGGTGTCACATACGTGGTACGCTCCGCCGCCACCGAAGCGCTTTTCAGGATGGCAAAGGGGTTTTTGGCAATCAGGTCTCGTTCCACCGCGTCGGCAAAGATGCTCTTGGCGTTGCGGCAATGCGTCCGCACGGTCGCCTCTGACAACGTCGCGGCGTTGTGCTTGCTCCGCCCTACTTTTTGCTGGAGCAACCAAGCCCGCCAACTTTTTGCGGCGTCGGCATTGAGAGCGTCGATCCGAATTTCCTTGCCAAAGTAGGCGGTCAAGCGCGTTATCGAATCTTGCAACCGGTCTAGGCTTCGCGGCTTCAGTTCCGCTTGGCGTTGCTCGATATGCCGCTCCAGCCACTCGGCCAGCGTCGGGGCCAATTTGTGCTGGGGAGTTCGCCGGTATTCACACAGCCCTTTGGCGGCAATGCGGTCATGGAACTTATCCGACAATCCGGCCAGCCACTCCGCCGCTTCGGCGCTCATGGTTTGGTTTAAGGCGCGGTAGACGGCCAGAATTTCAATCCAGCGGCAAAACTTTTCCCCCAGTTCGATCCCGGCTTTGCCCAGGTGAATTCGCAGTTCACGCTGTTTGTCGTGGGGGTCGGTGAACTTGACGGCCAGCGGGGGATTCTTCCCCTTGGCCAGGCGTACTAAACTTGCCATGCGTGCAACTCCCTTGAAAAAAAGGTCGCTTGTGAGTTGGCGGGGACGTGGTCGGTCGCTCGTTGCGCTAGCTGTCCCGCGTCTTGTATTTACAACGGGCAAACCGGGGACACAAGCGCGAATTCCGGGGTGTATGGGATCCCCGTGGATTTTTCGCGGTAGGGGTCATCCCGTGAGGTTTTCGCGTAATAGCGTTTTCACTACTTTTTGGCGGGCAGCCAGCAACTCGGCATCCGGCGCAAGTTGAGTTGCTCCCAATAATGAACTTGGGTCGATCCCGGCCAGGCACTGCGCCAGTGTCTGGCCGGTAGTCTCCCTCAATTTGTTGTCCAGGCAGCGCCGGAAATAGCCGGGTCGATTCTGGCGCATGCCAGCCAGGGCAGCGGCAATTGAATCTTGCATAGCATGCTCCGAGATTCCGCCAGCATCTACCGCCGCGCCGATCCTTGCCCAGAGTTTCACCCCGTTGCTGTCGGTAGGGCGAATCTTACGCGCTAGCTCAAAGGCGTAGCCGCTCAGGTTCCGAATTTGAATTTCTAAGGTCAGTTCAGAATCAGATTTCCGCCGCGGCTTCTGAATCTGACCAGAATATGAATACAGAGACAGAGTCTGATTCTGAATCTGAGTCTGAATGGTTGCGTCGGGGTCAACCGCCGGATCAACCCCCGGGTTATTCCCCGGATCAACCCCCGGGTTATCCCCGGGGTCAACCGCCGGGTTCCGATTTTGTTGGCGGGCTTTGACCGCCAGCTTGCTTTTTCGGCTTTGAAGGGCGCTGTACTCCGCCTGTTTGGCGCGGACTTTTTCCAGCCGCTCATTGGTAAGCATGCCGTCACACTCCACAAACTTAGCCCGGACCGCCGGGGGAATGGGGCAGCCGACTAATTGCGCGGCTCTGTCAGCCGGTAGGGGACCAAGGTTCCAGGCGTGGCACAGCAGCCGGATATAGATTCCGACTTCGTCGTTGGTCATCAGCGCTGTTCCACCCAAAAAATCCGAAGCGTACAGCAGATATGCGGGGGGCTTGGTCACGGGCCACCCCCGGTGGCAGCGCCACAGTCGGGGTCGGGGCGGTCGGGGTGCGCGGCCAGCCACCGCCGCGCGGCGTCGGCATCGACCAGCCGCCATAGTCGCATGGGTCGGGCGTGGGCCTCTGCCCGGCGGGAGGTGGCATACCCGTCCGCGCGGATGATCCCGGCATCGGCCAGCGGGGTAGGGACCGCACCCAGACAGCGGGGATCGATCCCGTGGGGTAGCTCCACCGCCGCGCGCACGTCATCGGCGGTCACGGTCTCCGCCCCCGCCAGCAGCGCCGTCAGCAGGGCGCGGCGGCCGCGCAGGATGTAGACGGAGCGCCGCGCCTCCAGCAGGCGGTGCGCGGCGTCGCGGCGTCTCTCCCCACTGGGGGGCAGGGGTGGCGGCGGCGGGGGTGGCATGGTCGCGGGTGGCAGGGGCGTCGGCGGCGTAGTCGCCGCATGCCACCCAGGCAGGTATGGGGTATCATGGATCATGGATGGAGTCTCGGTTTGGCGCGGCGGTCGGGGTAGTAGCCACCGCCGCGCGGATGGATGGATATGGGTCACGGTCGCGCTGCGCGGGGTCATCCCGCGCGGCGTGGCTCGGCCAGTGTGGCGAGCGTGGGGATGGTCGGGGACGTGGCGCGGGCCAGGTCACGGGCGTATGGCGTGAGATTGCGCCCGCGCGCGGCCAGCCAGGCATCGACCGCCGCGACGGGGTAACGGATCGCTCCCCCGGGCAGCGTCAGATACGGCAGCCCATGCCGCGCACGCCAGGCATGCAGAGTGCGGGGCGTCACTCTGGCCAGCCGGGCCAGGTCGCGGGTCGTGTACGCCGGGGCAGCCAGCAGCCGATCATCCACCGCCGGTCGATCATGGGTCGTGGTCATTTTATTGACTCCTTTATTTTCGGCGTTGCCGTCTTTTCGTCGTCAGAGCGCGACGAATCAGCATCGCGCTTATTGAGTCGTTGCCCGCTGCGCGTACCGTAGCGCGAAGCATTTTTGAAAGTGTGCGGGCAGACAAAGAATCGAGGGTTTTGGCCATGCCAAAGAATCCCACGCAACACATTTTTCGTGCTGCAAAAGGACGTTAGCCGGACGCGCGTCCGGCTAGAAATAGCTGGAAATTGCGCAATAATTTCAGAATTAAAATATTTTGGCGGAGGTTAGACGGACAATTCGCTGGACTACTCAAAGAGCGATTTGATAGCCGATAATTGGTACAAATATTTGGGTTCGCGTTGTTTACGCTCAGTAACTTCCCGCCACCCGTCGTCATTTCTCATTCGCCAACGATCTAAGGTTTTGCGGGTCGCTTCGGGGTCTTTCTTGTAACGCTTGGCAATGTCGATATGAGTCAAATAAGAATCGGCTTCAATTTTCTCCCCCGCCCCGTTCCCGTCTCCCTTGGGCTTGTCGGGGACCGCGGTCGATTCCGCTTTTTGCTGAGGGGGATGCAACCCCTTTAACTCTTGCAAATGCTTCCAAAATCCCTGCATTGCCGGTTCAATTTCGGCGATATAGACGTGGCAATCCGCCACCGTCATCCGCTTTCCCTTGGGCCAATGCTCAACGATTATATCCAGCCCATTTACCAAGAGTTTCAGCCGATTCAGGGTCGGCTTTGGGTAAGCTAGTGTCGCTATTCGTTGCCTGTTTGGATGAATTAACTCTAGTTGCTCTTTCAACACGGCAAAGAAGTCTACAAATTCCAAGTATTCTATTTCTTTGCCAGCGCGGGACTGGTTGACCAGCCATTCATAATCCTTACAGAAATTATCCGCGATTTGAAAGAATTGTTCCCAGACAATTTCGCCGGCGTTGGTCATGGTCGCTTGGGTCGGGCCGGTCAACCGAATGGGAACAAGCGACTATTCCCATTCGGCTAACCGTGTGCGGTAGCTACTCCGCAAACCCGATGTTCGATGATTTTGGAATGTAAGCCAGTCGGATCGCGCGATCGCTGGCAATTGAAAATCCGAATAACAATAATACCACCCCCGCATTTTCCCTGCAAAAGCGCCCAAAATGCGCTATTGTCTGACCCGCGCCCCTACCACCCCCCCGGGGAAGGACCCAAAGGGGGGGCCTGCCCGGTATGGTCATTCTCCAGGATCGACCAGGAATTGCGCCCGCCGTTCGGATCGAATGCCAGGTCAAACCCCGTGGATCGCATTCTAAATCGATTCCAGGCGTTCCGGGGGGATTCCCGTTATCCGGGCATCATCGGCGGCAACTTGGGCCTGTAGGGCCTCCAGCCAGGCATTGTCGGCGTCCAGGGCGGCCAGCAACTCCGTTAGCCGGGCTTCGTCATCCGCAGCCAACTTGACCAGTTGCGCTTCAAGGGCGGGCTGTTCGGCCTCCAGGTCGGCCAGCAACTTCGTCAGGGCGTCATCGGTCATCGCTTGGTTTCCTCCAGGTGATTGCGGATCATGCCCAGGATGGTGTTTCGCAATCGCTCGGGCAGCAGGGGCCAGAGTGCCGCCAGTTCCCCAACTTCGGATGGATCAACCGCCGGGGTAACGTCGTTTTGACCCTCAAAATGGTGCGCATTTTGGTGCGCTCCGTTTGCCGTGGTCTTGGCGGAATTTGCGTAAGCCGTTACGGCTTCAATGCTTGGCGAAAATTCCGCAGGGGGGTGATTGCGGATTGCAAATCCGCTATCGTGGGTTCGACTCCCACCGGACCCTGTTTCTATTTGCCCAATCTTTCATGGGCCTGACCGGCACGATTGTCACAAGTTGGTAAGAATTTGCTTGCGACGGTCTTTTGGCGGGTTCATAATCCAGAAAAGTCGTGCCGTTATTAAACGGCGCCTCTCGAGAATTTCCGCCCACCATGGAGGCAACAATGCCAGCTCCCGGGAACTCCCCTCGATTGATTGCCAAGTATAGCTGGGTAATGTCAATTTTGACGGTTTGGTGTTATGGCTGGACTCTGGCAGCGTTTGGCCAACAAATATTCCTTGCTCCAGTCGCCGAGGATCCATTTGGCGAGCCGCAAGTTCAACGACCGGCGGTACCGTCAGCGGAATCAAAACCAGAGGGTGAACTGGCCATTCCGCCCCCGGCGGCGGTGGCTGGCCAGTTGCGCGCGTCGTTTGCGGATCAGGGCCAGCTTACCTTGCATCTCTTGGATGAAAAATTGGAGTTAGAGACCCCGTTTGGGACGTTGGCGATTCCCGTGGCGGAGATACGGCAGATAGAGTTTGGCCTGCGGATCACCCCCGCGATCCAGGAAAAGCTGAGCGCGGCCTTGGCCAACCTGGCCAGCGAAAACTTTAACAAACGGGAAGCGGGGGGGAAGACCCTGTTGGAACTAGGAGCAGCGGCATATCCTGACCTGGTTAAGCTGTGTCACTCCCCCGACGCCGAGACCGCCACCCGCGCCAAGGAACTTATCGCCAAACTGGAAGAGACGCTGCCCGCCTCCCGGTTGCAGCCGCGCGCTAACGACGTGGTAACAACGGGGGACTCGATCATCACGGGAAAAATAAAGGCGGAAACGTTCAAAGTCCGCACGTCGCAATTTGGCGAGCAAGAGTTGAAATTGGCCGATCTGCGGCGGTTGAGCACGCGGGGCCTCGAAGGGCGGGAGATTCCGCGGGATGTCACGGATGATCCGGGAAATTTGGTGCAATTTCAGCAGCAGATCGGTAAAACCCTGTATTTTAAAGTGACGGGGCAAGCGCAGGGGTATATCTGGGGGACGGGGTCATACACCACCGACAGCCGCCTGGCCACGGCGGCGATCCACGCGGGAGCGCTGCGCGATGGGGAGACGGGCGTGGTCAAAGTAAAAATTGTTCCCTCGCCGGCGCAGTTTATCGGCTCGACCCAGAATGGAGTCAGCAGCTATCCCTATCCGCAATACACGGCCGCCTACCAGGTGTCCAAAGTGCGCGGTAACAGCGATGAGTAATTGCGAGGGGGGCATAAACTGGGCAAAGCAACCACGAAACTTATCCCTACCGCTGCGGCTTAAAGCGGATCTTTTCAATCAGCTTATCGATTTCGCCATCGGGACGGACCTTGCCCGACACGGCCGAGATGCCCGTGATCACGTATTCGTAGTTGAGATTTTTAGAGCAATCCAATTCCACCTCCAGGTCGGTCTTGGCGGGAGCGCCGGGCTGGCCAACAAGCGCGATCACCCGCTGCTGCACCTGTTCAAACGCGGCCTTGACCTCGGCGCGATGCTGCTCCAGCGCGGCCCGGTATTCAGGGGTGGTATTCCCTAACGGACGCTTGGGACGGGGTGATTTGATCGTCCAAGATTTGTCCTCAAACTTAATCGAGGCCAGCGAGCCGTCCGTGTTGGCCCGCAGTTCCAAAGCCTTGGGCAGGCTAATATTGTCCGGCACCTGCTGCGAGCTGGGGCTGGGCATCTTGATGCTAAAATTTCCCTCGGTATCGACGGTCCTGAGCGAGAACAAAAAAAACGTCAAAAGCTGAAACACGACGTCGATCATGGGCGTCATATTCATTTCGATTTTATCGCTGACAGTTGAACTGCGTTTAATTTTCATCGCTTAGATTCCGTCGGCTATGTCGCAATTGCCACTAGCACAATGGTGTCCAGATCGGGCACTAGTTAGTTATCCGCGCGAACCACGGCCCGCAGATTAAAGTTGGTCAAGCCGTTTTTTTGGCAAAGCCGAATCATTTCCTGCACGTCGCCCGTTTTGGCTAGTTCATCGGCCCGCACCAGGACGACTGTCTCGGTCACGTCCCGGTTGAGGGCTTTTTCTTGTTCGACATAGGTCCGCACATACTGCGAAAACTTATCGAGCGGGATGTAATCACCGGCGGACAGCACCTGGCTCTTGTCGGTCATTTGCACGATAAATAGCTGTCCGGGTTTTCCCTCGGGCGGCTTGGCGATTTGACTGCTGGGAAGCTTGATCTTGTCGCTGGCCTCGATATCGCTCACGCGCATCACAAACATAAAAAATGTGATGAGCTGAAACGTCATGTCGATCATCGGCGTCATGTCCGTCTCGGCCGATGGCAGGCTGGAACTGGTTTTGATTTTCATGAACGCACCAAGTCAAGTGGAGTCTAAACCAAGGGAAAAAGTGAATTGTTGGTGGCAATCACTTTTTACCCATTGTGGAAAACCGGCTCATCAGCGTACCGGCGGTGGACCCAACCTCTGACACGAGACTTTGCAGCCAATTCTTTAAAATGCCGTAAACTAACACCGCGGGAATGGCCAACCACAGACCAACCAGAGTGGTCACGAGCGCGGTCGCCACACCCTTGGCCAAAATGCTGGGGGGCGGAGGAGTCTCGCGGGAAGCAATTTCCTTGAACGCCACCACCATCCCGTCCACCGTTCCCAAGAGGCCCAACATCGGGCTAATCGAGCCGACAAGCGCGATGTAACTCAGTAAATGTTCCAGTTTCATCGTTTCGTTCGCGCCGGCTTCTTCCATGGCCGCGACCGAGGCGTCATATCCGCTGGATAATTTGGACATGCCTCCCGCGAGCACCTTGCCCAGAAAGGACGGGTCGGCCTTGGCCATTTCGTACGCTTCCTGAAAGCGTTTTTCGTTCAAATGCGCCTCAAATCCCTGGACTAATGCCGCAGGCATCATCGCCTCGCGCCGGAGGGCCATAAAATTCATGACTAAAATCGCCACAAATAAGAACGAGTCAATCGCAAATAAAATCGTATAGGTCCAGCCCAATGCCTCAAAAAAGTATTCCAGCTGACTTTGCGTTTTGGGAGCGGAAGAGGTTTCCTCCGTGGCGGTTTCATCGGCGGCGGCCTCATCCTGGGCGACGGCGGCGGCGGGATTAATAAGCGCCGCGGTCGTAAAACACGACATCGCCACGGCCAGGGAGAGGACACTCGCGACAAAGAATCGGCCTGCCCGGGGCGTAAACAAAGACAACATGAATTCCTCCGCGTATTCCGGCGTGTGAAAAGGGCAAATGGGATCGAGGGAGCGGCCAAGAATGACAAGAATCTTTATTGTAATTGCCGCTGGCCAAATTCGACAGTCCGGGAGGCGAATACCCCAAAAATTTGGCGTTTTGCCGCAAGCCGGAGCACACTATCCCCCCGTAGTTCGGCAATTCTAGGCGGATTTATTCCAGCGACTGGCTGGATACAGGTTTTGCAGGCGTTCCTTGGCCTCGGCCGCGCGGTCCCCTTTGGCATTGGGGACGGCCCGCCACAATTTGGAAAGTTTTTCCAGCGCCTCGGCCTGCAAGTCGGGATTTTGGTTAAAAACCAAATCCACCTTTAAAAATGACAATAGCGCGTCGTACTTTTGGTCCTTTGCCAGATAAATATTACCCAGCGCCACGTTCGCCCGGGCATGCGTTTCGGCGTCACTGGCGGACGTGTCGGCGATGATTTTTTCTAATTGCTTGAGGGCGTCATCGGCCTTGCCCTGGCCCGCCTGGGCGACGGCAAAAGCCACTTTGGCCTGTTGAAGCAGGCTGATGAGCGCGGGGGAATCGGGGGTTTGGGATGCCAGGGGAGCAAGCAGCCTCACGGCTTCATCGAATTTATTTTCCCGCAAGGCCCCGCGGGCCTTTAATAGTTCGGCCCGGATTTTGTGTTCCTTGAGGGGGGAGGCGGCCAGGTAGTTATAAAACTTGTAGGCATTTTCCAGACGGTTGGGAGCCTCGGTCAAGAGCGACAAATCGCCAATAGCCTCGGCCACCTGATAATATTGATAATAGTTTTTGTTGGCATTCAAAAAGCGAAACAGGTCTCCCGCTGCTTTGTTTGCCGGAAAATTATCCGGCGGGCTCCCTTGGATCACCAGCATCGCCGGCAAATACGCCGCCATAAAATCAAATTCCTGCTTGACCAAGTCACTGCGAAACGCGGGCATGGGATTTTTAGCAATGTACTCCTGCAAGTCGCCATAGGCGCTGCGATAATCGCCGTGGGTGTATTTGTCGCGAATGGCCTGAAATTCAGTGGGTTCCTCGTCAAAACTAATCCCCAGGATTTCATTCGTGGAAATGACATCGCTTTTGTTGTTGCCAAAGGTATAGGTGACCTCGTTGGCGTTCATGTTTTCGGCGGTTACCCGGCCTTTGAGCGAACCAATGCTTTTTACCCGTCCTTGGTTATCTTTTTCGCTGCGGGGAATTTTAAGAAAAATTTCGTCCGCGCGGACGGATCCCTCCGCCAGAAACTGCACCGGCCCCGGCAAGAGAGCCAGACAAACGATCGTCCCGACCACAACGCGCCAAAAAAGCGGGCGGATGGGCAGGCTTACAAAAGTGTTGCAAAGTATAGAGGAAACCACGGTAATGCTGGATTTGGAAGTTACGGGGGGCATGATAGGGGGATAGGCTGGCGAGGCGGGTGGGTTATTTGGCGGAAGTTTGCGCGGTTTTGGCGTTACCGGGTTTTTCGGCGGTGGATTTGGCCGGTTGTTCCGGCGCGGCCCCATCCGCTTGAAATTCCCGCAGGCCAATCGTCGGCTGGCCCAGCGCCTGTTGGATTTTTTTGGTCAAATCTTCATATTCGGCCCGGCGGTCGGGACCGCCCAAACGGGAATCAATGTCGATCATGTCCTGCCGAATGATGGTCTTGGCTTTTTCGTATTCGATGGTTTGCTTCTTTTTGTCCAGTTCCGCCGCGCGTTCAAAGATACAGCGGGCCATATTGTAGCGGGCCTCAAAGAATAAATCCTTTATCGCGTCATTTTCTCGAAAGCCTTTTTGCTGGTACATGGTGCGGGAAATCTTGTTCCAGCCCCAAATGAGCGGTTTCCCTGCTTTGTCCGGTTCGCCATTGGCGGCCAGGACGTAGCGTTTGGTTTTTTCCTTGTCCCCTGACTTTGTCGCGGCGGCCCAATTTTGCAGCGTATAGGCGGCTTCTTTTTGTGCCACCAGCAGCGTCGGCTTGGCGGCGAGTTTGGTTTTTAGTTTTTCGTAGGCCTCGGGAAATTTACCATTGGCCCGCAACAAGCCGATTTGCTTGACCTCGATCACTTCCAATTGCTTTTCGTTGGCGTACTGGGGATTCGCCGATCCTTGATCAATGATTTTTTGGTAGATTTCAGTGGCTTTGGTCAGGAAATCGCTGGATTCGGCGGCACTTCCCGCCAGTTGCTGATAAGAATCCGCCACCCAGGCCAGCGTGGCGTATTCAGGCGGGTTGTCCGCGGTACCGGCAGCGACTTTGGACAATAGGTTATCCAGCGCGGTGGATAGCTCCGCGGCGCGTTTGTCGTTCCCCTCGCCCCGTAATTTTTTGATTTGGCCGAGTAACTCGCGCCCGCCATTCAGCAAGACACCGCGCACGCGCTGCGCGTTGGCGGGGTCTCCCGCGGCCTCGGCCTGTAGGCGATCGATCATTTTGAGTGCTCCGTCGGTATTGCCGGTGGATAAATAGGCCTGAAAAACCAGCCGTGCCAGGTCAAATTTGATCGACTCGGGAATGTCTTCGGGCGATTTTTCAAATTTACCGGCCAGACCCTGGTCGGGATCGTCAATCAAGGGGAGCGCGGCCGCATAACCAGCGGGGTCGCGAGATAAGAGCCGCAGCAAGAAATACGCCCCCAACACGCCGCGCTGATCTAGACTTTTAGCCTTGAGCGCGGCGGCCAGTCCCTGGTCCAACCCGCCAAAAATCAGTTTGCGCAGTTGCTGCAGTTCGGGATCTTGATCATCCAAGACCTCTCCCGAAGTAGGATATTTACGCTGCAAATACTTTACGGCGGCGGTCGTCCCCAGTTGGATTTGGGCCTCCGCCAGGCGGGGGGACGCGGGGGGGATCGCGGCTAAAACTTTTGTCGCCTCGGGCAGGTCGTTTAACTCGATGGCCGCGGCCAGCATGATCATCCGCGCGGTGTCGGCTTCTTTGCTGTCGCTCCAGGTGCGAATGGTATGGTCCGCCAGCGTGCGAATGCGGCGGGTCATGCCGCGCAGTTCCTTGTCCAGGTTGGCGGAGGACGCCACGTCCGCGGGAGCATTTCCAGCCGGGGTTGCTTTATTATTTGTCACCGGGGATTCAGAATCGGGGGGAGGGGCGTCCGCTGGCTGTTTTTTTAGTTCGGCCAGTTCCTGCCGCAGCAGACGGTACGACTCGATCGCGATCAGCGCGGCATTTTTGGCAATAGGGGCCTGCGGCGTGTTGAGCGTGATCATCTCGGCCAGGACGCCCGCCTCGGGATAGTTTTTACTTTCAAAATGAACCGCGCACAAAAAGAAGCGCAGCTTTGCCAGGTCGTCGGGCTTGGCCTCGATCGTCGCCGCGTCCAGGGCCTGCGAAACCGCGTCCTTGGCCGCTTCCCGCGTGGCGGAGACCGCTTCCTTTAAATTTGGTTCTTCTTCTTTGTTGTCCTTCCCTTGGTTGTAATCCTGCTGCGCCAGATTGTACTGGTCGATGGCCACTCCCGCCTCGCGCAGCAGATCGGCGTAGGGCTTGTCCTCGCGCTGGCCGCCGGCCTTGCCACCCAGTTGCTTATACAAGTCCCGGGCCGACACATAATATTCATGCTGCAGGCGGGTCCGCATGGTGTCGCGCAGCCACTTTAACGCGCGATTCGTGAAATCCTTTTTTTCCTTTTCGTCCTTGGCCGCGGCCGCGTTCTTGGCCGCGTTCGCCGCCGCTAAATAGGCAATGTCCGCTTCGATGGGACGCTGGATCAAATTCAGCGTTTTCATGACTTCATCGATCTGCCCCCACGATTCCTTGGATTTCTCGCCCAGCAAAATCGCCTCAAACGCGTACTTCAGGCACTGCCGGTCAATCACCAGCGGAATGCCCTCTTGCTCCAGGACTTCCCAGGCCAATTTCAGCGTGTCATCGTATTTCTTTTGTTCCAGCAAATTACGGCAGGCCAGCGTGGCCGCCTCATACCCGGCGGGGTATTTTTGCGAGGATTTCCTCGCAAATTTGTCATATAAATCCAAGTAGTATTTGGTCGATTGTTCCAACAGATCGCCGCTTTCCTTGGTATTTGCGGGATAAGTGTGGGCCTTCTCGTACAGTGTCTCGCCCAAGAGTTTGCGGGCGAAGATGAGCGATGGATAGAATTTCTTTTTTAGTTCTTCCTCTTCGTCGTTGAGTTCTTGGCCTTTGCCTAGTTTGTCGCTGAGGGGTTTGAGGATCCCCACAAACAGCGCGTCGACTTCTTGGAGCATTTTTTCGGCGAGTTGCAGTTGCACGCGGGCCTGGTCCCACGGTTCGGCCCGTTTGTCGGGCGACAGTTTGTCCCCTTTGACGCGGAGGGTCTGTCCCCGCATAAAGGCAATGCGGGCGAGTTCGGTCTTGGCGGCGGGGATTTTCTCGCTATTGGGGGAGCTGGCGACAAATTCGCTCAACGCGGTTTGCGCCTTGGCCAAATCCGCGTCCCGCGCGGCCAGATCGCGCGAAGAGAGCGCTTTGCTGGTCAGAATGGCCCCTTGTTCATACTGCAAATCCGCTATTTGCTCGGGGGTCAACTGGGAATCCGACATCAATTTTTGCAAATACAGGTCAGCCACGTCGAACCAGTTACGTGCCTTGAGCGCGGATAAAAATTCGTCACGCGGTTCCGCGCCCAGGACATTCCCCCCGACCTGTAGTCCCGAACAGACCGACAAGCACGCCACGCTGATGGCAACGCCTAGCCCCAGCGCCAATCCCCATTGCAAACGCCGGTAGATACTTCCGTGAGGACTGGGCATGGCAAAAGGATTTCCTCTGCTAATTCCGCGGCCCGGACTGACTTAGGCCAAGCGGAGTTATGTGGTGGGGGATAAACGTGGCAAACAGCGTGGAATAATCAGCACATAGGGAATAGTCCTACCCGGAATACACCATTTGGATCAATCAGCGCGGAAAGAGGCATAACGCGCCTGGCCGATGGCGACCGCCGACGGCCGCACAGACTTGAAAATGAATATTTTGCAAGTCGACGGCAAGTAACCCAAAATCCCCTACGCCAACTCCATTATATTCCCTAAACCAGCGATGCAAGTTCAGCCGCCCCCGGAACGGGGGAAAAAGAGCTATTTTTCCGCGGCCAGGACCGCCCGCCACAGTTGTTCTAGCTGCCGCAGGGAATCTTTATTTCGCAGGCGGGGGGACATCCGGGCCGCGACTTCCCGCAATTGCTGCCAATCATGCGCTCCCGCCGGCGTAAAGTACGAGCCGCGCAAGATTTCGGCTGTTTCCGCGGCAAAGGCGGCCAATTGTAACGACCAGGGAGATTCATTAAAGCTAATCGCAAATTGACGGCGGGTGACGGGCTGGACCTGAGTGTGCGTCTCCCCTTGGTCGTCTTTCCACTGCAATTCCGCCACGGCGATTTGGGCCGGGCCGTCGGGCTGGAGCACGACCTCGTACAGGGCGGTCGCGGTGTCACCGCTGAGCAGGTCCACTTCCAGTGGAGGAGGCGTCAGACTGGCCAGCGCCGTCGCTTCATGCCCGATTAATCGATACAACGCGACACTGCGCGGGTCAAACTTTATCCGCAGGCTAACATGCCGCGCCGCTATTTGCGATTTGCCGGTGATCGCCGCGCGGCAAATACTGGAGAGCTCGCGCACGGTAGCGGGATGCTCTACAACGACCGCGGGCGGGGGGGCAAGTTGGGGAGAATTTTCCGCCAGGGGGGTATTCCAACTGGCAAGGTGGGTTAATACCGGATCCAAGGCGTCCGCCGGACGCAGATCCACCACCCGCCAGCTACCACCCCGCGTAACCAATTCGCGCACCGCTTGTTCCGCGGCGGAAAATTCCGCCATATCCGGATTTGTGCCATTACCCAGTTGCCAGTTACCTCCCGTCACCAGCAATACCCGCGGGGTCGAATCCGTGGTGGCCTGTGCGTCAAAATTTGAAGAGCGGGAAGTTACATCCGCGCCCGAAACACGCTGGGCGGCTAGCACCGCCTGGACAAACCCCAGCCGCGACGTTGTGGCGGGAACTTCCTTGCCCGTGGGGAGAGGCGCCGGGGAAAAATTCCAAATACCGCCAGGGGCGTTGAACTGCTGCGCCAAGGCGCGGTCCAGCCAAATGGCAAAATCCGCCGGAGAGAGTCGTTCCGCCAGAACCTGGGCTTGTTGATCAAAGCCAATCACCGAGATGTGATCCTGGGCTGATAGCTCGGAGTTGATTTTTTGCCAAGTCGCCAACAATAAAGATTCGCGGTCCCGACGCAGTCGGATTGCCCGCAGATCAACCACCCAGATCAAATGAGCGGGGGTGGTTGTAATCCGGGGGGTAGAGGCGGTTTGCACGCCGATCTGCAATAAGCGAATATTCGCTGGATGCCAGGGCGCCCGTCCCGCGGCTGTCCGCAGCGCAAGATTGCCCTGGCTAGGGGGGGCAAATTCGTAATCCATCGCGGCTAAAAAGTCCTCGACGCGAATACTGGCCGCGGAGGGGAGTTGCTTCTGTCGCAAGGCCCGCCAAGCCGCTTGATAACTGGTATCAGAAGTGATCAAGGGAACTTGGCTGCTGGCCAACGCGGCATGAGCGGCGGGAGCCACAAACGGATGCACCCCCTGCCGCAACTGAAACATTAAGTCATATTCCCGCACGCGCGGCGGCAATACGCCACGGGGTTGTGGTTCGGTGACGCTGATTAAATCCCCGGTCGTGCCAAAGCCGGGCTGGTTCCCCAAGATACCCGTGGGATTGCCCGGATTAGCCGTTGGCACAGAGGGTGCGGCGCTCATCGCTGGGGCGCCGCCGGAGGAATCGGGGGTGACGGGCACTGGACTAAACGCAATCGGTGATTCAACCGGCAGCTTTGGTAATGGCCAGGGATCCCCCGCGGGAATTTGATTTTCGAGTCCAGAAAAATCAGGCGAGTCGTCACCTTGCTGGGCAAGGTCCGACGAACTAGCGCCACCGGGGGGGGATGGCAGATCCCCGGGAATTCCAGGGAGCGGCTCTTTATTTTTTGGGTCAAATACTGGCGGCCCATCGGGATGGTGGGCCAAGTTGCGGCCAGCCGGGCCCAACCAACGATCCGCCAATTGACCCCATTCACGGGGAAATTGTCCGCGGGTCAGGGCCATTACCAAAATCGCGGCGGCCGCCGCAAGCGCCGCCCAGACGACTCGCCGCCACTTTGGTGCGTGAATAGCCCTGGTGGAGGGGGTCTCCAACGGAATCATTTGACAACGGTCAAGCAAATCCGCGGGAACCGCCACCGCTCGTAATTCGTCATCCAGATCACCGTCGGTGCCGGTGCCAATGGCCAGCAACCGGTCGCGCAATAAGAGACGTGGGCGGACGCCGCGTAATGCCGCGTCCAAGTCAGCATCGCTAAAGGTCCCAACTTCGCGCAGCCTGGCCAGCACATCCTCCGGAACCGGAAGGCTGTTAAGTTCGGCGTCGATCCAATCCGCGGAGGAGGACATGCTATGCCGTCATTCTACAATCGAAAAAAGTACAAATAAACTAGGTGATTTTTCCGCTGATCTGGGTCTATACCTTGCTGTTGGCCAGCAGATGCTCGCGTAAACGGGCGCGCGCCCGACTGACCCGCGACAGCACGGTTCCCAGGGGAATCTTTAACAAATCAGCCGCTTCCTGGTGTGTTAGTTCCGCCACAACAACTAATAGCAGCGTTTCTTTTAGCTCCAAGGGTAAGGTGCCTAGGGCCTGTTGCATTTCGTCGGTGTAGTCATTTGCCAACGGGTCAATACCCGGGATGCTAACTTCGGGCGGGGTGTCGGCCGTAACGACATTCACGTGGGGTTCGCGCCGCCAATGGTCCACCACCCGCCGTCGCAAGATGGCAGTGAGCCACGCCCGCTCGCCACGAGCTTGGTCAAAGGATTCACGGCTTTTCCACGCGGAACGAAAGGCATCCTGCACAAGATCCTCCGCCTCGTGCTGATCACCGACCAAACGATACGCCAGGCGATACATGGATGGACCATGCTCGTACACCCAACGCTGGAATTGGCTTGGTGACAAGGACACAACACGCTCCGCGAGAATTCTCTAATCTGATTTTCGGTCTCAGGCCGCTAAATTATTCCCCAACAGGAAACCTGCGGGAAATGTCAGTGGATACCCTCGAAATACCATAACCATTTACCGTGTATAGGATTAGAGCATATGACAACTGTCATTTTCGAAATTGGCGATACCGCCAGCGAAGTTGTAACCAGCGTAAGGCGACTAATCCGGCAAACGCACCTATTATGGCAAATAAGAGACTGCCGATAACTTGCAAAATGATTGCAAAAACTTGAAAAATCAATCCCCCCAGCATAGCTCCGACCACCCCCGCCAACATATTCCCCAAGACGCCTACCCGATTAACACGCAAAAATTTTCCGACATACCAGCCCACGGCCAGCCCGACGAGCACATAAGATGTCCATTCTAGCCAGAAAAACATGAAAAATCGCTAGCCTCCGACATTTGGCCAGTGCACGAGCAACCAAGCAACCGGGGGGTTGGCAGCGAAGGGAATCGCGTTTTCGCGGGTCGGCGGCAACTTGCCGAATTTTTACCCGCGATATCAGCGGTAATTCAGACTAAACGGCGAACAGCCACTCCTATAAAACAATTTCCCAGAGCAGCTTTTGCAACTTGGCCTCGCTTATGGCTGCTTAGCCAAACTCTGGGCCAACTCCACCAACGTTCTGACATACAGCCCGCTGGCTCCGCCATCCAACCACGCCTTGGGTTTTTCGGAAAAGGCGGGGCCTGCAATGTCCAAATGCACCCACGGTTGACCCGCGACAAACTGTTCCAAAAATTTTGCGGCGGTAATGGCTCCCCCCCAGCGTCCATCGCCGACATTTTTGATATCCGCCACAGACCCTTGGATTTGTTCTTCGTATTCGGGAAACATGGGAAGCGGCCAGACTGGCTCTCCCGCTTGTTTGGCCGCCGCCAGGACCGTAGTTTGCCAGGCGTCATGGTTGGACATGGCTCCCGCGACATCATTACCCAGGGCCACCACACACGCTCCGGTAAGCGTGGCCAAATCCACAATTTTGGCCGCGCCGCGCTCCAAGGCCACATCCAACACATCTGCCAACACCAACCGCCCTTCAGCGTCGGTATTATGAATTTCGATGGTTTTGCCATTCCGCGCGTGCAAGACATCTCCTAGCTTGTACGCGGCGGGACCGGTCATATTTTCGACCAGTCCGGCCAACATCAGCACATTCACGGGCAAGCGCAGGCGGGCTATCGCGCACATCGCCCCCAGGACTGTCGCGGCGCCGCTCATGTCGCATTTCATGGTCAACATGCCTTCGGGGGTCTTCAGCGACAATCCGCCGCTATCAAAGGTCACCCCTTTACCCACAAGCGCCACGGGAGCTTGGTTGGCCGGACCGCCGTTGTAACGCAGGATCACCAGCCGTGGCTCCCGTGAAGACCCCCGGGCCACGGCCAGCAGCGCGCCGCAGCGTTCTTCCGTTAGCCGCCGTTGATCCCAAATTTCGCATTCCAACCCATAGTGCGCAGCTTGCTGGGCGGCTTCGTTGGCAAAACTTTCGGGATAAATCACGTCCGCCGGCTGGTTGATCAGGGTTCGGGTCAGCCAAATCGATTCCCCCAAAATTTGACCGGTTTGCAAATCAGCGGGGGCCAGGTTGGCAAATACCAACGATTGGGCGGGGAACAGTTTTTTTTGCTGACGATATAGATCCTGCCCCTGCCCTCCATTAAAGGCCCCCGCGACTACGTGCGGCCGCAAATCCGGCAATAGCTTCTCCACATCCGCAAAGGCGACTTGGGGTCGGGACTTGGCGGCGAGGGTTTTTGCTGCTGCTGCGGCGGCCTGATAGGCTCGCCCGGCGTGGAGCAATTCCCGCTCGCCCAGCCCCACTAGCAGCACCAGCCGCGCGGCGGCACCCGTGGCGGTGTGTAGCAGGGTGGTCTCCGACAATTTTCCGGTGAGTTCGGCGCTTTCCCGCAATTTGGTTAGTAACCCACCGTTGGCGGCATCCAACCGCGCGGCGGAATCCGTCCAGGGTTGATCGGCGAAATAAGGCACCACCAGGGCATCGATGGCAAGGGAAAGCGGGTCCTGGGTTGTCACCGAAAGTTGCATGGCAGTTGATTCCACAGAGGAAAGGTTACGTCAATCACCGCATCCGCTAACTACCAAAAAAACGGGTCGCAAGTAATTTGCGACCCGTATGATAGCACAGCTTGAGATTCCCCGTGCGTCCCGGGGGGTAATTTGGACCGCCGGAGAGCAGGGTTATTCGCGTTCTGGCTCGGGCAGTCCGGCCATCTTCATCCCCGGCGCGGGACCGCTATTGTCCGCTACTTCGACCGCGTCGGGAATTTCCGATTCTTCGGTGCCCGTGGCGGACTCATCCACCGCTTCGGTTTCAAAGCGTTCGCTAATAAAGGGGACATCCTTGAACGTCGCCTGCGCAAGGACCAGGTCGATGGCCTTGCGCTCAATAATTTGATTGCGCAGGATGTCCATCATATCCCGTTTTTCCAGGCGGGCCCGCACGCGGCGGACGCTTTCGCCCGTTTGTTGGGCGATCAGCCGAATTTCTTCTTCGTAATCATCCGGGGTATCCTCAATTTTTTCATCCTCGGCCAGGCGCTCCAGAATAAAGTGCTCCTTAATCGCGCGGGCGGTTCCTTTAATCACATTCTGCCGCAGATTATTCTCGTGCGCTTTAATGACATCATCGGTAAAGCCGTTCCGTTGCAGTTCCAGCACTTGGCGTTGCAGCTCGCGGTAGCTTTGGCGACGGAGCATATCCGGGGGGAGTTCCCAATTTGCGCTGGCGGTAAGGGCGGCGGTGATTTGTTCGCGGGCCTTTTGCCGCTGATAATAGGTAAGTTGCTTTTTCAACTCGACCAACACAAAGTCCCGCAATTCTTGCTCGTCCCGAAAGTCACCGATATCCCGTAAAAATTGCGGCGTCATGTCGGGAATCTCCAGCTTCTTGAGGTCGAGCACTTCAAATTCCACATCGACCTGTCGGCCCCGGAGGGCTTCATTGGGGGCATCACCCGAAATATTCGCCGTGGTTTGACGCTTGTCACCAGCGACGGCGCCAACCAACGTTTGCCCAAAGTTGTCAATCCGGCCATCCCGCAGGCTCAATACCGCCCGCAGACACAATTGTTGTTCCGTCAATTGCGATATTTGCTGGCCATTGTGGCTAAACGTGATATTAAGCGTCAGGTAGTCACCCAATTGAGCCGGATTGTCGTGGGGGACCAACCGGCCATGCCGCCGCAAGATATTTTTTAGCTGCTGGTCAATGTCACCCGGGGTAAATTCCCGCACGGGACGATCAATGTGAAGTCCCCGCCACTGGGGCATGTCAAACTCGGGGCGGACTTCCAGCTTAAATTCAAATGTCAGCGGTCCGGCGTTGGGTAATTCAATCGCGGCCAGATCCAAGTCCGGCTCGCTAATTGCCGACAGCTTTTGATCGTCAGTCGCCTGGGCGATGCTGTCCATCAGCAACTGTCCCTTGACCTGTTCGGCCACATCCTTGCGAAAGCGGGACTCCACCAGTTTGCGCGGCGCTTTGCCAATGCGAAAACCGGGAATCGCCGCCTTGGGCAGTACCTCGCCAATCGCCTGGTCAAAGTACCGTTCGATGTCCTGGGGAGGAATGGTCACCTTGACCCGCCGTTGGCAGGCCCCCAATGTTTCCACGTTTACATCCAGGTTGAGTTTGACCTGGGGTTCTTGATCCGAAGACATGGTTTCATCGGCGACGGCGGAAGTGCTGGCGGTATCGGCGGACATAGTGACTTTCTACAACAAAAAAACCGGCTACAACAAAAAACTAGAGGACAAGAGTGCGATTTTGCCAATTAACCGGACGTGGGACAACCCCTCGGCGCGGCGGGCGGATGCGGTTATCTTACCGCCAGGCAATGAGCCAGAACAAAGCGGTCATTCATAGAAAATAAAAAAAACAGCCGATGAAAGCGGGTGATGGGGATCGAACCCACGACAATCACGTTGGCAACGTGATGCTCTACCACTGAGCTACACCCGCATCGCTATCGACTGTTCAACTTTCCATCGTCATATCGACCCTGCCATCCCCACTCGAGTTTTTCCAGTGCCAAAAAATGACCCCAAAACATCGAGCGACCCAGCAAGGGGATTGACCCGCATTGCTCCGCGTTCATCGCGGAAAAATCCTAATTAACAGATTATAGATTCCCTGATCCGCGTTGCAAGGGGCCAAAAACCGCTCTCTCCCGGCCCAACAGGTTCCCAGGATTCGCTCATTTCCCAGGGCTAAATCTCTCCGCAGCGTCGTTGGCGGCCAACTGTCCGATTTGGTAATAAATTAATCCCCTCCAATCCTCATCATCCCTAAAAACCCCCCCGGTCGTGAAGCATTTGCCTCTTGCCGAAGGATGCTTTTCACCTCCCTCGGGGGCGCGTATGCCCCTTTACCGGTCATAAAAATGCCCCATTTTCGCCAATTTGCCAAGGTAAATCCAGGGTGGCTTGCTATTCCCCAAAATTGCTGGGAAGATAGGGGTTTTGGCCATGGCAGCGGCTGTTCAGGGAGCGCCACTTGCAACATACTAGCAGAGTCCGTTGTGTGGCCGTTGGTTCGCAAATTGTTAGGATTGATTACCAAAATTTCCGCGGCAGGGTGGCGGGATTTTTGTCAGGGAACATTGCGGGAGTCGGTCCATGGAAATTCGCGTCATCATCACTTCCCCCGAGATCACGCCGAATGAATTTCGTCTGGCCGTGCCTATCACTATTGGACGCAGCCGGGATGCCAATATCAAACTGGTGCATGGGCAGATCAGCCGGTTGCACTGTGAATTGATCGAATTGGACGGGCAATTGACCGTGCGCGATTTAGGCTCGCTCAACGGGACGTTTCTCAATTCGGAACGGGTCAGCGAGGCGGCGGTTCCCCACGGCTCAAAGCTGGTTGTTGGCTTGGTGGAAATGCGGGTAGAGCAGCTCGATCCACCTCCGCCGCCAGAGGGTCAGACCCGGATTACGGACACGGTGAGAACCGGGGATACCCTGGCGGGAGATCTTCCTCCCCCCCCGCCGGAAGAGACCTGGCCGGTTCCCCCCCCGGCGGAAGAGAAATTTGATCCCAGCCAGTTCTTTATTTCCACCGACAAACCAAAACCGTCGGGAACCGCAGCGCGGCAAGATCTTCCCCCCACGATTGTCGTCAAGCCCGCGGGCAAGCCTCCCCTGTCGACTAAACCAGCCCCGAGCGCGGCGGCCACTGCGGCTGGCGCGGCTGCGGCGCAAACTGCTGGCGCGCCCGCGGAAGCCGTGGTCCCCGCTTTTTTACCGGACGAGAAAGCCGCGGCTGCCAATACCGCGCAGCAGTTTGGGCAGTTTTCGACGGATGCGGCGCATGGTGATTCGCCGGTGGGTCAACCACACGGGGCCACGTCGCCGGACATTCGACCCGCGTCTCCCGCCCCGGACGCGCTGGATGTGGATGCCTGGCTGGCGGAGGATGCCCCGGCTCCCCAGGTGCCAGAGGATGACCTGAATAGTTTCTTTGAAAAGCTGAAATAGGGCAAAATCGGGGCGCGAATTCCCCCGCGATACGACACCCTTCTTGAACAAAGTGGCGCTATCGCATGGAACTGTAATCATCGCGATTTTGCAGCGCATCCTTGCTGCCATACCGGGGCACGATAGGTTTGGCCCTCGTTGTTATAAATAGCTATTCCAGCAGTGATTGCAAGAATGGCTTGGCCGCCGGATTATCACAAGACTGTAAAGCTGCCACGGCGATTTCGCTGCGATAAGACGTCACCAGGGGAAGGGGAATAACGCCCTTCCACGGAGTATTCAGCACCGAAGCGGGGACAATCGCTATCCCCAACCCCGCGGCGACCAGGCTTAGGATCGTGGGAATTTGCGAGGACTGCTGGACAATCCGGGGTTCAAAGCCCGCTTGTTCACAGATTTTGAGCACTTGCACGTAGAGGCCGGGCCGCTCGTCCCGCGGGTAAACGATAAAGTTTTCGTTGGCCAATAGCGCGGGCTTGGCTTTTTTTACCCGGGCCAAGGGGTGCTTGCGCGGCACGGCCGCCACAAACGGTTCGTTGACCAACACGTTGGTTTTAACTCCGGCAAAAGTAATCGAAGAGGAACGGACGATGGCCACATCCAGCTTTGAATCCAAAAGCAGTTCAATCTGCTTGGGTGTCGAAAGCTCCCACAACCTCAAGCTGACATCCGGATGCGTCTGCCGAAATTTGCCTATGGCAAACGGAATGCGCGTGTAGGCCGCTGATCCGACGACCCCCACATCAAGCTGCCCCGCTTCGCCCCGTCCGACTTTACGGGCCGCCTCGACCGTCCCCGCGGCCAGGGACATAATCTTGGTGGCTCCTTCTTTCAGGGCGACCCCGGCCCGTGTCAGGGAAATGCCCCGCCCCGAGCGAACAAACAGCTTGACGCCGATTTCCCGCTCCAGTTGCTTGATCTGAAAACTGAGCGGCGGTTGGGCGATGAGCAGTTTTTCGGCCGCCCGGGTAAAACTTTGCTCTTCGGCCACCGCCAGGAAGTACCGTAAGTGACGCAATTCCATCGAAGATACACCCTTTGTCTGGTGGCACGTGCTGGTTGCCATACCTATTTTGTATGGATAACGCGGTACCCATATATTGGACAGAGGGTTCGTCCCCGTCTAGACTTGGCACGTAACGGGCAGGCGGACTATTCACCCCCAGGTAGGTTCAACTCGCTTTTTCCCGGCCTTAGTTACGATAAACCACTTTTTCCGCAGAGCTCAGCATTTATGCCAGTTACAATATTTGGCGGATCAGCGGCGGTGACCATTCTTCGCACGCTGGTTGTCGGTTTCCTGCTCGGATGGATGATGGGCGCTGACCGCGCGGCGCGGGGCCAAGAGCAGACCGCGACGGCCACGGTTCCAGCCGATCCGGCGGAGCTAAAAAAGGTGGAAGCGCGGGTCCAACACGCGCTTGCCAAGGCCTTGCCGTGTGTTGTCGCCGTGGAAGCAGCGCGAAAGTCGCCCCCCCTGCCCGGTTCCCGGCGGGAACCTTTTGGTTCGGGCGTGATCATCAGTGAAGATGGCTTAATCCTGTCGCAATTTCACGTCAGCCATCAACACGATGGCACCGATTCCTTCAAGAGCCTTCCCGCGGGACACGCCCTAACCGTGATCTTGTTCGATGGCCAGCGCAAGCGGGCCAAACTCTTGGGCGCGGACATTGTCAACGATCTTTCCCTGTTAAAACTTGATGACCCCGGTCCCTATCCCTTTGCGGCCGTCGATGCCCAGCGTCGCCCAAAAATCGGGGAGGAAGTGCTAAAACTGGGCCACCCCGAAGGCTACTTAAAAGGGCGGCCTCCCGTGGCGCGGCTAGGCAAGGTGATTTTTACTAGAGACAGAATCTTTGGCACCGATTGCCAGGTTGTCGGGGGAGATTCGGGGGGACCGTTCTTTAATTTAGATGGGGAATTGGTTGGCATTATTTTATCCAGCGCGGGGGGGGCCGGCGCCGTTATCCAAGAATCCGCCAAGATCGGCCGGGGAGGATTTTTCACCGCCGTGACGGGAAATGAAACAATCGCGACCGACTTGCCCGCTTTGCTGCGGGGTGAATTGCTCATCCCCCCCAGCGCGGAAAAAAACCAGGCCAGCACGACTCCCGTCACCGCAGCCCATCCCGAAATCGTCACCCTCCAAGGGGAATACTGGACCCAAGGATCAAAATCCCTGGCCGCGTGGCAAACCGTTCCCCAACTTTCGGCGGTAAAAGTTGTCACGATCCGCAACGGCAGCCAACGCGTGGCCCGCGGTTGGCTGACGCCAGCGGGAATCGTGACCAAGGCGAGCAACCTGCCCCCTCAACCAACTTGCGAATTTGCCGATGGCGTCCGACTGCCGGCGACGATCATCGGGGCCGACCCCGCCACGGATCTGGCCCTGTTGCATATTGAGTCATCGGCGGACAAGCCCGCGGAAAGCGAAAGCGCGGCAATCCCCTTCACGGGAACGTTTGTCGGCGCGGTGGGTGAAAGTTCCACGCCGTTTGCCGTGGGTGTTGTCAGCGTACCGACGCATGATTCCCAGGGGCCATTTCCCCGGGCTTTGCCTCCTTTTCGGCCCGCCCCCGCCGCCCGCCCCGAGATCATCGGCAGCGCCGTGCAGGGGCGCGGGTATTGGGTGGAATTTGTGGATGGATTGGCGGCGGAGTCGGGAATTCTCCCCGGCGATGTACTGCTAAAAATCGGGGAAACGATGGTGCGCCGCCACCAAGATCTGGCGGAGTCCGTGCAAGGGAAGCTGGCTGGCGACACCCTGCCCGTGCGGTTGCTCCGCAATGCGACTCCGCTAACGGTGAATCTGACCTTGCCCGCGAACCGTTTTTATGAACCCAGTGGGCGGAGGGGGGAGTTTCCCCGTGTCTGGGAGACGGATATTCCGCTAAAAAATGACGAGCTGGGCTGCCCCATCGTGGACTTGGCGGGCCAAGTGGCGGGAATCGCAATCGCGCAAACATCAACGGGGACGGCAGTCATTCCGGTGGATGCCGTGAACGAATTGCTTCCCAAACTGTCCACAAAAGCCTTTCGGGTCACCGTGGAAACCGTCTTGCCCAACCGCGCCGCATCCCCCGCGGCAAAAGCATTGCCGGAAAACAACTTGACCGTCGCGGAGTTGACGGATTTATTGCGCGGTCGCCAGGCGGCTATCCACAGCCTGCAGGTGGAGTACGACCTAACTTCTGAGGCGCTGGTCGAGCCCCTAACGCTCATGAGCTGGCAATGGCATCATGTGCGGGATTACACGGAACAGCACCGCATCGCCTATACCGATAAAAATCAAATGTTTGTGAGCGTCATTCGTCCGCCGGGACAATTGGCCTATGCTCCCGCTGATCGCGTTACGCCCGATCCCCAGGCCCCGCCGGATGTCGTTGACGAAATCGAGCGCGCCCGGCAAGCGGCCTCCTTTCGCAAGCGACGGGGGGACTATGACTATTTCATCGCCATCCGGGGGGGAGAAACCATTCAGCGCCTGTTTGACGGGCGGGACTGCTATGCCTGGAACGAGGGCCGCCAATTGTTTGCCAAGACTTCCCGGGATAACTTTTATGCCCCCGTCATGCTCCTGGCAAATTTGGGGTTGCGGCCGCTTGATCCCCAACCCGATCCCAACGCCCTCACCAGTCAAAAATCCCTGCTGTTTCCCGAGAATTTATCACAATTGACCAACGTGCGAATGTTGCCGCAACAAGAACTGGTGGATGATCGCGCGTGCGTGGTCCTGATTGGCGAGCGGGAAAGCGACGTCGCCGGCAAGCGGGTAAAGATCACGGAAAAGTTTTGGTTTGATCCCCAGCTGAACTACGCCCCCCGGCGCTGGACGCAGTCTATCAATGACACCCTGGCCAGCGAACGCATTAACCAGGATTTTGAGGAGTTCGCGCCTGGCGTGTGGCTCCCCTGGCTCGCCAGCTATAACCGGGCCTGCCCGGACTGGGCGGGCGAGGAGTACAAAAACAAGATCGCCGTGCGTTACCACATGCGACTCAAACGGGCCCGCGTCAACGATGTGCCGGAATCGCTATTCAAGCCCTAGGTTGGCAAGGCGCTGGGGGATAAATGCGCTAGCGGTGCCCGGCTGCAGGGAATCGCAGTAGATTGCCAGGGTAGGCCGCCGATGACAGGCGATTGGTTTCTGGCATGACTTGTTTAAGCGAAAAATTTACGAGCCGCAAGGAATTCTCTGCAAAAAAGTCATGACAATGCTATATTTTATCATCGGCATATGTGACGAAACCAATCATTCCAATAAAAATACACTATCCGACAGGATGTAAAATAGATGAACCTTACTCAAGCTTGGCATATACCATCAAATAGTGGTCGAGACACATTAAATTTTGTTCTAGCAGGTATATTAAAACGGGAATCCGCAGTTGCTTTTAATATAATTCTTAGTTCGCAACGTTATAGCACACAAGAGCAATCTCCGCTTACTAAAGAATTCGTGGACTATTCGTTTAACATTCCCGCCGTAGTAATTCATACAGACAAGCTTCATTTGTTAACCACTTGTTTTGAGCAATGGCTCACGGACAATTCTCCGTTTTCAATTGTTTTGGCCGACAGTCCTGGATATAGCCTTCGCATAAAGGCAAAGAAATCGCGACACTTGATCAGCAGTTTAACTAAGCCGGTTTTATCCATTGATTTTCAACATGGCGCTTTACAGCTAAGAAACAAATACGTAGCGGATTTCTCGTGTATAAACATGGCAGCTACAGAATTGCGCGCAATACTATCCCACTATCACAACAGTGACGGATTAAATAGCGGCTGTTGATGATCGTTGGGGTTTTCTTTCAATCGCGAACGTTACTCAGACAGGGGCGTCCCGATCTTAGTTCCGCAACTTTGGCATCTCGTATAGATAAGATTGCCACTAGCGAAAAAAGCATCATTGCACTTTGGACACAATTGAATTCTTGCCGTTATTCCAGCTATCGCCATGAGAACCATAAATAGCACTGCTAACCCAAAATGAATAACGCCAGTGAAAGTCATCGCCAGAAACAGATAGCATAAGAACCGTGACCACCGTAGTGTCGCCCAAGGGTCACCTGGTGGAGTCGCTTGTTCGCTATTGGTTGACATTTCACACACTTGGATAATGTGTATTTTGAAGATTGTGAATTTACCAATGTCAAAGATGTCCATTACAGCGGACTGGGATGGCTACATTACTAGTATCAAAAACCAAAAACCAATCGGCGACGGAGTCGCCTCCTACACCTCCCTTCTCCCGTCCCCCGCCTCCCATCTCCCTCCCCCGCCTCCCGCTCACTCCCGTCCCTTATCCTCCAGAAACTTCGTTTCCCAGTTGCTTAACTGCGCCTGGATGTCGTCCCAGCTCAGGTAGACCAGCGTGGCCGTCGCGATCGGGTCTTCTTGGTCGCGTTGGCGGTCGGTTCCGCAGACCTGGTCGACTTCTTCCTCGAGCGCGGCCAGCCAGTCCGGCAGGTCCAGCCCTGCCCCGGCGGGAATCCCCGCCAGTTCCCCCGCCTCTTGCTCAAGCAACTCAAAGCTCGCGCTGGCGCGGTTGTGCCGGGCGTCCTCGGCGGCATCCTTGACCAAAGCCCGGATCCGGTCAATATCCAGCGGACGGACAAACCGCTCGGCCAGCCGGTCGGCGATCGTCGGCAGCCGCATCCCGTATTTCTTTTGCAGTTGGGATAGCTTCTTGGCATGGGCGTCGGCGGCGTCGCTGGTCCGTTCTGCCATGGTCCGCCGCCACAGTTCCGCCGCGCCGGTCCGCCCGGCGCGCACCAGCACCTCGTGCGCCATGGTGACGGGGCGCAGGTTCCAGTGGATCCGCTCGTAACCCGCCTTGACGCGCAAAAAATCCAATAACATATAGACCATTTCGCCCCGGTCGGACTGCGTGGTGGTGGCGTTGTAATCGCGGTACTCGGTGTAATTTTCGACAATGGCCTCGATCACCAGTTGCAGGTGGCGTTTATTGTCGGCCTTGGTCAGGGCGGCGGCCAGCTTTTCATCCAGCGGGGATTCCGTTAGCGCGGCGGTGCGCTCCAGCAGTTGTTCCAGCCATTGTTCGACCCCTTGGTGCAGGATCGCCCGCAGGTTGCCCAGGTTAAAGAACTTTTGCGTAAACAGTTCGTGGCCGTATTTTTCGACAAAAGCGACAAACTCTTTCCACTCGGCCTCGCTAGCAATTTTTTCGAGGACGGATAAGCGCAGCGTGCGGCTGTGGGACAGCCATTCGCTGAGCAAGGATTCCGTCACTTGCTGCAAGCATTCGATCAGTTGCAAATCGGCCAGTTCATCCTGGTGATGGCGCAATTCCCAATGATCGGCGGAATCAATGAGGCAGGTCACGAGCGACTTAAACCCGATCTCGAACAAGCGGTCAAATTCGGTCACCGCCCCCGCCCCCAGGGGATGGTCCCGCTCCATCGCGCGGGCGGTCTGGATCAGTTGACACGTCTCGCGCAGCAGGCCCAATTGGGGTAAACGGCCTAAAAGTCCGCGGAGCGTTTGCTGCAGGCCGCGCGCGGCGGCGATACGGCGGGGATCGCCCCCTTTGCCCAGGGGGACGTACAACAGGGATTGCTTATGGATCGCGGCCAAAAACGGGGGCCAGGCGTCGCGCGCGGCGGGGACATCCTCGGCCAACAAGGCCCGCCACAGCAACACGGTAGGCCCCCAATGCTCTGGTTCTTCGCTTTCGGCGGAGCCAACCACGTCGGGGGGGAGCACCGCGCGCAAAAACAGTTCCGCCTCCGCCATGCTGACCGTCGTCGCGATCACCCGTTCCAAAAGGGATTCCTTGATCATGCGGCGGCGGTCGTATTCCACCAGCGCCTCCGGCTCCGCCGATTGCGGCACCAACGGCTGCCGTTCAATAGCATGGGCCAGGGCCGAGAGTTTGCGGCGGTTCTTTTTACTATGGTCCAGCCAGGCCCGCAGATGATCGGCGGTCAGTTGCCAGCGCGGCTGCCGCAGGGGATCGGCCAAGGCGACTTGCTTCCACAGGCGGGCCAGCGTGACTAAAAACGCCAATCGCGAATTGATGCGGTTGGCCTCGGCCTCCAGCTCATAATCGGTGGTGCCGCCAAATTCTTGCAGCGAGGAATCGATGCCGTCCGCCGTGCTGTCGCGATAGATCATTTCATCGTACGCCGCGCCGTACAGATTTTCGTCCTCTTCGTCATCCTCCGGCGGATGAAAGAGATCTTCGATATCATCCTCGGCCGATTTCACGGGTTGGCCGTCAAATTGCAATTCGGGCGCTTCCCAAAAGCTGTCGGAGTTTGCCTCTAGCTGGTCAAAAAACCGCGCGACGCTAAACGCCGATTTAGCGGCAGGGGACGACTGACCGGCGATCCCGGGCGGGGCCGCCGCGGCTGACGCGGGGGGGCTGGTTAAATGCGTGATCATTTTTTCCGCGGCCAGCGGCGCGGGGCCGGGGGGGATCTGCGCCGCGCGTGGCGTGCCAGATTTGCCGGTTTGCAAATTGGCGGCCAGCCATTGCCGCGCCAAGTGGTGAAACGAGAATAAGCCTTCTTCCAGCGCCAGGGTTTCGGCATTGGCCAGCCAGTGCATCATCAGCCCCGCCGCGCTGGCCAGATCATGCTTTTCCAGCAATGCCTCGATCACGCGGGCGTAGGCCTGGGGGGAATCAAATTGTTCGGCATGGCCCCGCCAAAAGCCAATGTTCCCCGCGGCGGCTCCGGCCTGGTGCCACGCGCTGAGAGCTTCCGCCACGCGCTGCGCCGCGTCGTAGGCCTCCCGGCCGGAGACCGGCTTGATCCCCTCGATGCCCGTGGTGGCATACTGGTCCCACCATTCCGCCAACCGGCGAAAATCCGCTGAAATATTTTCACACAAGGCGGCATCGTCCGCCACCGCGGCCAAATGCCACGCCCGCGCCGCCAAGGCAAACACCTGTTCCATCAGGTCGATCAATTCATCCACGCGCAAATCCGGAACGGAATTTTCCACCGCGGGAAAGAGCGAAAATTGTCCGCCAAAGCCCAGGATATTCCACGGATCAACAACCGCGCCGCAGTGAATCGCCCGGCGCAACAGGTTTTCTATTTGGGGCAAATACTCCGCCGCCTGAGAGACTTGATTGGCCCGCGCGGCATGCCAGCCGCTGGTCAAGAGGCAATACAGCCGGCAAGTCATCCGGGCGGAGACCGCGGGGATAATGTCCGCCTGCTGGAGCGCGGCTTCGGGATAACCCAACCGGGCAAACAGCACCGCCAAATGCACATGTTGCATCTGCAGCGCGCGGCGGCGGGCGAGCTGGCTATTTAAATGCTGCCGCGCGCCCGCGAACGGTTGCCGCATCGCTTTTAATTCCGATTGCAGCCGCGTGGCGTGCGGGCCATGCAATTTGGACAAAATTTGCCGATAATAGTCGTCCCGATAATTGGCGATGACCGGCAACAGGTTAGATAACGTCACGCTGGAATCGTGGCACTCGGGACCATTGCCGCTGGTCCCCGCGGCCATGAGCATGGTTCCCGCCAGCACCACCGCGGCTTCTTCCAACAATTCCGCGGCGGATAGCTCTCCGGGCGCTTCCACGCGTTCCAAGAGCGCTTCCAGCAAGGTCTGCTGCAGGACAAAACGGCGGTAAAAACCTTGTTGATCCAGCACATGCGGGTCCCACAGGCCAAAGTGGTAATTCGGCCGCTTGTTGGCGGGATGGTTAAAGTCGTACGCCCGCGGATCAAACGCCAGTTCGCTTAATAGCTCTGGATCAAACCAGGCCATTTGCAACAAACCGGGCTGTAGCTTGTTCAAAATCTCCAAAGCCCGCCGCACAAGCGCCTCATAGCGCCCGGTGGCCACGCCCACGCCCGCCAGGTACAACGGCACGGGGCGGCAGCGTTCATGCGAGTAGGGTTCATGCTTGCGGCGGTTATGAAGGACCGCCACGGGGCGAAAGCCCAGATAGTCATTCAGTTTGGCCAGGCTGTGGTGAATGATGCGGTCGGTTTCTTCCCACGGCGCTCCCGCCTGCAGGATCGCCTCCGCCGCTTTCCCAATAAAAAATGGACGAAACAGCCCCGCCGCACTCTGGTGAAACAGCAAATCGCGGTGATGTTCCAGATAGGCGGGGAGCAAGCGGTTAAATAGCAAATCCAAAACCGCCAACACCTGGGTGCTATCTTGAAAGGCGAGGTTGTCGGCCCGCAGTTCGTCCAGGGAGGAAGTGAGTGCCTGGTGTAACACCAAATATGCCCCGCCGCTGGTCCCCGCCGGAGCGGCCTCCCGCGGGAGGGCGGGGTCGGCGGCTTCGATCTCGGCAAACAACGCGCTCAGGTTCGCCAAAAACTTGGGATCGCTATTCCCCGCAGAAAAATTCAAATACCCCAGCACATCCGCCAGTGCGTCCGCGAACTTCCGTGTGGAGGGGGTGGCCGACATGCAACGTCTCTTCGTCGGGGCGTCTCTTCAAGTGTGACTGGATGGGTACAGGCGGGCGGGGCTGGCCATGATTTTTCGTGAAAGCGCGGATGAAACGGCTTTATGGTGGTGGCTACCCCTCCTCTCTTTCCCGGCCAGAGCGACTATTCATCCTAAAAAAACAATGGCTCGACCGAAAGGGGCGGACGAGGCGGCTTTATCGCTGCCGCTTTAAAAATTTGCTTTACAGGCCAAAAATCGTTACCATTTTTTTGTGAGTAGAACTATGGCCCTGAGGCTCTCCGTAGCGGAACTTGCCAAAAGTTTCGTAAGTGACCCCCCGTAGTGAAACTAGCCAAAAGTTCCGCCGGGCAGTTTTGTCAGCCTTTACCCCACCATCCACAGAATTCTGGCGAATTCTGCTACAGTCGCGCAGTTTATCCGTAGCGGAACTTACCCAAAGTTCCGCCGGGCAGTTTCGTGAACCCCCCATGCTCCCGCAGTTTTACTCGCCTTATTCCACATGACCATGATTCCCCCCTACCCCCCGCACAAGCGTCGCCCCGTCCGGTATTTTCTATCATCCTTGGTGATCGCGGCATTATTATTCCTGGGTGCCGCTTTTTCCGCCCTTGCGGCAAATTGGCCCGAATTTCGCGGCCCGACCGCCGACGGCCTGGCGAATGTCAAAAACGCCCCGACCAAGTGGAGCGAAACCGACAATATCGCCTGGAAAACACCCCTTACCGGCAAAGCCTGGTCCTCCCCCGTCATTTGGGGAGAGCAAATCTGGCTGACGAACGCCCCCCCCGATGGTAAAGAAATGCGGGCCATCTGCTTGGACCTGGCATCCGGTCAAATCGTCCATGATATCAAGCTGTGGGACGTGGCGGAGCCGCAATTTTGTTATGACCTGAATAGTTATGCCTCCCCCACGCCCGTGATCGAGGCTGGGCGGGTGTATGTCCACTTTGGCGTGCATGGGACGGCTTGCTTAGATACAACCAATGGCGAAATTGTGTGGAAGCGGCCGCCGTTTGATCCTGAGTTGCAATGCAACCACCATCGGGGACCCGCTTCCTCGCCAATTTTGCATGACAACTTGTTGATATTGACGTTTGACGGCTTTGATCAGCAGTACGTGGTCGCCCTGGATAAGCAATCCGGGCAAATCGCCTGGCGGACGGACAGAAACATTGACTATGGCACCGACGACGGCGACGCGAAGAAAGCTTATAGCACACCCCGCGTGATTATGGTCGACAATCAGCCCCAACTCATTAGCCCCAGCGCGGGGGCGGTAATCGCCTATGACCCCCGCACAGGAGAAGAACTGTGGCGGGTGAAGTGCGGCGGAATGAATGTCTCCTTGCGGCCCCTGTATGCCCATGGATTGTTGTACAACACCACCGCGGCGGGAGGGTTGCAATTGTTTGCCCTTAAACCGCGCAGTCACAAGCCGGGTGAAAAAGCCGCGGACCTGTCCGACCAGGTTACCTGGAAGCAGGAAAAAGGGGCCAGCAAACGGAGTTCGCCGATCATCGTGGGCGAGCGAATTTACATGGCGGGGGATGACGGGATTTTGACTTGTGTCAACGCGCTCAATGGAGAGGTGGTCTGGACCAAGCGCGTGGGGGGAAAATTTTCCGCTTCGCCGGTGTCCGCCGCGGGAAAAATTTACTTTAGCGATATGGAAGGCCAGACCTACGTGCTAGAACCAGGCGATCAGTATCAGGAACTGGCGGTCAACACCCTAAGCGCGGGTTGCATGGCCAGCCCCGCTGTCGTCGAAGGGGGGCTAATCCTCAGGACCAAGGAAGCGGTGTACCGGGTGGGTAAGTGAGTGGGGGGATCAGGGAGGCGGGGGGCAAAGTCAGAAGTTGGAATGAAGAAGTCAGAATTGCTACAATTGCATTTTAGACGTCTGCATTCCACCCTCTCCCGACAGTGGCTTTCCATTTGTGACAACGTCTTATCGGGAGAGGGCGGGGTGAGGGGACTGCAGCAGTGGCGTTAATCAGAAGTATGAATACGGAAGTCAGAATTCAGAGGGATGATTGTTTGGTATTTTATTCTGCATTCTGCATTCATCCTTCTAACTTTGATTGGGGGACGAGCCTCGGCGACCTCGTAGGGCAAAGTCAGCATTCAGCGATACCACCGGAATGTAGCTCATGATTCTCCCTCCTACCGCGAAGCGGTTACAGAACTTAGCCCCGGGTTGGAGCGCAGCGACTACCCGGGGGAAGCAAAACAACCCCCTCGCATGTTTAGCCGCGCAGCGGCGTTAGGAATATCACGGCACCAGGGATGGTGCCTGCTACAATTGCGGATGGCACTGGAACTTGTTCCGGTGTGCGTAGCAAAAGAAGCCTACTTGGATATAATGGAAATATTTGAAGAATTGCTTCTTGCCGCTGCGCGGCCAAGGAACAAGTTCCTTGGGTACCCGGTGAATAACCGGGGCTACCCGCTTGAGTGCTATCAATAACAAGCTTCAATGCAAGTACGAGACACACGAGGTGTTATAATGCACAGCAAATTTATAACTATTAGCATGTTATCTGCTTTAGGTTTTCTTGCTTTCGGTGTGATGTACTATTTATGCTGCTATGACCCCGAGTATCGAGATACTACGGATAGTGTTGACATTCGTCGAGCGATATTTGCAGCAGAGCAACTTGCTGCTGCCAAGAATGAAGATAGTCAGTACCTCGCTGCAATTGCCTTGAATGCAATTAGAATGCATAATCGCCATATTCATATTAGGGTGTACGCGGTTGACCGTAATGGAAATTGGGACGGCTTAGGTAAGGGTGAAATTGTTGCTCTGCGAGTTCACATTAAATACAGAGATATCGAACTGCTTTTAGAACGCATCGAGATCCTAGGCAAACGAGTGTTCAGAGAGTTTTTTAGATTGTATCATCGTTAAAGGGCACACGATAACTTTGTCGCCCTGTGCCAGAAATTGTGCATACCGGCGGGGTGCCAGCGGGTAGACCAGGCTAATCAGATCCAACCGGCTACCTCAGGAACTTGTTCCTGGGCCGGGCAGCGGTGGGAAGCAAATTCTTAACAAGCGCGATTCAGCACCGGTAAACCCGCGGCATGTCCGACCAGCGGCGCGGATCACCGTCGATGAATTGTGCGCGCATTTCCTTTGCTTGTCTGTTGCTCAGAGGAGTGGGAACCGTTTTAGTTCGACTTTCGGCCAGCATGGCCAAGCCCTTTCTGCTATGGATCACGCTGCTGTTCCAAAGTAACTGACTCGGGGGGAGCATCGTCTTCAATGAGCAGAATATCTACTTCAGTATCAGTGGCTTCATAGTGAGGTACTCGATCCCTTCACGGCTTTATCCGACGATAACATCGTCGGCTTTGTGCGTGTTGCGGCTAACCACGCGGCGAGTGGGAACTCGCCGCTACGGGTGAATTCCGGGCTTGGGCTACACCAAGCAGAAAAATCCAAACACAAAACACCAGACTCCCACTCGCGGATCACCAGGGAATTCGATCCCAACCTATGGCTTAATTGCCAGCACCGCCGTCACGGGGTGATGGTCCGAAGGGGTCCGCCCGTCGCGCGCGGCATGGACGATCGCCGCCGCGCTCACCCGCCAATCCCGGCGGGGTGGCACTGTTTAAGTTTCCATTTTCAGGTAACTTTAGCCCTTGTCTTGCCGATTCCATTTCCTTGCACCAGACTTCGCCATTATGAAAAAGCCGGAGTGTGCCACTGGCATTTTGCCAGTGTTTGCCACAGGGTATGCGATTCCCAATAGCTTAGGAATTCTTAGTCCAGACTTTTCCGAAGTCCCATCCGTCTCAAATCATCAAGCTCCCGTCTCGGCACTGGTGTTCCACCAGTGGCACACGACTGTTTCACAAAATGGTCAAGTTTATGGTTATTCGTGGGTGTGCAAGGAAATGGCTGTCAGCAAGAACAGGGCATGGCTATAATGAAATAAATCGCATTCGTCAGTGCCACCCTGCCGCACCTCGTTTAACCGGCAGACTTACGTCAGCCGCTCGCCAGTCCCCCGCACCTCCGCTCCCCCGCCTATTCAGGTTCCCTGACCCCTGCTCCCTTGCCCCTATTCCCTCATCTCCCACCTCTCCACTACGGACCACGGATGGCATCGGCGGCTTTGAGCGCATGGCGGCTAGCCAAAAGCCAATTCGGCGACGGAGTCGCCTCCTACATTTCTTCCCGCTTCCCACATCTCGTAACCCGTGTCTCTCCTCCCTTACCCATCCCCCTCTTGCCGGGCTTGGGCCAATATCGCCCGGATCTCCGCCAGACGGGCCGCGATTTCCCCCTCAAAGCCCCGCTCTGTCGGCTCGTAATAAATTTTCTCCACGCCCAGATAGTCCTGCGCGGCGACCCCCCGGCGGCATCATGGGCGTATTGGTACCCTTGCCCATGGCCCAGGCGTTTAGCGCCGGCGTAGTGTTTATCCCGCAGGTGGACGGGGACGGGGATAAGCGCTCCTTCGCGGACGTCGCGCTGGGCGGCGCCGATGGCCAGCGTGCAGGCGTTGCTTTTGGGGGCGGTGGCCAGGTAACAGACCGCCTGCGAGAGGGTAAGGGCGCACTCCGGCAGGCCGATAAACTCCGTGGCGTGCATGGCGGCCACGGCCAGCACCAGGGCTTGCGGATCGGCATTGCCGATATCCTCGCTGGCTAGGATGACCAGTCGCCGCGTCAAAAAGCGAACATCCTCTCCCCCTTCTAGCATTCGCGCTAGCCAATAGAGGCCGGCGTCGACATCGCTGCCGCGAATACTTTTGATGAGCGCGCTGGCGGCATCATAATGGCTATCGCCGGCGTCATAGACGATGGCCTTGCGCTGGACGCTTTCGACGGCTAGTTCGCGGGTAAACGTGAGCGGCCGCGCGGGACTGCTGAGAATGCCAACTTCCAACGCGCCCAGCGCGCGGCGGGCGTCCCCATCGCTCACTTCGGCCAGAAATGCCAGCGCATCCGGCGTTAATGAAATTTGCTCCCCGCCAAAACCGCGGTACGGATCGGCCAGCGCCGCCAGGATCACCTGTTGAATCTCTTCCCGGGTCAAAGGTTGAAATTGAAAGATGCGGCTGCGACTGACCAGCGCGCTGGTCAGGGCAAAGAACGGATTTTGCGTGGTGGCCCCAACCAGGGTAACATTCCCGCTTTCCACATCGGGTAACAAAGCGTCCTGCTGGGATTTATTAAAGCGGTGAATTTCATCGATGAATAGCAGCGTCTTGCGGCCATCGACTTCTAAACGGGTGCGGGCTTCTTCCAGGACTTCGCGCAGTTCCTTGACCCCGCTGGTGACGGCGTTTAACTGGCGAAACGCGCTGTGGGTGGCCTGCGCCAAAATGCTGGCCAGCGTGGTTTTGCCGGTCCCCGGCGGTCCATAAAAAATCACCGAGCCCAGCCGATCGGCATCAATCAATCGGCGGAGCAGTTTCCCTTCGCCCAGAAAGTGCCCTTGGCCGACAAACTCCGTCAGGGTGCGCGGACGCATGCGCGCGGCCAGGGGTTCGGCCTGGCGGCGGTTGGCTTCTTCGGCGGCTGCAAAGAGGGACATCGTGGAATGGCGTGAAAAGAGGCAGTCCCGCGAAAAGCGGACATTTTTATTCACAGGGATACGCTAGCAGCATTGTACGCGCGACCGTGGCGTGAAGAAACGAACAATTCACATCGGCACATGAATTTATCACTGGGCAAACCAGCCCGCAAAATGCCAGTCGCGGGCGTGGTTAAGCATACACGAGGCGCGGTTTCTCTTCCGGGCTATCTGTACTGACAGGGGTCGTCATGGCAAAATGAACTATTTGGACAACGCGCCCGGCAGGCGAGCGCGATTGTTATCACACGGAGGACATACGTCATGGCTTTTACCCCCCGCACGGATTCACAGCGCGCAGATAAGCCGCATTTGGGTAAAACCAGCGAGTTGCTCGACCGCCAGCCCCCCCGCAGCCACGAGGCCGAACGGGGCATCCTGGGGAGCATGCTGCTGTTGCCCGAAGTTTGCGACGATGTCTTTCCCCTGATCCACGCGGATGATTTTTATGATGACGCCCACCGCCGCATCTTTGTCCACCTGGACGAGATGCACAATTCCAACCGGCGGATTGATATCACGCTGTTGGTCGAGCGGCTCAAGGCAAAAAACGAACTGGAAATGGTCGGGGGGATGGCCTACCTGGCCAGTTTGGTCCGCGAGGTGCAAAACGCCGCGCACGCCACCGAGTATGCGTTGTTGGTGCGGGAAAAATCCACCCTACGGCAGTTAATCTTTGCCAGCACGGAAATCCTGCGCGACGCCTATGATAGCAACCAGGAACCCAAGCATTTGCTCAGCCAGGCCGAGCAAAAAATCTTTTCCATCTTGGAAAATCAAGGCCAGGGGGAAGTCTCTAGCATTTATGACATTCTGCATCAGGCCATGGATCGGATCGATGCCCGGATGCAGGGAACTCACGCCGCCAGCGGTATTCTCACCGGCTTTAAGGATTTGGACACACAAACGGGGGGGCTGCATAATTCCGAGCTGATCATCCTGGCCGCCCGCCCTTCGATGGGCAAGACCGCCCTGGCCATGAACATCGCCGAACATGTCGCGCTCAACGAAAATCAACCCGTGCTGTTTGTTAGCCTGGAAATGTCCTCGCTGGAATTGGGGGATCGCCTGCTCTGCTCCGCCGCGCGGGTCAATGGGCATCGCCTGCGCAATGGAACGATTAGCAAACAGGACCGTCAGCTTTTAATGGAGACCGCGGGCAAACTTGGTGAAAGCAAGTTGTTTGTGGATGATACCCCCAGCCGCACAATGACCGAAATCGCCGCCAACGCCCGCCGCCTGAAACGGCGCCACGGCCTGGGGTTGGTGGTGGTGGATTATTTGCAATTGATCGAGCCGGACAATCCGCGCGATCAACGCCAGGAACAAGTGGCCAAAATTGCCCGCCGACTAAAAATCATGGCCCGCGAACTAAAGGTCCCCGTTATTTGCCTGGCACAGCTTAACCGCCAGGCGGAAATGAGCCGCGATAACAAACCACGACTAGCCCATCTGCGCGAGTCGGGCGCCATTGAACAAGACGCCGACGTGGTGATGTTTGTCCACCGTGACGACTACTACGCCAGCAACGACCAGGAGCGGGCCGAGCTGGCGGGCAAGGCGGAATTAATCATTGCCAAACAACGCAACGGACCCGTGGGGGATGTCAAACTGGCCTGGTTGAAGGACTTTACCCGTTTTGAAAATTTGGCTTTTGAACGACACGAGGATTTTCAGGATTATGGCGGGGGATTTTAGATTGGGACAATTACAGTAGTGCGTACTATAGTCCGCGGAATAAAGTACAAAGACAATGGCACTAAAACGCGGATGACTCTAGTGAGGGCTGTGCCCGCAACACAAGGGATTGGATAACCATGGGGATGGGAGTCTGACGCAGTGAGAGCGCATTTGGCAGACGACCTTATTCGCGGCAGACTCCTGGCCCCCTTGTGCCAGACTCGTTGGTCCACAACTGCCCGGAAAGCGATATAACTGCGCAAAATATGGGACATTTGTAGGTTTATATGACAGGCATAGCTTAATAAAAAATCCGGCCCGGCCAACCTACAAAGCGACCGTCAGGCAAGGTGGTTGCGTAAAATAGAATAGGCCCCGAAAAAGAGAATTCCCCGGAGCGGTAAATTCCCCATTCACGGATAAAACGTATACCCCTGGGTGGTTGACCACCTGGGCGCAGTTCCCATGTCCACCACCCAGCTTTTGCCGACGCCTGGCCTGGCCCAACAGTCGCCCCGGATAGCCGCGCGGACGCTAGAAATTGGCCGTGAATTATTGGCCGCCGCCCAGCAGGCGCGCCCCCGCTGGTGGCAACGGACGTGGTGGGAAGAACGCTTTTTAACGGCGGCGCTGGCGGACGAAAAAGTCAAGGTTGAGGCCTTTCGCTTTGTCGATGTCCTTCCCATGCTGCGGGAAAATCGCCAAATATTGGCACAATTACGGGAACACTTTGCGGCTATCCGCGATCGGGTCCCCTGGTATGTCGGGGTTCCATTTTCATTATTCAGCGGCAATGTTCTGACGGGGATTCCCCTGGCCGCCGTGGTACGCTGGAATGTCCTCGCCCAGGCACGTAAATTTATCGCGGGGACGAATGTCGCGGAGGTACTGGCCACCGCTCGACGGGAACGCCAACTGGGGAGGGCGTTTACGCTGGATTTATTAGGCGAGGCCGTCACCAGCGACGCCGACGCGGATCGCTACCTCGCCTCTTATCTGGGCATGCTGGACCAACTGTCAAATAAAGTCCAGGCCTGGCCCGAGGCGTCGTTGCTGGACCAGGATAGCCACGGACCGATTCCCCGCGTGAATGTCAGCGTGAAGCTCTCGGCCCTGGATAGCCAGTTTGACCCGATCGATCCAGCGGGAACCACCCGTCGGGTCGCGGGACGACTGCGGGAACTGCTGCGTCTGGCCATGCAGCGCGGGGCGCATGTCCATTTAGACATGGAATCGTACCGGACCAAGGACCTGACCCTGGCGATTGCGAGGAACATTTTTGACGAGCCGGAATTTCGCGATTACCCGCATTTGGGTGTGGTCATCCAGTGCTATTTACGTTCCGCCGCGACGGACTTAGCGGAACTGGCCGATTGGGCCAAGCAGCGCGGCACGCCCATCTGGGTGCGGCTGGTCAAAGGGGCCTATTGGGACTACGAGACAATTCATGCCGGTTTGCAAGGATGGCCGGTGCCGGTGTGGACCCGCAAATGGGAGTCGGATTTGTGTTATGAACAACTCACGCGATACGCGCTGGCGCAGTTTCCGCATTTGCGTTTAGCCCTGGCTAGCCATAATGTCCGATCCCTGGCTCACGGCCTGGCCGTGGCGGAGGAATTGGGCATTCCCCGGCGTGATTATGAATTGCAAATGTTGTTTGGCATGGCCGACAGCCAAAAGCGGGCTTTGACCCAACGGGGGGAACGTCTGCGGATTTATATGCCCTTCGGCGAATTAATTCCCGGAATGGCCTATTTGGTTCGGCGGCTGCTGGAAAACACGTCCAATGATTCGTTCCTCAAGTCCGGTCTGGCCGCGGTTAAATCGCCAGAGGAATTGTTACGCGATCCGGCGGAATTTTTACATTTGTCCTCGACGCGGCACTCTTTAAATGCCGCAGGTGGTCGGTCGGAACCTGTGCAAGCCCCGCTTGTTCCGCAAGCCACTAACTCGGTTGACAGCACATGCCTTTCGGAGCCAGCCATGGAACTTTCTCCGTTTACCAATGAACCGTTGGCTGACTTTGCCCAGGTCGAAAATCGCCAACGGATGCAAGCGGCGATTGCCCAGGTAAGGGGGTGGCTGGGCCGGACATGGCCCGCGCGCGTGGCGGGGCGCGATTTACCGCTGACAGCGACCTTTTCGCGGGAAAATCCGTCCCTCCAGACCGAGGTCATCGGCCATGTGGCCAGTTGCACCGCGGAAGATGCACAACAGGCGGTGGCCGCCGCGCGGGCCGCGCAGCCCGCCTGGGATGCCCTAGGCTGGGAGGCCCGCGCTCAACTTTTGCATGCTATTGCCACCGAACTGCGGCGCAGACGCTGGGAATTGGCGGCATGGCAGGTTCTGGAATGCGGGAAGCCCTGGCGCGAGGCGGACGGCGACGTGTGCGAAGCTATCGACTTTTGTGAATACTACGCCCGCGGCGCGCTGCTCTTTTCCCGACCCAATAGCGTGGATCTGCCCGGTGAGGAAAATCGTCTTACGCATATACCCTTGGGCGTGGCGGCGGTCATTGCCCCGTGGAATTTTCCCTTGGCGATTCTCTGCGGAATGACTGTTGCCGCGCTGGTAACGGGGAACACCGTGGTGATGAAACCCGCCGAACAAGCCTCAATCGTCGCGGCGCAATTTCAATCCGTGCTGGAAGCGGCCGGCGTCCCGCCGGGGGTTGTCAATTTCTTACCTGGCGTCGGCGAGGTGGTCGGCCGCGCGCTGGTCGATCATCCCGATGTGCCGCTGATCGCGTTTACCGGCTCGCGCAAGGTGGGCCTGGCGATTCAAGCGCGGGGGGCGGAGCTGGCCACCTATGGCGGCCGGACCATCAAAAGGTTCATTGCCGAACTGGGGGGAAAAAACGCCATTATCGTCGATACCAGCGCCGATCTGGATGAAGCTGTCTTGGGCGTGCTGACCAGCGCGTTCGGCTTTGCCGGGCAAAAATGCTCCGCCTGTTCGCGAGTGATTGTCGTGGGGGATGCGTATCCGACTTTTGTAAAACGCCTGGTCGAAGGGGCGAGGAGTTTGACGGTAGGCCGCGCCGATCAACCAGGTACGATCATCGGACCGGTGATCGACGCCGCCGCGTTCCGACATATTCAGCAGTACATTCAACAGGGCCAAGAGGCCGGACTGACAGCGTATCAACCTAATATCGGTGAATTAGCAGAGCAAGGACATTTCATCGGTCCCTGGATCTTTAGTCATGTGCCTCCCGATAGTCGCCTAGCCCAAGAGGAGATCTTTGGGCCGGTTTTGGCGGTCATGCCCGCGGCGAATTTGACGGCGGCCCTGGCGATTGCCAACGACACGGACTACGCGCTCACGGGAGGGATCTATACCCGCAGCCCGGCGAATTTAGAGCGTGTCAAAGCGGAATTTCAGGTGGGAAACCTGTACATTAACCGGCCCATTACGGGTGCTTTGGTCCATCGGCAACCGTTTGGCGGATATCGCATGTCGGGGCTGGGAAGCAAGGCGGGGGGACCGGAATATCTGTACCACTTTGTCCTGCCGCGCACGATTACCGAAAACACGTTGCGACGAGGGTTTGCCCCGACGGAATAGGCTCTCAGCCCGCCGCGTCAGCAAGGGAATGAACACATCATATATTTCTCCCAGAGCCACTGCTGGAATATAGTGCGGCATGGAGAAGAATCTAGTCCGCAGATGACACTCACCTGACAGATTTACACTGATCAGAAATGACTTTCTGTTCCCGATTCGTGTCACTCAGTGCAAACCGGCTGATCTGCGTTCCACTGGATGAAAACACCAACTACACCGGCTTATTCGGATTGCGAATTTGATTCGCCGAGTTATTGAGCACGTCGTAACGGCGGGGAGCGCTATCCCGCGAACCGGTAGCGCCGGGTTTGGCCAAACCAGCCCGTTCCAGCAACGACTTTGCAAAGATGTGTTGCGGAGTCGTGTCCGCGTCTTCGGCGGGAGGAGGGCCAACGGCGCCAAGTTCGTAGGGGGAATACTTGACCTCGTAATTGTGCTTGGCCACGGCAATCGTGTCCCCCGGTTCGATCAGTTTCTCGTCCGTGGTAATACGCTTGCCGTTTACCTTGACGCCATTTTGGCTCCCCAAGTCCTTGATGTACCAGTAACCGCCGGTCAGCGTTAGCTGGCAGTGATGGGCCGACACATTCGGGAACCTCAGCACGATATCGCAACTCTCGCGACGTCCAACCAACAATTGTTGTTTGAGCAGGGGTATAGGGTCCCCACCACCCAACGGGTGTAATTCGCCTAACATGGTGCAACTCCACTGTTCCTAGAAACTCTGTTTTGCCTCAAATCCTCACGCAACACGTACCCCAGATGTGTCGGACAGCGGAAAGTAAAGTAAAATTATGGCATTTTGTGCCGAGCCGCAAACCCACACATTTTGAATTGTAATTCCTGACCGTCAAAGGTCAACGCGGCAGACCATCACACGCAGGGTGTGAAACCGACCTAAGTCAAAAACTGGAAATAACTTAGGTATCCGCAAGCAGAAATTGTTACATGGAAAGAACCTCATCGGTAAATCACGGACTCTTCCCCTGCGAGAGTCGATGATCCTACGTTATTCGCGGACTTTTGGATCATTTATTCCACCAGGGAAAAACTTTTTCTCCAGTAGAATGCTAGTAATTCTGCCGCGATGCCCTACTTTCCCGAATGTATCCCAGGGTAAAATAAACCACTCGCCTCTCCGCCACGACCTATTTATATTTTTGGTGCTGGCCATGCCGCCGTGGCAAAACCCTCTTTTACCCGTACTATCCGCGGCACCGAATTCTGGATCGGGGGTCAATGACTTGCTGCCCCGACTTCCGTGTTCTAACCACGTGAGTGTGCCTGGCGTATCCCCGCTCGTCCCGCATTACGACTGGCGGGGGGCGGGGCTACGTTTTTACCAGTACAACTATTATTTGCGGCAGCGGTTTGGCCAGCGCGTCCAAAAGGTCAGCCTGGACGCTAAATTCACCTGCCCTAATGTGGATGGCACGGTCGCCCGCGGGGGGTGCAATTTTTGCGATAATCGCAGCTTTAGCCCCAGTCGCCGCCAGCCAAAATTGTCCATCGCCGATCAACTGCAAGAAGGGATCCGGCGGCTGAAAATTCGCTACAAGGCGGATCGCTTTTTGGCGTACTTTCAGCCAGCCACCAATACCTACGCCCCGGTCGAGCGTCTGCGTCCGTTGTACGAGTCGGCTTTGACCGATCCGCGCGTGGTGGGGATGGCTATTGGAACGCGACCGGACTGCGTGCCGGATGACGTGCTGGATCTGTTAGCGGAATTTGCCGGGAAGATTTACCTGTCGGTGGAATACGGCATGCAAACCATGCACGACCGTTCGCTAACGTGGATGAATCGTGGGCAAAACCACGCCGCCATGATTGACGCCATGACGCGCAGCCAAGGGCGGGGATTTGAAATTTGTGCCCATATCATTCTGGGCATTCCCGGCGAGTCCCCGGCCGATATGCTGGCCACCGCGCGCGAAGCGGCGCGTCTGGGCGTGAACGCCGTGAAGCTACATAATTTGTATGTGGTAAAAAACACGGCTTTAGAAGAAGAATACCTGTCGGGTAAATTGAAGCTGCTTTCGCGGGAGGAGTATTTACGCACCGTGGTGGACGTGCTGGAGGCGCTTCCCCCCGGCTGTCTGGTCGAACGGATTAGCGGCGAAGCCCCGCCAGAGTATTTTTTAGGTCCCGCCTGGGCGTTGGATAAGCCCGCCCTGCGCGCGGCCTTGCAACAGGAATTTGAACGCCGCAACACTTGGCAGGGGGCAAAATATCAACCGTGTTAACCAATCTGGAAATCGCCGCCGCTTTTGACCAAACGGCGGACTTGCTGGAATTTCAAGCGGCTAATCCCTTTCGCGTACGGGCCTATCGCAACGCCGCGCGTTTGATCGAGGATTTGCTGGAACCATTGGCAAAAATTGCCTCCGATCCCGCCCGCAAACTGACCGACCTGGATGGCATCGGCGCCGACCTGGCCGAGAAAATCCAATCGCTGTTGGCCACCGGGGATATGCCGCTTTGGGCGGAACTGCGATCGCAAATTCCCCTGGGGGTATTGGAAATTTTGCGTATTCCCGGTTTGGGTCCCAAAAAAGCCGCGGCCCTGCATAAAGAACTAAAAATATCCTCCTTGGCGGATTTGCGCGCCGCGTGCCAACAACAAGCCGTGCGTAAGCTGAAGGGGTTTGGCGCAAAGACCGAAACAGCCATTCTGGCCGGGCTGGACTTTGTCCAATCCCCCGCCGCGCAGCGGCTTACCTGGGCAGAGGCGGACCGCATTGTCCAGGAATTACGCGCGTATTTATCCACCGCGCCGGGAATTCGACAACTAGAGTTTGCCGGCAGCTACCGCCGTGGCCAGGAGACCGTGGGGGATTTGGACATCTTGATCGATACAGCCGACGGGGGACCGCTGATGGATCATCTGGCGGCGTTTCCCGCGGTTGATCAGGTTTTGGCTCGGGGCGAAACAAAACTTTCAGTCCGACTGACGCAGGGGACGCAGGTTGATTTACGAGTCGTCAACGAATCCGCCTTTGGCGCGGCGTTGCAGTACTTTACCGGTTCTAAGCAGCATAATGTCACGCTGCGCGGCCTGGCCAAGGAACGGGGCCTACGTGTCAATGAATATGGCGTCTTTCAAGTAACCGCCGAGAGTGACGGACCGCATCATCTAACCGACGACACCCCGGAAACACCCTCCGCTGACCAACATAACCTAACGTATCTGGCGGGAAAAACCGAAGCCGACGTCTACGCCAGCCTGGGGCTTCCCTGGATACCGCCCGAGTTGCGTGAAAATCGCCGCGAGTTTACCTGGGCCAGCGAGGGAAAATTACCACCGCTAATCACACAAGCCGACCTGCGGGGGGATTTGCACATGCACACCACCGCCAGCGACGGCCAGCAGACCATTGCCGAAATGGCCGCCGCCGCGCGGGAGCGGGGGTTGGACTATATTTGCATTACCGACCATTCTAAACGTGTCAGCATGGCCAATGGCCTGGATGGCCCGCGCCTGTTAGCCCAATGGGCGGAAATTGACCGGATTAACGCCACCCAACCCGGGATATTAATCCTCAAAGGGGTGGAGGTGGACATTCTCGAAGCGGGGGGACTGGATATCGAGGATGAATTTTTGGCCCAGGCCGATTGGGTGGTGGCCAGCGTCCACTATGGTCAAAACCAACCGCGGGAACAAATCACCGCGCGCATCCTAGGGGCTTTGGCAAATCCCTGGATTTCCGCCATCGCGCATCCCACGGGGCGGCTGATTAATCGCCGCAAGCCCTACGAGGTTGATCTGGACGCGGTTTATCACGCCGCGGCAGAATACGGCAAGGCCCTGGAGCTAAACTCTAATCCGGCGCGATTGGACCTGGACGATGTGGCCTGCGCGGCGGCCAAAAGCCGCGGCATTCCCATCGTCATCTCTAGCGATGCGCATGTGATTAGCGGGCTGGATGTGCTGCGGTATGGCATCTTGCAAGCGCGCCGCGCGGGTCTGACTTCGGCCGATGTGCTCAACACCCGCCCCTGGTCCCAAGTCCAAAAAATGCTAAAGCGTCCACCCGGCAAATCCAAAGCCAAGCAACGCTAATCCCGCCGTTGATCTTGGGCATATTTTAGCATAGCGCGGGTGGCGGACTCCCATTCACCCGCCTTTGCGCGATTAGCTATTAATTCCATTGAATTGTGCTCCATGGCGGTAAGTTCTCCGCGCTGCAACGCGGTTTGCATGCGGAGTAGGGTCTTTTCCAGTAGTGCCGTACTTTGGGTATTGCAGGCCGTATACAGTTGTTTAATCAGGGTCATGCTTTCGGGACTGCTGGCGGGGGGGTAGATGCGCCGCTGGGACCACCAGACCGCCGCCGCGCATAAGATTGTCATCCCCAAACAGGCCATTAACACCCGCAACCGCCACGGGTCAGTCGTGGTTCTTTGTCTAGTATTCACCGGGGCGATCTCCCGCGGCGCAACTGCTCAGCGCCGCCCAGGTGGTCAAGTGGATATCCACGCCGATGAATCTGACATTGGCATCGCCAAACAGCACATTTCCCCCGTCCCAGGGGGAATACATTTGGCAGACATGGCAAGTGGGAAATCCCGGCGGATGCACGATCCCCGGCTCATCCGCCGCCGGACCACTGTGGCATAGCACATACGTTGCCGCGGCATCGCAGGTGGTAAACGGGTATAAGTTTGGATCAATCGGACAACTGGCCGTGCCTGGCACCACGCCCACCCAGGTCTTATCGCTGACAGTGGTGTGCTCCCCCACAAACACGGTTTTGCTGAGGCCGTCGGTGATCTGCGCGGCCCGAATTTTGGAATTGCGATACAGCGGACCGGTTGAAACCGGCGCCCAATCCGCTAACGGGGGATCATACCCCCAGGCTTCATCCTGGCCAGCGTTCCCCACGTAATGGGAGCGGCCAAACTGGGCCAATACTGCCCCGGATTCGGTGCGAATGGGAATAGTAGGCCCTTGATTAGGCGCGGCGGGATTGATAAAGACCGATAATTCTTTTTGGACTAAGGGGGCATTGCGCGGATGGTCGCATGCCAGCTTGAGGTCGAGCTGCTTGTATAAGGCTTCTTCCTCGAGATAAGGCAATAGTTGCGTCCCCCAAGCCCAGCCCGGGGGCGCATCCAATGTACCGCTATCTGTGCCGGGTCCTCCCGTTTCAGACAGATACCCTGCGGGAAACCGCTTGCGAGCGTCGTGGAAATTTTGCAGGGCGATTCCCTGTTGCCGTAAGTTGTTCACACTATGCAGGCGCAGCGCGGCAATTCGCGCTTGTTGCACCGCGGGCAATAAGAGTGAAATCAGAATTCCCATGATCGCCACCACCACTAGTAACTCCACTAGGGTAAAACCCCGCGCGCAATGCCGCACATAGGGGCGAGGAAAACATACTGACCGCAAAATCATGACACAACCCATTTTTAGAATCCAGAAAATAATAGTTTTGATTAATCAAAATAATAGATTCTAATGGCCAAATCAAGGGGTTAGAAAAAATTTTTTCAGCAGGTGGAGGAACCCCCGCTCCCCCCTCCCGGGCAAAAATCAGCCTAAGAGATGGGGCTATCGTCAAAAATAGAAGTGTGTCCCCCGGGAGCGTATGTGGGGGCCAAACGATGGATGCCCGTCATGAGCGCCCTAGAAAATGCGCAATCGTAGGCTTAACTGTCTCTCTCCCTTTTTGTCCGCAAGCCAAAAGGCGTGTGCCGGAAAATAGCAAAAAGATCCTGCATTTGCTTTCGCTTGATGGTTAGGGCCGGATCATAATTATCAAACGCACTAATTCCGCCAGCGAGCCCGCTTGCATCTTTTTCATGATGATCGCGCGGCGCATTTCCACGGTGCGCAGGCCCATATCCAGATCGACGGCGATGGCTTTGTTTGGGAGACCGGCCAGCAATTTTTCCAGGACTTGTTTTTCACCGGTGGAGAGGCTGTTAAAGTTAGCCTCAATTTCATTTTTCTGGGCTTGGATAGTGGCTAGATGTTGCTCTTGGTCCAGGGCGATTTGGATGTATCTCCATAATTCCTGATCGCCAGCCGGTTTTTCCAAAAAAGTGACCGCCCCATTGTACATGGCCCGCACCGCCATGGGGATATCGGCATAACCGGTGATCATAATAACCGGCAAGGTGGACCCCCGCTGTTTCAGTTCCTCCTGCAAGTCCAAACCGCTCATTTGGTTCATCCGGACATCCAGCACCAGACACCCGCGCATTTGTGGTTGGTAGTGGGCTAAAAAATCCTCCGCGCTGTTAAACGTTTGCACGGGTAGCCCATGGGACTGCGCGAGCGCTGCCACCGATTGGCGGGCCGCGGGGTCGTCATCCACCACATAAACCATTCGTTCCCGTGGATTTTCAAGTGCCATCGCCGACTCCAGTGCTGATAGGTGCATAATAATAAGCCTTATGTTCCACCGGGAACTCCATTTGAAATTTGAGCCCCCGGGGTTGGTTGGGTAGGGCAGTTAACTTGCCCCCATGCGCTTCGACAATTGATTTGCTAATGGACAATCCCAACCCGACTCCCTCGGGTTTGGTCGTGTAAAAGGGCTCGAAAATCCGTGCCATCCGTTCAGCGGAGACGCCGGGGCCGTTATCAGCCACTTCCAGGCCCACACTCTGGCCCTCATTTTTCCAGGTGCGGATGGAGATTTGCGGATTGTCAACGGCAACGGTCAATAAAGCATCCAAGGCATTTGTGACCAGGTTGATCAATACTTGCTGTAGCTGCAAAGGCTGTGCCAGGATTTGCGGCAAGTTTGGATCAAGATTGTATATTAACCGGATGGGAGCCTTGCGTAGCCGGACCTGGAGGAGATTGTGGCACTCCATGATCAGTTCGTTCAACTGGCAAATCTGGGGAGATTCGGGGCCGCGGCTGCCAAATCCGCTGACACGACGAATGATCTCGTTCATGCGGCGGATTTGCACGGAGACTTCGGTCATCCAGCCCAGCAACTCGGCGGAGGCGCGGCCCGTCTGGCGTAATTGGTTAAGGCTGGCTTCGGTGTAGTTGCTGGCGGCATACAGCGGCTGGTTAAGCTCATGCGCCAGTTCGGCCACTAGTTGGCCCATCGTGGCCAGCCGCGACAAATGCGATAGTTCCTCGAGCAAGGTGCGGGTCTGATCCTCCGCCTGTAGTTGGGGGGTGATATCGATCGCCATCCCCCCCAAAAATTCGTCGCCGTACGAATTTTTCAAAATGAACTTAACGGACCACCAATGCCGTAATTCGCCCGTGGCGATCGGCACGTCTTCCATGCCGGACCAGGGGGCGCGGCTATGCCAGATTTTTAAATCCTGCTCGCGCAGCCTGTTGGCGACTTCCGGGGGATAAATCTCCCGGTCATGTTGACCAATGATGGGCGGAGGGTTGGCAAAGAGCAATTCGCGAAAATTACGATTGACATAGACATAGTACCCTTCGCGATTCTTGATAAATGCCACGCACTGGCTGTTATCCATAAATTCGCGAAACCGCTGCTCACTATCGGCTAGCGCGATTTGGGCCTGCTTGCGATCGCTAATGTCGGCGGTGATACCCTGTAACCGCGACTGTCCCAGCGCATCGCTAACAAACCCTCCCCGCGACATCAACCACCGCGATTTTCCCTGGGCATTGCGCACGCGATATTCCACGGAATAAGGCTCGTGGCTGTTGAGGCAACGCAAAATTGTTTGGGAAAACTGTTCGTGGTCCTCCGGATGAATGTGTTCCAGCCAAATTTCCAAATCTCCCCGTGACAGCCGCTCGTAATCGCCGGCCTGAAAGCCCATCAACTCGGGCAAATTCCGGGAAAACTGCCCGCGGATGCCTCCTACTTCCCAACTCCAGGCCGCAACCCGACAAGCGGAAAACGCCTGCTCCCATAAGCCAGTTAATTCCCCCATACCGGCGGGGTGATTGTTCGACATGCTTATTTGGGAATGCAATACTCTTTGACATTGCAGGATAACGCCCCAAAAATCCTCGATCGTGGTTGCGCGTACCACTCCCGCGGCTCCCAGGGAATAATACCGCTCCACCTCCGACAAATTTGCCTGCGGGGCCACTACCACCCAGACTCGCTGCGAGTGATTTTCAAATAGCTCTTTCCAAAGGGGATCCGGGGTTTGCCCACCGGCGGCTTGCGCTACATCCTGATCCACCATGCAGATTTCCGGCGGGGGGGCAGAGTGAGCCCCCGTCCTCGAGTGGTATTCTTTGAGATCCGCAAAAGCCTGCCAGGTTCCTCCCCGTTCGCGCACCCGCGCCGCAATGGGACCTGCCACAGCGGGGACCGTGCCAAGCCAAACAATTTTTAGCTCCAGCTTCGGCAAGGAAGCAAGATTATGATTTTCCGCCACGTCAAGGAGTAACAGATTCCCGGACATATGAATCGGATGGGGAGTGCCCTGAAATAGTAGTTTTTGCGCATTACCGAAAAAGCAGTACCGATATTTTAGGTCTATTGGGTCCGTTTTTCAGTAAAAATTGCGACAACCCGCAAGTGATTCAAGCAAGACTGCGCACTTCCGCAACTGAAAACTACTTGTAACATGCCTGGAAAACCGACTCTTTGCTAGTAAAAACCCCCGAAAAACAAAAAAACGATATTTAATTGTTATCATAACCGGGGAAAAAGCGGATTTATCAATTTTTCGGGATACAATCATCGGCATTGAGGACAGTTAGCCCCCCCATTTCAACTAGAGCCTGGCATGGCTTTACTGCAAAATTTTTGGCACGGTAGCTGGGCCGCCTGGCAAATTGCCCGGGATTTGATCTTTCCGCCAGTCTGTTTAACCTGCCAGGTAGAGCTTTCCCCTCCCGTATCGCGGCTGATTTGCGAGCCTTGCGCGCGACGGTTAGTACCCACGGGAAAAGCGTCTTGTCCGCGGTGCGGCGCGTACTTAGAGGTGCCACTTTTCGACGGGGTGGACTGTCGCGATTGTCGGGATGCCAAGTTTGCCTTTGAACGCGTAGTGGCCCTAGGATCTTATGAGGGCTTGCTGCGCGACGCCATTTTACGCTGCAAGTCCGCCCACGAATTCCCCCTGGTGCATGCGCTGGGGCAACTTTTCGTGGATTCCCGCCGTGAGGAACTTCGCGCGATTCCCTATCAGGTGGTTGTGCCTATCCCCATGCACTGGTGGCGACGTTGGCGAAGGGGAATCAACGCCCCGGAACATTTGGCTCAGGCCCTGGCAGCCGTGGTTCAGGCACCCGTGGGCCACGGGTTGGTGCGCAAGCGTCCCACCAAACCCCAGGGGGAACTTTCGGCCCGACAGCGGCGATTGAATTTGCGCGGGGCGTTTGCCTTTGCCCGGGGAGTCAACTATGCCGGAGCCACGGTCTTGCTGGTGGATGATATTTTGACTAGCGGCAGTACCTGCCACCAAGCGGCCAAATTACTGCTGGCGGGAGGAGCGGCCCGGGTGGATGTGGCGGTGCTCGCGCGCGCGTTTTTTTCTCAAACCTAACACTGGCTTATTCGTGCTGGTCTTTGATGAGCCACGGATCGCCCGTGGCAGTTTGCCAGGCATGGACTTTTTGCCTCATTTCCCGCAACCGCGGCGCTTGACCGGGTTCACCCGCCAGATTGCGAGCCTCGTGGGGATCGGACTGCAAATCATACAACTCTTCCGCGGGCCGCTGCAAAAACTCCCCTAAACCGCGCTCCCCATACAATGACTTTTCCTCCCGCAATGCCGCTTGCCACGTGGGAGAGCCGTACAAGTCTTGCGCGGTGGGAAACGGCAGTTGGTGCGCCAGATTGCGAATGTACTTATATTGGCGGGTGCGCATGCCGCGCATTGGATAATACATGGTTACTTCGTGAAAGGTATGACTGCCATACCATTCATCCCAACCCACGGGTGCGGATTCTTCTAAAATTTTGAAAAACGACCGCCCCGCTAAATTTGGCGGTAGTTTGCGGCCTAGGTCGGCGACTTGGGCATACTCCAGAATTGTGGGTAGCAAGTCCACCCAAGACACCAGGGCGTTGTTGGTGCCGCCGGGCAATTTGTGTCCTGGTTGTCGGATAATAAGCGGCAAATGCGTGCCGGCGTCATAAAGGGTGGTCTTGGCCCCGGGCCAGGGCATGCCGTTATCACTGAGAAAGAGGATTAAGGTATCCTCCGCGTGTCCCGCGGCCGTAAGGGCATCCACGATCATGCCAAAGGCGGCGTCCATTCGGGAGATAGCGGCATAGTATTCGGCCAGATCCGCGCGCGTTTCCTGGCGATCGGGTAAAAAGCGCGGCACCATCAATTTTACGGGGTCAAATTTTCGGGGGATAACCTGATCATATTCGCGCTGGTTGGCAAAAGGACGATGCGGGTCGGTCGTGCAAACATAGGCCAAGAATGGTTTGCCCGCCGCGTTACTCATAACTTTCTTAAATCCGTTGGTTAATCCGACCGGGTCGTTATTTCCACCGGTCACGGGGTTGATCATGTTAAATCGCACCACCTCCGCCGGTTCGACATGAAACTTTCCCACCACTCCCGTGTAATAGCCAGTCTCGCGTAACAATGCCGGTAGTGTAGAGACTCCCTCCCGCAGGCGAAAATGATGCTCATTGTGCGCCAAGCCATACATGCCGTGCGTGTGGCTATGCTGACCGGTCAAAATGGTTGCGCGGCTGGGGCTGCAACTCGCGGTATTGCAAAAAGCGTGCGTAAAGCGGGTGCCACTTTGGGCAAAGGCATCGATGTGGGGCGTCACTGCCTGCTGATCACCATAACACCCCAACTGCAAACCCAGGTCGTCCGCGACAAAAAGTAAAATGTTGCGTGGGAGCGCGACCGGAGCCGGCCGCGGTTGTTCCCCGCTGGCCGCCACAGCTCCCCCCCCTGCTAGTAACCCTAATAAACTCCAACCGATCAAAAATAATTGCCAGTGGCGGGGATGCATTTGAATTTTAGGAATCATCAAAGAGGAAAGTACGGCAAAAGGGGTAGTTTTTGCTCTAAAAGCAAAAAAACGGGAATTATTGCCCAATAAGCTTATCAGTCATGGAGGGAGGGGGAAAATCCCGCTTAATGAGATTGGCAAATAAGGAATTAACGTGTTGTAAAGCTCTGTCAGTTAAAAGTTTAATCCATATTTTACAAAAATCCCGTCTCAAAAAACGAGACAAATTTGCAATTTGTTACCATACTAAATCACAGAATCTGAGCGTGGTCAGACCAGGGCTTGAGAAAATGGTGCCTCTCAATCTGCTGGCCCGCTCAGTTTTTTATTTTACACCTGTGTCCCCCTCCAAAGGGAGTTACCCAACCACCACTCATCGTTCTTTGTCACATCTTCCTAAAAGCTGATCTGGCTTTTACTTAGAATAATTGATACTCCACGGTACGTTAAAAACTATTTCTCATATCGATCTACATGCGGAACATTTCGAGCCAGTCCTAGCGGTGGCCAGCAGAGGGGTTAAAATAAGGGGTCTTTAACATGCTAGCGATTGCCGTGACAATCCTTGCGGCTTTCCGCGATGGCTATCCCGGCTGGCTCATCCGTCAGGAGGACCGATGTCTGCTCCCTTTGTGCATCTGCATTGCCATAGCCATTATTCCCTTTTGGATGGGGCCAGCCCGATACCCAAACTGGTCAAGCGCGCCAAATCACTGGGCATGAACGCGCTGGCGCTTACGGATCATGGTAATTTGCACGGCGCGCTGGAATTTTACAACACCTGCCGCAAAGAGGGGATCAACCCCATCCTGGGGTACGAGGCGTACATCTCGCCAGGCAGTCGTTTTCAAAAAGACGCCGGCACGCTTAAGGAAGCCAGTTACCACCTGACGCTACTAGCGCAAAATCGGGTTGGTTTTAAAAATCTAATCAAAATGGCCAGCGCGGCTTACTTGGAGGGTTTTTACTTTAAGCCGCGGATCGATAAGGAACTGTTGGCCGCGCATAGCGAGGGGATCATTTGCCTCAGTGGCTGCGTTTCGAGCGAGTTTAGCAAATTGGTCATGCGCGGCGGCCAGCCCAGCCAGCAGGATTATACCGAAGCGCAGGCCGTGGCGGCTTGGTTTCAAAAATTATTTGGCGAGCGCTATTTTGTGGAGATTCAAAATAACGGCTTGGATATTCAACGGATGCAAATGGAAGGGGCGGTGGAGGTCGCGCGGCGAATGGGTTTGCCGCTGGTGGCGACCAGCGACGCCCATTATGTGAACCAGGAGGACGCGGTCGCGCAGGATGTGCTGCTCTGTATCAACACGGGCAAATTTCGGACGGACACCAACCGCATGCGGATGGAGGGGGACCAGTTTTATTTGCGCGGGCCAGCGGAAATGTACGCGCATTTTCCCGGTTTGGAAGAGGCGGTCAAACAGTCGCAGTTGATTGCGGACACGGTGCAGATCGATCTAGAGTTGGGAAAGCGGCATTTTCCCGTTTACACCCCGCCGGACGAAAAAACCCCCGGCGAATTTCTGCGCGCGCTATGCGAACAAGGGTGCCGCGAGCGGTATGCCGACCACCCCCACCGCTGGGAAGGGGAAAAGGCCCCCGGCGTGGACCACGCCAATCCCGCTTATCAACTGAGCGCCGAGGTGCGCGACCGGCTGGACCGCGAACTCGATGTCATCGAAAAGCTGGGCTTCCCCAACTATTTTTTGATCGTCTGGGATTTTGTGAATTACGCCCGACAACAGGGCATTCCCGCCACGGCGCGCGGTTCCGGCGTGGGGGCGATTGTTTCTTATTCGCTGTACCTCAGCCATGTCTGTCCCTTGGAATATGACCTGCTCTTTGAGCGGTTTTTGGATCTTAACCGCAAGGAAGCGCCCGATATCGACATCGACTTTTGCCAGGATCGGCGGCAATTGGTCATCGATTATGTAAAGTCCAAATACGGCTCGGCCAATGTGGCGCAGATCGGCACGTTTGGCACGCTGGCCGCGCGGGCGGCCATTCGCGATGTCGGACGGGCGCTGGGCATGCCGATTCCCGAAGTTGATAAAATCGTGGCGATGGTCCCCGAGGAACTGGGGATCGAACTAGGCGAAGCCCTGACCAAAAGCGCCGACCTGCGCGCTGCCTACGAACGCGACCCCCAAATCCACGAACTGCTGGACCTGGCGCAAAAAATCGAGGGGCTGGCCCGCAATGTCGGCACCCACGCGGCGGCGGTGGTCATTGCCGACCGGCCCCTGGACGAGTATGTGCCGCTGTGCCGGGTCAAGGACAAGGCCGAAGTCATCACGCAATGGTCGATGGGGGATGTGGAGACGGCGGGGCTGTTGAAGATGGATTTTTTGGGTTTGCGAAATTTGACGATCCTGAGCCGCGCGGTGGAGTTGATCGAGCAGACGACGGGGAAAAAAATTGATCCGCATAAGTTCCCCTTGGACGACAAGCAAACATTCGCGCTGTTATGTCGCGGCGAGACCAAGGGGATTTTTCAGTTGGAAAGCGGGGGGATTCGCGATTTATTGCAAAAGATGAAGCCGGACCACTTTCGCGATATTATCGCGACCAACGCCCTGTATCGGCCTGGACCGCTGGAAGGGGGAATGGTGGAGGATTATGTCAAGGTCAAGCATGGCCAGCAGAAAGCTGAATACATTCATCCCATATGCGAAAAGATCCTCAGCGAGACGCACGGCGTCATGGTGTACCAGGAACAGGTCATGCGAATCCTGAATGAATTAGGGGGAATCGAACTGGCCGCCGCTTACACCTGCATCAAGGCCATCAGCAAGAAGAAAGAAGACACCATCGCCAAAAACCGCGAGCAATTTGTCGCGGGCGCGCAGGCCAACGGCGTTTCCAAGGCGCAGGCGCAAGACTTTTGGAATTTGATTATCAAATTTGCCGGCTACGGCTTTAACAAATCGCACAGCACGGCCTACGCGCTGATCGCCTACATGACGGCGTATCTCAAGGCGCATTACCCGATCGAATTCATGGCCGCGCTGTTGTGCGGCGATATCAGCAGCCGCAATTTCAAGACCAAGGACAAACTGGTCGAGCACCTGGAAGACTGCCGCCGCCTGAATGTCACGGTTTTGCCCCCGAATGTGAACACCAGCAATGTGGAGTTTGGCGTGTTGGGGGGGCAAATTACCTTTGGCCTGTCGGCCATCAAGGGGTGCGGCGGCCAGGCCAGCGAGGCCATCGTGGCCGAGCGCCACAAGCGCGGCCCCTTTAAGGATCTGTTTGACTTTTGTGAACGGGTCGATCCCGGCGCGTGCAGTCGCGCCACGCTCGAGGCCCTGATCAAAGCGGGCGCCTTTGACAGCCTGGGAGCGCGCCGCTCGCAATATATGGCCGTCCTGGACCGCGCCATCCAGACCGGCGCCGCCGCCGCCGCCGACCGCAAAGTGGGCCAACTGGGCCTGTTTGGCGATGATCCTGACGAAGGCCCAGCCGCACAACCGCTCCATTTGCCGGATTTGCCCGAATGGGACGATAAACAACGCCTCATGTGCGAAAAAGAAGTGTTGGGCTTTTATCTCAGCAGCCATCCGCTTGCCGCCTACGCCGAAACTTTAAGCGCTTACTGCAGCCACACCACCGCGGCCATCCCCCAACTGGAAAGTCGGACCGAGGTGTTGTTGGGGGGGATGCTCGGTTCGATCAAGTTTTCTCAGACGAAAAACCCCCGCGCCGGCGAAACCAATACGAAATACGCCATGTTTGATCTGGAGGATGTCGATGGCCTGGTGCGCTGTATTTTGTGGCCTAGCGAGTTTGTCAACTTTGGGCACATGGTGCAGCCGGAGGCGATTTTGGCGGTGCGGGGCAGTCTGGAACGCCGGGTCGGTAGCGACGAGGCGAATATCATTGTCAATGAACTAATACCGCTCGACGAACTGGCCACGCGTATGACGCGCGGCGTGCGGATAAGACTCTTGGAAGACCAGCATGGCCCAAAAAAGCTGCAATCGCTGTACGAGATATTGCGCGGATATCCCGGGACCAGCGAAGTGGAACTCTCCCTCTGGCTAGCAGATGGCGCGCGGGTCCACCTGCGCAGCGAGCAGGTGCGCATTTTATGGAACAACGAACTCAAACAACGCCTCGAAGACCTGCTCGGTCCGGGAAACTACCGCCTCTTGGCCAGCCAGCCCAAGAGCCAACCCGCCCCCTCCCGCAATGGCAGGAATGGAAATGGGTATGGAAACGGCCAGCCACGAGGTGCCGGGGGCTATGGGCGGAGATAAATTGGGGCTTTATTAAATCATTTGATGACCATTTCTTATTTCACCCCCACCACCCAGATCTGATTCCAGATTTTTCCCCCCGCGTCCCGCACCGGTTGCACATAAGCGATTTGATCTCCTCGGGGTGAAAACACGCACGCGAGCGGACGGGCCGCCAGTTCTGCCGGTTCCGTCAGAAAACGCGTTTTTCCCGTCGCCACCTCTGTCACACAGACCCGCCCCGCCAGGACGTGGGCGATGAGTCGGCCATCGGGGCTCCAGGTAAACGCCGATCCAATATCCGCCGCGTTGTGCGTGACCTGGCGTGGCGGCCCCCCCAACGGACTGACTGTCCAGAGTTGCACCACCCCGGCCGCATCCCGCCGCAAAAAGGCGATTTGCGCGCCGTCGGGCGAACTTTGCAGCCAATGCCGCGGGCCGGCAATTCCAGGATACGGCTCTGACGCCGTCAATGTCAGTCGCCGCTGCGCGCAGACTAGGCCACTCGGACCCCGGGGGGGAGCGGGTCGGGTGGTCGGTGCGCCGCAAACCCGCGCATGCTCGCTTTCCAGCTGCGCGCACTCCAGCAAGTGTGCGGGCAAATCGACGATAAACACTTCCCAACAAGGTTGGCCAGTCGAGTCAAGAACGCGCCCCTGAAAGGCTAACGCCCGCTCTTGCTGCGTGCCATCCAGGCGAATGTACCCATTCGTCCCCACCCAGGCTTCCTCACAGGCACGATCAATCTGGTCGCTGCCTGGCAACGGCTGATCGTGCGTTTCGGTCACAATCACACAAAAATGGCTGCCAGCGTGGTTGCGGGGATGGTTGTGATTCACCGCAATCCCCGGTGAATATGGTAAGGCCACGCCCAGCTGTCGGTGATTGGCTTGCGCTGGGATGTTAGGGTGACAATGAGCTTGCCGGGCCAACAGGTGATCTTCATAAGTAAAAGAGAGCCATTCGCCAGCGCCATCCCAGACATGGACATGGCTTCCACCGCGTAACGCTCCAGGCACAAAGGGGGGCGCCACATTGCAGGCATCCAGGGTGACCGCGACGCGTGGCTGGTCCGACTTTACGATGACTCCCCGTCGTTGCCAGGGGGCATAACTCCAATCGGGGGTGGGGTTTTCCGGCCCATGAATAAAGACGACCTGGTCCAGCCGGGGATGATAGGTGGCCACGCCGACATGCGCGCCACGTCCACTTTCGTAAAGGATCTCAATTTTTCCGGTGGCGACCTCAACCCGTTCAATGCGGTTACCATCAAAGGCCGCCCCCAATTGGTCGCCGCGCACATCATAGACGATCCAGCGTCCGTCCGGCGACCAGACGCGGCAGTTGGTCAGGATGTGACCATACGGGGCATGGGTGAGCTGGCGGGGTGTGGAAAATTTTTCGCTGGACATGGCTGCAAAATAGACCCCCATCCCCTACATTGGCAAGGGAGGTTTTTTGTCTCGATCCCCCCCATCAGGATTATTTATCATGCGTCCACTCGCGCGAAATGTTTGGTTATTGGGCTTGGTCGGAATTCTTTTACAATGCGCGGCGGTCCCGGCCGCCGATAATGCCCCCGCTGCCCATCCGGGTTACAAAATCCTGGGCTGCGACAATGGCAAAGTGACCATCCTGAGCGCCGCGGGAAAAGTCCTGTGGCAGGCGGATTGTCCGCTGACCGCGCATGATTTGCAGTTATTGCCGGGGGGCAATATTTTAATGCCGATCAGCGACACGACGATTGTGGAACTTACACCGGAAAAGAAAGTTGTCTGGAAGTATGAGTCGCGGCCACGGGCCGGGTATGAGGGCAAAATCGAGGTGCATGCGTTTCAACGATTGGCCGACGGCCGCACGATGATCGCCGAGAGCGGCAATGCGCGGATCATCGAAGTCGACGCCGACGGTAAAATCACGCACGAGGTTCCGCTGACGGTGGACCGTCCCGACGCGCATCGCGACACGCGGTTGGTCCGCAAATTGGAAAATGGCAACTACCTGGTCTGCCACGAAGGGGACGGCAAAGTGCGCGAATATGACCCGACGGGTAAGGTGGTGTGGAGCTACACGCTGGAACTGGGGGACCGCCAGCCCGCCGGAGGGCATGGACCGGAAGGATACGGCAACGCGCTGTATAGCGCGGTGCGGCTGGAAAATGGCAATACCCTGATCGGCGGGGGGAACAGCCATCGCGTGCTGGAGGTCGATCCGCAGGGAAAAATTGTCTGGAGCATCGAGCAAAACGACCTGCCGGGCATTACCCTAGCCTGGGTGACCGCGGTGCAACAACTGCCGAATGGAAATGTGATCATTAGCAACTGCCACGCCGGACCGGATCAACCGCAATTAATCGAAGTCAACCGCGACAAGGAGGTCGTGTGGCAGTTTCGGGATTTTCAGAATTTTGGCAATAGTCTGGCCATCGCCTGGATTTTGGATGTGGAAGGGGTGCGGCGATAAAAAACCCGGCAAGCATGCGCTGCTCCCCCACCACGAAAAGGGAAACATCGATTAGTGCGGCGGTCTGTAATTAAATGTTGCCTTCCTGGCGGCGACGGAGGGGTTCCTCGCTCACGGGGTATTGATATTGGGCCAAAGAAACAAATTGCCCGGACGTCGCGTCAAAGGCAAACACCTCGCCGGTTTCGATCTTATAAACCCAACCATGCAAGTGCAGGTCGCCGCGGACCAGGCGGGACGCCACGGAAGGGAGCGTGCGCAGGTTTTCCAGTTGCACCAGGACGTTTTCCTCGATCGTGGCGGTGAGCAGTTTCTCCCCGTCCAAGTGGCCGTAATTATCCTGCACAATGCGGCGGGTCGTGGCGGCGTGTTCCAACCAACTGGCGACCGCGGGCAGGGTGGAGACATTTTCGGGCCGCAACAAGCCTTGCATGGCACCGCAGTGCGAATGCCCGCAAATAATGATGTCTTTGACCCCCAATCCCGCAACGGCAAATTCAATCGTCGCCGCTTCGCCGCCGTTGGCCGCGCCATGCGGGGGAACGATATTGCCGGCGTTGCGCAGGATAAACAATTCCCCGGGACGCGATCGGGTCAGTAAATTGGGGTCGATGCGCGAATCCGAGCATGTAATAAACAGTGTCTCGGGATTTTGCCCCCGGGATAACTGCTCAAACAACCCTTGCAACGGGCGAAAGTTTTCTTGTTGAAACCGGTGAATCCCCTCAAGAAGTTTCTGCATGGTGATGCTAAAAAAAGAGAACGAAAGTAATCCGCCTGACCATTTAATCGTGCAGTTTATGCCGGACAATTTCCCCTTCGACCATGTAAATGACGTCTTCCGCCACGTTGGTGGCCATGTCGGCGATTCGTTCGAGGTGTTTGGATACCGAGTTGAGCTTTAACAGGCTTTCCACTTGCGCGGGAGAATTGCGAATTTCACGCATGATCACATCGCGGATGACTTCCCGGTGGCGATCGACTTCGTCGTCTTCGGCGCGGACTTGCCGCGCGAGCGCCGGGCTACCGTTGACCAGCGAATCGAGCGATAATTTAACCATGGCCTGGACCTTGGTCGCCATTTCCCGCAGGTTAATGCGCAAATCCTGCGGGTCGCGCTTGGCCAAATAACTGGCCCGTTTGGCGATATTTTTGGCCAGGTCGCCGATCCGTTCCAAGTCGTTATTGATTTTAAGGATCGCCACCACAAAACGCAAGTCGGCGGCCACCGGCTGATACAGGGCCAAAATTTTTAGGCAGTCCTCTTCCACTTCAACTTCCATTTGGTCGATGATCTGGTCCTCGTTGATCACTTTTTGAGCCAAGTTGGCGTCCCGGTTAACCAGCGCGGCGATGGCGTTGGCAATGGCCTCTTCGACCAATCCCCCTTCGTTTAGGATTTTTTGCTTTAACAGTTGTATTTGGCGTTCGGTATGCTTCATGACAATGATTCCCGGCAATCTCCCTCAATTTTATAACAATAAAAAATTATCGTCCACGCGGCAATTTGTTTACCAACACTCGGCCAGCCCCGGTTGTTAACATCTTTTACATCCCCTCAGGCAAATGGCGTGCCAGGATTATCCGAATCGCCCTGTCACGTAATCCTCCGTCTCCTTTAGCAGTGGTTTGGTAAAAATGTCGGTCGTGGGGCCGTACTCGATCAAGCGGCCCAGGTACATAAACGCCGTATAATCGCTGCTGCGGCTAGCCTGTTGCATGTTGTGCGTGACCATTAGCACCGAATACGATCCCTGCAATTCGCTAATCAAATCTTCGATTTTGCCGGTGGCAATGGGGTCGAGCGCCGAGCAAGGCTCGTCCAAGAGCAGCACCTCCGGCTCGGCGGCAATCGCGCGGGCAATGCACAACCGCTGCTGTTGCCCGCCCGACAGGCCCAGGCCGCTTTCGTGCAGGCGGTCCTTTACCTCGTCCCACAGGGCGGCGCCGCGCAGGCTCCGTTCGCAAACCTCGTCCAGGACGCCCCGATTGCGCTCCCCATCAATTCGCAGCGAATAGATCACGTTTTCATAAATGCTCATGGGAAAGGGATTGGGCTTTTGAAAGACCATACCCATTCGCTTGCGCAGGTCGATGACGTTGGTGGCGGTGTGGTAGATCGAATCGCCGTTCAGCCGCATGTCGCCGTCGATCTTGACATTGGTTAGCAGATCATTCAGGCGATTCACGGATCGCAGTAACGTGGATTTGCCACAGCCCGAAGGCCCCACCAGCGCCGTCACTTTATTTTTGGGGATGGCCATGCTGATCCCATGCAGGGCTTTCTTTGACCCATACCATAACTGAAAATTATCAATCTCCAGCACCGGCTGCTCCTTGGCCACCTGGGCGTGCGTTTCGGTGGGAATCACTTCCCCCCGGGTGACACGGGTAAGCCGGTTTTCGGTGATAACAGCCTCGGCCATGATTGATCGCGCTTGAAAGAAAACAGGAAATGATTAAAAGACCGATAAACCGCCCGCCCCGCGCCGCATTAAAACTGGCTGGACTGATATTTGCGCCGCAGGTAATTTCGCAGCCAAATGGCGGTAACATTTAGTATGGTGATGATGGCAATCAGAAGCAACGTGGAGGTCATGACCAGGGGCATGGCGGCGGCGCTATTTGGGCTAAGGAATCCCACGTTAAACACGTGATACGACAGATGCATGAAACTTCGTTCTAAATGCAAAAACGGAAAATTCCAGTCTAATGGCAGGTCCGGGGCCTGCTTGACCACCCCCACCAGCATCAGCGGGGCGACTTCTCCCGCGCCGCGGGCCATGGCCAAGATCAACCCGGTCATGATCCCCGGCAACGCGCGGGGCAGCACAATGCGGCGGATCGTCTGCCACTTGCTGGCGCCGCAGGCGTAAGATCCCTCGCGCATGGAGTTCGGCACCGCGGCCAGCGCTTCTTCGGTTGCGACAATCACCACCGGCAAGGTCAATAACGACATGGTCAGCGACGCCCACAGCAGACCCCCCTTGCCAAAGACGGCCTGACCCTCGGCCACGGCCGCAGGATAAAATAACCGGTCGATCCCGCCCCCCAGCCATGTGCAAAAGAAAAACAGCCCAAACGCCCCAAAGACAATGCTGGGAACGCCCGCCAGATTATTAATGGCGATGCGGATCATGCTGACGATTAATCCCGGTTGGGCGTATTCCCGCAAATAGAGCGCGGCCAGCACGCCAAAGGGCGTCACCAGGATCGACATAAAGAGTGTCATGGCCACCGTTCCCCAAATACAGGGAAACACCCCCCCAGCCAGATTGGCCTCGCGCGGGGAAGAGCTTACAAATTCCCACCAGCGACTGGCGTACACGCCCAGCTTGCCGAACCAGCCCAGTTGATTGGGCGTGACCAGGCGGACAATTTCTGGCAAAGGGACGCGGATTTCGACCCCCTCGTTCGTACGGCTAAAGACCCGCACCAGGATGGCCGCATTCTCTTCCTCGTCCTGTTTTTGTTTTAACCGAGAAGCCTGCTGTTGTTGCGATTCGCGATGCCATTTTTCAAATTCCGCCAGGGCCAGGGCTGGATCCGTGATAGAAGGTCCCTCCGCTGGGACAAACGCGGCCAAGATGCCGATCAATTTGCCATCGCTCAATCGTTCCACCACCACGGCATCGCGGGGAAAAGGCTCCCGCACCGCGGGGGGAAAGGCCGCCAGCGCCGCGGGAGAGAGTGCCTCGGCGGATAAGAGATCATTCCCCCGCACCCATTTGTCCATGCGGCCGCCATTCAGTTGATTGCTCCCCTGGAAACGCCAGCGGGTGGCTGCGGCGTCAGAGGTGTCGGTGGCTTGCAGTTCCCCGACAAACACCCCTCCCGCCGCTAGCTTGAGCGCTTGGATCGGGGCGGGCCAAAACGTGCTCCCCCCCTGAATGACTATGTAGCCGATCAGGCCAAAAATCATCGCCAGCGCGATAAATAATGCCCCCCCGGTCAGCCAGATCAGGGGCTCGCCCTGCGCTTTTAATAAAAAGTAGTTGGATGGCTGGCGGCGATAGCCCCGCCGACGGCGCGGAGTATCCGCGACAGCCGCGCTGGAGGGGGATTCGTCAGAGCTCATACGCCCTCCGGCGGAATCGCTGCCGCACGACCTCCGCAAGGGTGTTTATCACAAAGGTCATCATAAACAGCACCAACGCGGCCAAAAACAACACCCGGTAATGCGTACTGCCGGCGGGCGTTTCGGACATCTCCGACGCAATCCCCGCCGAAAGCGTCTTAAACCCGTTAAATATGCTGAATTCCATTATCGGCGTGTTGCCCGCCGCCATGAGCACAATCATCGTCTCACCCACGGCGCGTCCCAGGCCAATCATCAACGCCGAAAACAGGCCGCTCATGGCCATCGGTATCACGATCCGCACCGCCGTTTGCCAGGGAGTCGCCCCGGCCCCCAGTGAGGCCGACCGTAGATGATTAGGCACGGTGGAAAGCGCGTCATCGGCAATGGTGTAGATCAGGGGAATAATGGCAAAGCCCATGGTAATGCCCACAACCAGGGCGTTCCGTCGCTCAAAGCCCACCGAGTCCGCCCCTCCCCGAATGTCAAACCCCAGCATCAGCCCGACTTGTGTTAAGAGCGCCGCCATGAGGGCGGTCACCAGCACGGTGGCGGCAATCAGGGCAAAAAACCTGACAATATTTAAAAGCGCCGCGCGGGGGCGGGACCAGCCTTGGGACTTTCTCCGCAGCCAGACATCCCCCCATCGGCCCCCGCTGATGGAGATAAAAATTCCCACCAAGGGCAACAGCAATAAAAACCAGCCCCCCCACGGAGAGGATCTCCCCAGCGGGTTGGTCGGGGACTCGTTAAGCCAATCCATGATAGATTTGCCGAAGATCCACTGTTCCAACGTCTGTCCCGACCACACGCCCAAGAGTACTCCGGGAATAATCGCGAGCGCGATTACAACCAACCGCCAGGAGCCAGCCTGCAGGGTGATCCGCTGGGGGAGGAGTTCCCACAAATACGCCGCTAAAATCAAGCCCAGGGGTACCAGTCCCAGCGCTGCAAAGACCTGTCCCAAGTGATGTTCCAAAAATGGGGCAAAGAGCATTCCCGCAAAATAGCCCAGGACGACGCTAGGCAGGCTGGCCATCATCTCGATCAGGGGCTTGACGCGGGCCTTGGTGGAAGGATGCAAAAATTCGCTGGTAAAAATAGCCGCTAAAAAAGCGAGGGGAGCTCCAAACAGCAAACTATAAAACGTGGCCTTCAGCGTGCCAAAAATCAGCGGGATCAGGCTAAACCGCAACTCCGCGCTTTCGCTGCCAGAGGTTTGCCACTGAAAGACGGGCTGGCGTGATCCTTCGTACCAGACAGGCAAAAAGATGCCAGCCAGGGTAATATCGGGATGCAGTGCCTCGTAGTCCCACGCCTGCGCCGCGCGGGTAGCAATCCTCCCCGTGGGGGCGGATGTCGCGGCTTCCGTTACCTGGGAAAGCGTCACCAACCGCGTCTGTTCGGCATTGAGCGCGGCGTGGGTGATAGGCGATTTCCGCCCCTCTTTGGCGGCGGGGATCTCCGCCAGAATTCGGTCCAGGGTGATATACAATAAGCGGAGTGAGCCTGATTCAGCCAGCGAAATAACAGTACGGTTGCGTTCGGTGGCGATCAGTTGGCGGATAGGCCCCCCCTGGCCGAGAAACTGGTGGGCACGAACCAACGAAGGTTCGTTGGGCGTCATTCCCGGAGAAGGGTTCACCGGAAACCACGCCTGCACCAACCCAGCGCTATCGCCTATTAAAAGGGTTGTTCCACCGAGCAGCATTTCCAGGGTGGTTACTTTTGTGCCGCTAGGCAATGTGGAAGAGAGGTTTGAAAGCACCTTCACCGGGGTGTAGGCCAGCGGCCGCTTTCCGGGTTGGGCCACTTCCGTCCCCAGCCGATACCACTCCAGCGTCCCATCTTCCCACAGGCAATACAATAAATCACCTAGCCCCGACAGACCGATAAACCGGGGAGCCTGACCTTGCTCATTTAATACAGGGAAATCCGCGATCAATTTTCCCTGGGTAGGCTGCAACGCCCCCCCCACTAGCGGCATGCGCATGACTTGGCAGGCGCCATCGTCGCGAAGTGCCGCCGCAACCAACGCGGTGGGGTTATTGTTGGCCAGAGCCAACGCGCGGGGGGGGCCACTTAATTGCCAGGGAAAATACCTTTCCCAGACCAGTTCCAGCGTATCCGCCCGCCACTTGCCGGAGGGGAGTTGGGACCACAGCTTTTCTCCCAGAATGAGGGGTTCGTTCCCCGCTGGCGGGGATGGGTCGGCTCCGGCTATGGGAACAGCGGTAGTCGTGCTTGAGGAAGCTTGGCCTTCTTCGGCGTTATTGGCAGGTATTTTGGGGGGCTGATTGTGGAACGTGGTTACGTTGGCTACTCGCCCATAGTGAAATTCCCCGCTGGCGTTGGCTGCCAGTAGTCGACCATCGGGCAGCACGCTAAGCAGAGTGATCCCGGAAAGCCCCGTTTGATCGGATGAGAGCGTGGACAGTGTGCGTCCCCGCGTGGTCTCCCACACGCTCCAAGCGCCGGATTGATCGATTTGCCAGGCGAGCTTGCCATTGGCCGACAAGCGGATCGCCAGCAATGGGGCACCCTGCGCTGGTAAGGCCGAAAGCTCTGCACCCGTGGTCAATCGCGGGGAACTTCCCAGCGGTAGCACCACCACGACCAAAAACACGCAAATGAGCAAAACCACGATGATCGTGCCAATGCCCCCCACCGTGATCAAAGTCCGCGCTAGACTGTCGGACCACTTGACCCAGGGGCTGGTGACCAACCGGCGTTGATGTCCAGTGAATTTAGCGGGGGCATTCATACAACAAGCGGCGGCGAGTGACTCATGTCCAACACGCGGACAGTCCCGGCAAACCCGGATAAGATCAAATTAAGGGAGTTGCAGCTTCGTGAGTTCTTCCTGGACCTGGTCGGCATTGAGGGGGATGTAGCCTTCCTTCCCCACCAGTGCTTGGCCATCGCGGGATAAAACAAACTTTAAAAACTCGCGTTTGAGCGGAACCACGGGCTTGCCCGGTTCTTGGTTGATGCTGAGATACAAAAATCGGCAGAGGGGGTAGGAATTGTCATAGGCGTGATCCACGTTCGGGGGGATTTTTTTGCCCCCTGGTTCCATGCTCAGCGGCAGCACCTTGACCGCGGCGTTTTGGGTGTAGCCCACGCCGCAATACCCGATCCCATAGCGGTCCTCCGCCACGGACTGAATGACGGCGGCGCTCCCCACGTTTTCGTTGGTGGAGGACTTGTACGTGCCGTTAAACAAGGCCCGTTCCTTAAAAAACAAATACGTTCCCGACGCCGAATCCCGGGAATACAGCTTAATCGGTTTGTCGGCGTATTCGCCGGTGACGCCCAGATCGCCCCAGGTCTTCACATCGGTGGGAAAGCCACCTTTGCGTTCGCTGGAAAAAATGGCGTCCAGTTCGGGCAGGCTTAGGCCGGTCAGGGGATTATCGGGATGCACAAAGACCGACAGCATATCAATGCTGGTCTTGATGGTGGTGGGCTGATAGCCATGCGCTTTTTCAAAAGCGGTGATTTCCTCTGGCTTCCAATCGCGGCTCATCGAACCAAAGGTCGCCTGATTGAGCGCGAGGGCCTTGGGCGTGTCGCTGGACCCCTTGTGTTCCAATTGAACTCGAATGCCAGGATGGATTTTGCGAAATTCTTCCGTCCAAAATCCCATCAATTGGGACATGCTGTCCGAGCCTTTGCTAATAAAATCGCCGGACAGTTCTTCGGTCCCTTTTTTATAGGGAGCAAGTTCTTCCAATTGGGACGCATGTTCGGCGGTGGTCGCGGGGGTGGACTGGGTAGGGGCGGTCCCGGTTCCAACGGGCGGGGAGGGAGAGCAACCGGCCAGCAGGCAAAATCCCAGCGAAGCCAGCATCAACCGTGTCAGCCGATGTATTGTGTTCAACGGATATGGCATATCTTTACAACAGGGTTAGCGGCAAAATGTGGATTTTAGCCATAAATTGTGAGAAAATGATGAGGCAATATCCGGTCGTTAGGCATCCCCGGTAAAAACCCGGAAATTTGGCCGAAATCCAGCGAAATTGACGTCGGGTCGGGCGACGGGGCCAGCTTGACCGCGCGAAGTCGTGCATGCAGACTAACACTTGGCAGCGGCGAAAACAACCCAAGCTCGCGTGTTGGAACTTGCTGGTCTGGCCAGTTAGAACGCCGTTCCCAAAGAACACCCGAAAAAATTGTTTTAGCCTGCCAATATCCGACGCGCCTGTATGAGACACATCATGGCTAATTCCCCCAAACTTGCGCCGTTTCATTCCGGCGGAGCGTTCACCACGCCCCGCCAAGAACGTGCCGTTCTGTGGCTCGTCGCGGGAATGTGCAGCCTGGGGTTGTTGTCACTATTACCGGGCTTGGTTCATACCGGCAGCGGGTTTGCCCCGCAGTATGCCCGGGTTGTGATGTTGGTGGGTTTGTGGCAGTTGGGGTTGGCCATTTGGCAGTTGACTATTCCCGACTGGACGACTCTGAGAATCTCGATGGTCGCTTATGCCATCTTGGCGACCGCGTATGGAGCGATCTTTGCCGTTTGCCTGGTGACTCCCGCCGAGAAGCAGCTCTTTTGGGATTTGACGGAGATTCGAGGTTCCGCGCTTCCTTGGTGTGGCGGAATGGTGGTCCTCACCCTTTTTTTAGCGTATGCCTGTGGAATGGTCGGCAGCCGTTGGCGGCGACAATTGCAAAAAGCGATTCGCCAGGCGGCGGTCGGCCCGCGGCCTTAGTGCGCGAGGGATGGGTTGGCCGCGTCCCAACTGGCGGAATCGGGTTGAAGGGATAGCTGCGACATAATTTCCGAAATAAGTCGTTCGCGATTAACAGGCTTAGTGGTGTAACTATCGCAGCCGGCCGCCAAGCATTTTTCGCGGTCGCCGGCCATGGCATGAGCGGTTAAGGCGATAATTTTGCCAGTATATTCCTTGGCCCGCAGCAGGGCCGCCGCTCCGTAGCCATCCAGCAGGGGCATCTGCATATCCATTAGAATTACATCGTAGGGTGTGCCTCTGTCACGCGCTTCCAAGGCCGACTGTACGGCCATTTCCCCGTTTTCCACCACCGTGACCGTGGCTCCCGCTTTGCGTAACAAAAACGAAATCAACCGTTGATTGTCGGGGCCGTCCTCCGCTAACAAAATAAAGCGATTCGCCAGGGGCAAGTCGGCTTCCTTGGCGGGTATAAAGACATTATCCGTCTCTAATTCTTCATTCGCATGGGGCGGCCATATCAACCATGTCTGTTCTAATGGACCGGTGCCAATGATAGCCCGAAAACGCGTCCCTTTTCCCGGCTCGGATTCCACGATGGTGATGTCTCCCTGCAGGCATTGGGCCAGCCGTTTGCTGATACATAACCCCAGTCCCGTGCCTCCAAAGCGGCGCGTTACGGATGTATCCCCCTGCGAAAAAGGTTTAAAGACTTCCGCTTGCTGCTCCATACTCATGCCGATGCCGGTATCCACGACATCAAACTGTAGGGCGGGAGGAATCTGGTCCAACAATCGCACGGACAAGGTGACACTTCCTTGGTTGGTGAATTTAATGGCATTACCCACCAAATTGACTAGAATTTGCCGCAAACGCATGGGATCGGTTGTAATCCGGGCGGGAATTTTAGATTGGTACTGCAAAACCAGGTTGATCTGTTTGGAATTGGCCCGCACGCGCATCGTGGAGAGTACTTCCTCGATAATGTCCACGGGCGCGCAACTCAACATTTCCACCGCCATTTTGCCGGATTCGATTTTTGACAAGTCTAAGATATCGTTGATAATTCCCAGCAAATGGTCGCAATTGCGCTGAATGGTGCGCACGGCATTGATGCGCAGTTCCGGCGCTCTTCGCAAATCCCCTTCTTCCAACAGTAAGTCCGCGAACCCCACAATGGCGGTCATTGGTGTGCGGATTTCGTGGCTCATATTAGCTAAAAATTCGCTTTTGCTGCGATTGGCGGACTCGGCCGCGTCGCGGGCTTCTTCTAGCAATTGGTTATTACGCTGCAACTGGCGCGCGTATTCTTCCACGCGGGATTGTTGGGCGTGCAAATCTTGCAAGGTCTGGCGAAGCTGTTCCTCGGCTTCGCGTCGTTGGCATTCAATTTTCCAGGCGCTAATTAATTGCGCGCTGGTGACTAATAACGGCTCTAGCCCCGCCAGGAGATCCAGCGTGTAGCCTCCGGGCCGATTCGCCAACCCGATCATTCCCACCAATTCATCCCCGTTTAAGAGCGGAATCCCCAAAAATGAGTCCAACACGGGATGGCCTGGTGGTAATCCTCCCCGCCGTGGATCCGTCTGGGGATGGTTGCTTAATACTACCTCGCGCGTGGTCAGCACCACGCCAAACAGCGTTCGCAGATTCTTTAATTCCAACTCTTGGTTCCCGCGCGAGCGCAGGAATGCGGCAGCGGCCTGATTCCACGAGATATCCGCAAAGGCAATGGTAGACAGATACGGCTGATTATCAGGGGAGTACCGCACTTCGGTAATAAACCCATATTCACTGAGGGTTTCGCGCAAGGTCTCGTTTAATAACTCGCTAAAGACCGCGATCGGATCCCCGCCTTGGATAAAATTTACTTTCACGCGCGAAAGGGTTTGCAATTGCGCTGTTTGTTCCACCAGCCGTTCTTCTAAGTTGCGTCGTTCCGTGATGTCAATCATGACACCCCGCAAGATCAATTTGCCATTGGCTTGCCGCTTTACCGAGATGATATCATCAATCCAGATGATTTCGTCCCGGGCGGATAGCATGCGATACTGAATGCGATGGTCCCGGCCGGCCAGGGTCTCTTTTTTACAACTATTCATGGCATCCTCGCGATCGGCGGGATGCAGGGTCTTGGCCCAAAAGCCAGGTTTCAGCCAGTTGGACAGGGGATACCCCCATTTTTCCGCTTGCGGCGACACATACAAAAAGCATTCGTTGGCGGGATCATATTCCCAGACGATTACATCCGTCCCTTCCAGCAACGTTCGCATCCGTTCGCCGCTTTCCTCGAGTATCCGGTTTTGTCTTGCTAATTCTTGCGCGTGGGACGTCAGTTCTCGCTCCATCGTCGTACGATAGCTTATATCCGTGACGGTCATCAACAAGCGTGCCGGACCGGGCGTGGGAACTGCCGTTAGCGAAACATCCAGCAAGAGGATTCCGCCATCTTGGCGCACCCCCCGCACATCCCGTTCTTGGCATAATGTTCCCAGCGGGGTTTGATCTTTGCGTGCCGGGAATTTCACCGCTCCTTCTTGCCACGGCGGCACCAAAAATAGCTCCCGAGCTTTTAGCCCCAACATTTCGCCTGTTTGATACCCAAAAATTCGTTCAGCCGCGGGATTGGCATGGCAGATTATTTGCCACTCGTCAATCAACAACATTCCATTTGGCACGGCGGTGATGAGGGAACTCAATTGTGATTGCAACCGCTCGAAATTGGCGTGGGTTTGTCGCGCATAGCCGGAAATGCGACTCACGCTAGCGGTAATGGCCATCCATCCCACTACCACCGCTCCCCCAACCATAATTAACAACGGGATGGCATCACCGGCCAACAGTCGCCAATCCCACAACGCATAGCCACCAATTGATAAAAGCACCGCCAGGCATAGCCAGGGGACGGGATCTGCTTTTGCATAGGATATTGCACGAGCAAATATTGTTGACATAGAACGCAAGGCGCGACTCGGCAAGACAAAAAAAGAGTGCTAGCTCCGTTTTTATCGTCTCGGTTGAATCACCTGTTAATGCGCCTAGTAAATATTGCGGAATACCCCTTGACGCTAGTTAGTTTATGCGGATGCCCGCAGGTGTGCTGCGCTCTTTGCCAATGCCTTTCCATAAATTCCCGCAAACTCGGTTAACCCGTTTTTTTCCACAAATGTGCTGCAACTGGGGCCAACTCTGGCTCTCTCTAGCTGGCTACCCGCCAAAATCATGCGGTTCCCGGCATAAGCTACACTTGAGTGGCCATAAACCAAGCTTTCCTGTTGACTAAATATGAATTCCCGCTCCGCCACAACTCCGACTGCAACTCTTTTGCAGATGCAGTTCACCTGCTCCCCCGAATGGTGCCACGAGTGGTGTTGGATGATCCTGGGTTTGCTTTTGGTGTTGATTACGGTATCTCCCTGGGCCAGTGGTTTTGCCACGGTGACGCGTTCCGGCGAAGGAGATCCAGCCCTGTACGCTGCGGAAATCGCCCGTATGCAAGCTGGAGAAAATTTCTACGATGCCGCCGCCGCCGAACTTGTCTCCCGTGGTTATCCCACAAAAAGTGTGTTCAACTGGCGCACCCCTTTTCCCATGGCGGTGATTGCCCTGGTGGGACAAACAGGGGGAAGGTTATTGCTAGTTTGCCTGGGCGTATTGCTATTGAGCTTTGCCGGCCAGGCGTTATATCAACGAGGAGGATTGCTGGCGGCGGGAACGGGTCTGGGCCTTTTAATCGGTTGCGTCTTACCCGTGATGCTGGAAACCGCATACTTGCTTCCTGAAGTTTGGTCAGGAATCTTAGTCGGCTTATCCTTGGCGGCTTATGGTTGCCAGCGGCCTGTCACAGCAGTGGCGGCGGGGGGAATGGCCCTGTTTTTTCGTGAACTGGCCGCCCCGTACGTGCTCGTTTGTCTGTTTTTTGCCGCCAAAGAACGCCGCCGCGGAGAATTAGCCGCATGGGTCACGATTTTGATTTTGTATGTGTTGTTTTATGCGGCGCATTTACAAATGGTGCTGCCGAGAATAACACCCCATGCCACGGCCCATAGCCAAGGCTGGCTGGCGTTTGGCGGGGCGGCGTTTGTGATTTCCCTGGTGCAAATGAATGTTTGGTTGTTGGTCCAGCCGCAATGGTTGAGCGCGGTCGTGCTGACCGTTGCCGCCCGGGGGTGGTCGCTGGCGCGGGAGTCGTGGGAACTACGGGTGGCGGCCACGGGGGTCATCTATTTGCTGGCTTTTGGCTGCATTGGTATGCCGATCAATCAATATTGGGGTGCCCAATGGAGTTCCGTCGTCGCCTTGGGTTGCGGGATGTGCGTGGGAAAACTAACCACGCCTGGAGTAAGGGAATCAGTGACAAAGCCATTCCCCGGGCAGGCGGTAGCCTAATGGTGGGACGTGGCAGCCGAGTTTGGCGATAGCAAGATCAAATAATTGACTTTGGTCCAATTTCAGCAGTGCGTTGCTTATCAGGCCCATAAAAAAACGCCCCGGATGTCTCCGGGGCGTTTTTGTTTGATTAGTGCGTCAGTTTCCTGCAACACTTTGCCGTGCGTTGCGCGGCGTTTACTTTTTACTGATAGAGGCGTCCGTCGTGGATTCGTCGGTGGATTCCGCGGACTTGGTTTTAGCGCGGGTTTTGGCTTCTTCCGCGACGGCTTTTTCGATGATTTTGGCAAAGGCCACGGCGGCCTGCAATTCACCCTGCTTGTAGTAAGGGTCATCCGCTCGGCCCAGGCGATTGATCTTCTTTGCGTTCAGTTCTTCCCAGCTCATGTCATTGGCAAAATGCCAGGTAGCGGCCTGCGCCACGCGTTGACTGACTTTGTCATTTGCAAGCGCGATCAAGACTTTTTCTAAATGCGGATCGGAATTAACTTCGGCCAGGGGCTTCATTTCATACTTGATGTAAGCATTTGGCTCGCGTAGCCCGTGGTTCAGGCAAACCATGGCGACTTTTAATTCTCCCACTTTTTCAGGGGCGATATTAAAGATACCGCCACCACCCCCGCCACCACCGATGCCGCCACCCCCCCCGATTCCGCCGCCGCTATTTTGGTTTTGGTTATTACCCCCATTGTTACCGCCGCCGCCACCGATGCCGCCACCCCCCAACCCCCCCTGGGCCAGAACAGGGACCGCGCCAAAAACGGCTGGCAGCCTGACCGCGACTGGGTCCTTGCCATTGTTCTTGATGCGAATTTTTGCTTCGCGCGATTGATCGGTGTGGATGATCTGCACATCCAACTGACCGTTCGACATGCCGCTAAACAACTCCACCTCGACGGCGGGGGTTGTCGCCGCGGGCTTGGTCGCGTTCGAGGGGGATGTTGCGGGGCTGGCACCTTGGCAAAGCCACGCTGGCAGCCCACACAGGGCCATACTCAAAAAGATAGGGAATACGCGCATCGAAACTCTCCCAAAAGCTCGCCGGGCAACTGTGAGCCAGCGAAAAATAAACGAACCGTTCTGTTCCAAAAAAGAAAAGTTGCCGCACTACTCCACGGGCCTAACGGCCGTGGCTATCGTGCCGCGCATCACACTCAGCGAAAGCCAAACGCCAGGGCGGACAGCGGTGCGGTAATTTCTTTAGAATAATTCACCAAAACGCAAAAACCAAGCAAAAAACGATGTTCCTCCGGGATTTCACCAGCAAAACTTATCCCTTTTTGGGGGTTCCTGATCCAGCCGGGTAAAACCGGGAAACAGCCAATACCCGCCCCTGGCGGAGCTGTCCCGTGCGGGGAAAAGAGATCACTTGGTTAAATTTACGCGAATTTGGCCTAAGTTTCGGCTGCTAACTCCGCCAGGGCCGTCAAAACTTGTTGATCATGGCCGTCCACCTTGACCGCTTTCCAGACTTTGGCAATTTTGCCATCCGGACCGATCAAATACGTCGATCGGGCAATACCCATGCTTTTTTTGCCGTACATGTTTTTTTCCCGCCAGGCGCCGTATTTTTCAGCCACTTTGTGGTCAGGATCAGCCAAGAGGGGAAAATTGAGCTGATACTTATCGCGAAATTTGCCGTGAGAGGCCGTATCGTCGGGGCTAACCCCCAGCACCACGGCGCCGGCCTTGGCCAGTTCTTTTTTGCGATCACGAAAAGCGCAGGCTTCGACGGTACAGCCGGGGGTGTCGTCTTTGGGGTAAAAATAAAGGACCACGGGCTGTCCCTTGAAACTGCTAAGTTTGACTTTGGAGCCGTCATCCGCGGCCAGGGTAAAATCGGGGGCTTTGACGCCAGGTTCCAACCAATCGGACATGTTTATTCCTATTTGTATTTCAGAAGGGAAAAAAGCCATTATTTGCGGCGCACAACCGCAAAACCTGCCAATACCCTAGCGACTAACAAGTCTTTGACCAGAGGGGGCGTGTGAAGGGAAGGATTGCCAGGAAAATGAACTGGGTCCAAAAGGATGCTTGCCCGGACATTCTAACCAGATCGACACAAAGTTTTCCCAGTTGTCCCTGGCGAAAAATCCCCAAAAAAAAGGCAATTAGCGCGGTAAAATCAAAAATCCGTGGCAAGAAGCCCCCCCGGACCTTAGAATAATTATTGAAATTACCTGGCAAGGGGATTTCCTCTTGCCCCCTTTTGTTCAATCTTTTGCCCAGCGGGGGGTCTGCCGCTTTATACGCATGACTGCACCAACACGCGCCTTGTCGTTATCTTCACACCCAGAACAGAGCGTCGGTTTGGCCGATCATAGCCGACAACTGGCGCTCCTGGCCGCTAAAATCGCCGATGATAATCGTGCCCGGGAGATCTTGATTTTGGATCTGCGCGAGGTCACCAGTGTCTTTGACTTTTTTGTCATCGCCAGCGGTTCCAGTATTCGCCAACTGCACGCCATCGCCGACGATATAGAAAAAGGGGTCGCGGAGACGCTAGGCGAAAAAAAACTGGGAATCGAAGGGTACTCCACCGGCGGCTGGTGCCTGATCGACTTTGGCGATGTGGTGGTGCATCTGTTTGATGATGCGTCCCGCGAATATTACGGCCTGGAAGAATTATGGGGCAACGCGCGGCGGTTGGAATTTGGCTCTTTAAACGTGGTTGGTTCTTGAGTTTTTGGCGGCGATTCCTCCCCTTGGAATCCCGGGTCGATCACACTCCCGCGGCATGACGACCGCGGGAGTGCTCAATAAGGCTATAGATTTTCGACCGTCTTTGACTAATGGTATTCCGGTTGCAGGACAATGACGCCTAACGGGGGCAAGGTCAATAACAGCGAATGGCTACGGCCGTGGCTTCCCTGTTCCTCCGCCATCAGGCCCGGAAAGTTGCCGACATTGCCGCCGCCGTAGTATTGGGAATCGCTGTTAAAGATTTCCCGGTACCAGCCGCCACGCGACACGCCCATTCGATAATTATGCCGCGGCACCGGTGTAAAGTTGCAAATCACCAGCACAAAATCGTCGGGGTTTTTGCCTTTGCGCAGATAAGCCAGGATGCTGTCCTGGTAATTGTGGCAGTCAACCCATTCAAAGCCGTGATAATCAAAGTCCATCTGGTGCAGCGCGGGATAATCGCAAACCAATTTATTGAGATCGCGCACGCAGTGTTGCAGTCCCTGGTGGGATTCCCATTGGAGCAAATGCCAATCCAGGCTGGATTCGTTGTTCCATTCCTGCCACTGGCCGATATCTCCCCCCATAAATAACAAATTCTTGCCCGGGTGCGTCCACATATAGCTATACAATAAGCGCAAGTTCGCGAATTTTTGCCACAGGTCGCCGGGCATTTGATCCAACAGCGATCGCTTGCCGTGCACCACCTCGTCGTGCGACAAGGGAAGCACAAAATTTTCGTGAAAGGCGTAAATCAAACTGAATGTCAACTCGTCATGGTGATATTGGCGGTGGATCGGCTCATGCCGAAAATACCGCAGCGTGTCGTTCATCCAACCCATGTTCCACTTTAAGCTAAAGCCCAAGCCGCCCAGATAGGTGGGCCGCGACACGCCCGGCCAGGCGGTCGATTCCTCGGCAATGGTCAGCACGCCGGGAAATTGCGCGTGGACTTCTTCATTGAATTTCTTCAACAAGCTAATCGCTTCCAGATTTTCCCGACCCCCGTATTGGTTGGGCAGCCATTCCCCCGCTTTGCGGCTATAGTCCAGGTACAGCATGGAGGCGACGGCATCGACCCGCAAGCCGTCAATATGATATTTATCCAGCCAAAACAGGGCGTTGCTGATTAAAAAGTTGCGAACTTCGTTCCGCCCATAATTAAAGATCATCGTTCCCCAGTCGGGGTGTTCCCCCAGTCGGGGATCGTCATGCTCGTAGAGCGCGGTGCCGTCAAACCGCCGCAAGCCATGCCCGTCCCGCGGAAAATGCGCGGGAACCCAATCCAGGATCACACCAATATTATGCTGATGGCAAAGATCCACAAAATACATAAAGTCCGCCGGCGAGCCGTATCGGCTGGTCGCCGCGTAATAACCTACCGTCTGGTATCCCCACGAGCCGCTAAACGGATGCTCGCTCACGGGAAGCAACTCGATATGGGTGTAATGCATTTCATTGCAATACTCCACTAATTGCCGCGCCAATTCGCGATAATCCAGGTAGCCAGTGGGATTTTCGCCGGGGCGTTTCCAGCTTCCCAAATGGACTTCGTAAATGTTCATCGGGGCGTCCAGGCCCTGTCGGCGTTCGCGTTCGGCTAGCCAACGGCTGTCGTTCCACTGGTAGGTGTTCAGATCGGCCACCTTGGACGCGGTGAGTGGCGGCACCTCGGCGGCAAAGCCATAGGGGTCGCAGCGATCGCTTTCGTCGTGCGCGGTTTTTACCCGGTACTTATAAATTGTCCCGGCGGCCAGTCCCGGTATAAATAGTTCCCAAAAACCGTTCGCGTGCTTGCGCATGGGATGGCGGCGGCCGTTCCATTCATTAAAATCCCCCACCACGCTGACGCCCTGTGCATTGGGCGCCCAGACGGCAAAATTGACCCCCGCCACACCTTGGCGGGTGCGGATTTGCGCTCCCAAATGCTCATAACTACGCCAGTGCGTTCCCTCGCTCAACAAATGTAAGTCAAAATCGCTCAAGGTATTTTTGTAAGCGTAAGGGTCATGAAGTGTGACTTGCTCGCCCCGTTGATTCGTGACGCGCAACAAATATTCATTCAGCGGCTGCTGCTCGTTGATTGGGCACAAGGCTTCGAACAATCCCGCGGGATGAATCCGCCGCATCGGTTGCGAGCGTTGTTGACGCGGGTCCAACAACCAGACTTGGCTACCTGTAGGCACAAATGCCCGCACCGCCAACAAGCTGCGGTTCTGGTCTTTAATTTCGTGGGGACCAAGGATATCAAACGGTTGTTGATGACGCCCCTCGGCCAAGGCGGAAATTTGATCCAATTCGACGTAAGTTCGCACGCTGTAGCCTCTTGCTAAGGAAATTCTGTCGCCAACTTGATGTTGTGTCCAGTTGACGGCGTCAATTTGGGTGAAATAGGTAATTCTTTTTGCTTATGGCGGGGATATGCTAGATAGCAACTATACATTAGTTGGCATCTACTTTTCAGTCATTCTTTTGATTACCGATGTTGAGATAAGTGGTGTTGCGGAAAGCCGCAGAGGTCCGCCCAGACCTGTTTTACTCCGCAGTGATGCAAAAACCACACCAGACTATCGCCAAGTTCCTGGATTCGCCGCCCTGTTCGACCCCAGATTAACCAGACCCGGCGGCGCAACACGCTCGGACACAATGTACGCCAATGAACTGTCGAGGGTCGTTTGGGCGTTCTAAACGCCAATGAGGCCAAACCGTCGTAGTTGCGATTTTTCGCATGTTGGCGTCCACCGACACGGTGGCTTTGGTTAGATGGCGTTAAGCGTTCTTCCACGCCCTCCGTCGGCTGCCATATTTGATAACCAGCTTCATATTCGGCAAATTCGTCTTGCTCGGTCGGAGAAGGGAGACCATGCGCGGTACGACATCGCCCCAGCGTGGGGAGCACTGGTTCTTGTTCTGGCTGGGTCACCAGTTCGTGCCTTGGCCTGGGGGAATGCTGCCCCATGACGACGGAGATGGTGGCATTTGCCCCGGCTGTTTGACGAGAGGCATCATCAAAAGATTCATGGGCCGCATCAATTCGCCAATATTTGAATTCGACTTGATGACACTGCAGCGCCCGGTCGACCCGCCGCCATAAATCGAGATTCTTGATAGGAACCAACTCGCCAAACGCCTCCCAGTGCCATTGATTGGCACGCCATTCCTCTAGGCCGTGGCGAATCCCCTGCCGCACGTATTGGCTATCCGTGACCAGGGTAACACGGGCGGGTTGGGGGACGGACTCTAATCCGCGCACCACGGCCAACAACTCTAGCCGTTCTCGCGAAGGGATTTCCTCTGTCTCTGAAACTTCCAGTTGGCCCCCCCCGTTAGTCCCTCGCAGGGTAAATTGCCAATTGCCCCGCGCGCCCGCCAGCGAAGTCTGGGTGTGCAATAAATAGTGCGGGCGCTGCGTGCGCATGGCATACCTGGCGGGTGGAAGGGCGAGCCGCCTGGCCCCTGGGTTTGCGCGGATCCAGCGGGAATCCAAGGTTGTCGGAATCAACCTTGACTCAACCGCCGCGGACGATCGGGAAACACCGGGGCACAGGCATCCAACACGGACTGTTGCCCAAAACTGTTCAGGAGGCAATTTCGGGAACTAATTTGCCTATCGTCAAAGCTAAGCTAGACTCTGCAAATTACCCGGATGTTAAAGTCTCGCTTTTCGGCACTCTTTTTGGGACCCGCCCATACAACCGTTGAGTTTGCTAAGATAGTCCCGAATCCTGTTTTGCGAAGTGTTGCTGCAATCCGACGCCGCGGATGTAATTAGATCACAAAAATCAGCTTTTCAACGGGTGAATTGGCATGTGGGGGTGGTGGCGGTACATTCACGAGCGGCTCCTTCGATACTGGCGCGCTTGGGCGGGACCGCGCACGCTAGGCCAACGGGGGGAATACGCCGCGAGACGCTACCTGCAAGCCCGGGGGTATCGCATATTACACGTCAATTATGAGATATTAGGTGGGGAGCTGGATATTGTGGCCCTGGATGGGCGGACGATAGTCTTTGTCGAGGTCAAAACCCGCAAGGACGAAAGCGCGGAAGCAGCGCTTTCCGCCGTGGACGTCGAAAAGCAGCGGCAACTCAGCCGAGTGGCGCTGGCGTATTTGCGGCGGTACCACTTGCTGACGGAACGAGCGAGATTTGACGTATGCGGCGTGATCTGGCCAGAACAAGGGGGCCAGCCCATCATTCAACACATCCGGCACGCCTTTGAGGCGAGTTTTTGAGCTAAGAATGGCGTCAAGGTGGCAGATTAGCGGGTGTCGGCCAGGAGGGACCGCTGCCAGGCGGTAATTTTGGTAATTCCCTCCCTGGCGAGTGTTAGCAGGGCCTGTAGTTCGGCATCATCAAAAGTCGCTTCTTCGCCGGTTCCTTGAATTTCCACAAATTTGCCCCGTCCCGTCATGACCACGTTCATATCCACGGCGGCGGCGACATCCTCGACATAATTTAGGTCTAGTAGCGGTCGGCCATCAACGATCCCCACGCTAATGGCGGCAATACTATCCAGCAAGACCGGCCGGGCGGGGTCTAATTGGGAAGAGATCGCCCCCAGGGCATCGCAGAGGGCCAGGTAGGCTCCGTTAATGCTGGTTGTGCGGGTGCCGCCATCCGCCTCGAGCACTTCGCAATCGCAAACGATCGTCCGTTCGCCCAGGGCGTCCAGATCGACAATCGCCCGCAACGCTCGGCCGATAAGGCGTTGAATTTCGGTGGTGCGGCCATCGACTTTGCCGTCGCGTTCCCGTTTTTTGCGGGGAGCGGTGGACGAGGGGAGCATGTTGTATTCGGCGGTGAGCCAGCCGGTCCCCCGGCCAATCATCCATTCGGGGACTTTGGGCTCGACGGCGGCGGTGCAGAGTACCGTCGTGCCGCCAAATTTGACCAGCACACTTCCGGGAGCGGTGCGCGTGAACCGCCGCAAAGCAGTATGGGGGCGTAAATCGGCGGGTTGGCGGCCATCGGAGCGCATGAAAATTGCTTTTCTGTAGGTGACGTATTGTGTATCGCGGGGGGCGGATTATTAGCGCGCCGGAAAGTTTCTGGACAGGACCATAGAGCCAAAATCGCCGTGATCTACTTCAGATATTACGCTATTTTAGAATTCTTTGTTACTGCTCATTTGCCAAGTTAGATCAATTTTTATTTATGAATTTTCATTTTATTGATTGCATTCTTTCCGGTTTCCCCGGCTGCCAACGCTCGGAACAGAGAACCCCACACGGGAAATCCCCCTATTCCGAGCGTTGGAGCATGGGGTGCCGGTCCCCCGATAGCCATGGCGGCGGGTCGTGATCTGCCATTGACCTGCGCCATGGCCGGCAAAAGCGAGAAATAACGTCTTGGGACGCCCGTTCCGAGGAGTGCCATCCAGCGCCTCTCCCCGGGGTCTTGGCGGAAGAACGTTGTGATTGGAACAAAAGCGCGTCGCCAGGCCGGTTATTGAACCGACGGCTGCGTTTGCAGAGCCTGTTGTTCGTTGTAGGCCTTCATCGCGGCGGCTTCTTGGGCAAGCTTAAATTTCGGGCCGGTGGGGAAATATTGAATGTCGTCCTTCAGGTAGTAGCCGCTGGGAAGGGTTTGCCCCCCCACGTCCACCTGGCAACCGGTAAATGCCGCCAGCGTACCACACATGAGGGTGCATCCAATGGTGCGCGAGAGCCAAACCTGACGAGAGTGGGCCGGCATAAATGGAATTCTCCGATCAAAAGCCACGAACCCGAGACATAATGACCGCTTTTTCCGCATGGAAAAGTCGGCACAAAAGTTATCGTCGGCATAGTCGGCAAAATTTAACATTTTTGACAAAATGCCAGCGAATATCCGTTAACTTGCTAGCGGCTGTATACCCCAGGGGGCGGCAGCCGCTGGATTTTCTGATCGCTGTTATTTCGCATTCCCCGGCCAAACCGGATAAAATGAAACGTTAAGTACCGCTAGCACGCGCGGTCCGCGGTTTTCCCTTTGTTACCCAACATTTGACGGGATGATATTTTCCCGTCAGTTTTCCCCGCCTGTCCGAGGCAAATCATGAAACCATCACCAGGGCTGGTTGCTCACGGCGCGCTTGCCGACTCTTTTTTCCTGGCGACCCGGACTGCCGCATGGCAAACAAACCACCCGCTTCATCAACGCCGCGGCTGGCTGGCGATCGTCCCTTGGATCTGTCTGGCTTTGGGGCTAGTGTGGCCCGCGCGGGATTGTCACGCCCAAATGGGGACCGTCCTGAGTCCAACGTACTATAGCGCGGTGGCGGGCTTGCACGAGGGGAGCTATCAGGCCGCGTTGAATGCGTTTAATGACGAACTGCGCGGCAGCATCAAGTTTGGCACCAATCGCTGGATAGACGCGATTTGTTATTACACGATGATCGGCGAGAGCTATTATCGGCTGGGAAACTTTGAACGGGCGGTGGAAAATTACGGCGCGGCCCTGGCGCTATCCATGCAGTATGCCAACTGGTTGCAGTCGATCAATTTTCCCGGGCAGATCAACTCGCAAAATCATGTGGTGTTTCCGTGGGGGACCCGCTCGCCCGAGACCAAAATGGGAAAGTTTCCCGCGACGATCCTCATGTCCCAGGGAGCGCCCGTGACCGAGGCGACCCTGCAAAAAGGGGGCGTGATCAATCCGCCGAAGCAAGTCTCGGTCCCGGTTCAGGAAATCGTGCGCTGCACGATCCTGGCGATCAAGCGGCGGGCGGAGTTGTTAGGCCCCGTGGCCAAGCATGACACGTTGCTCACACAAATGCTGGATAGCCTGCAAAAAAATCCCGGCCCCCCCAATAGCTGGTCGCAGGCCTGGCACGATGTGCAGGTGGGCACCGCGCTTGCCGCCACGGGGGACAAGGGGCAGGCCATCGCGTTTCTTAAACGCGGAATCGCCCTTAATGGCGAACTGGACCACCCCCTGACCTGCTACGCCTTGGTCGGCTTGGGGCATATCTATCTCGAGGATAATAAATTTGACGAAGCGAACGTCCTCTTTGCGCAGGCGACCTGCGCCGCCGCCGAGTTTGGCGATTTAACCATTCTGGAAGAAGCCTTTCGCTATAGCTACCTGGTCCACACCCTCCGCAATCAAAAAGGGGTCTTTAAAGAGCTAGAACCCGCCTCCGCCTGGGCAAAAAAAGGGGGCTACAAGGAACTCTGGGCGTCGCTTACCATCCTGGCCGCGGAAAGTGCCGCGCTCAATGATCAAACAAAATTAGCCAGCGCGCTGCTGACCGACGCCCGAGCCAAGATTGGCCGCAGCCAGTTGTTGATTGGCGAGGTGGGGGTCCGGTTGAATTACATCACCGCGCTCACCGAATATCAGGCGGGCAAACTAGCGACCGGCGACGCCGCCTGGATGAAATGCCAGGAGCTAGGCAAAAACCATAGCAAATGGCTGTACCACTTGCTGGTGACCGCGGCCCGTTTGGCAAATAACAATCTCAGCGAACGGAATGCGCTGCTCATTTTTGAGCAATTGGCCGGCGATCCCTCTTCCGCCGATTGGGCCAAACGCCCGCTGGATTCGTTGTTAACGCTTTCCAATTCGCATCAACCGTTATTCGAACAGTGGTTTGAATTAACCTTGCCCAAGTCCCCGGAGCGGGCGTTTGAAATTGCCGATCTGGCCAAGCGGCACCGACTGTTCAATTCGCTTCCGTTTGGCGGGCGGGCTTTGTCGATTCGTTGGATCCTCGAAGGCCCCGCCGAGTCGCTCGATCAAACGGCCCAACTGCAACGCCAGGATTTGGTGGTTAAATACCCCCAATATGCCGAGCTGGCCCAGCAATCCGCCAAGCTGAAAGCCGCCATCGCCCAGCTTCCTCTGGCCACCACCAAGCCCGAAGATGCCCGCAAGCAGGCCGATCTGATGAACGAATGGCTGCAAGTTTGCAACGCGCAAGAGTTGCTCATTCGCCAGATGACGCTACGGCGGGAAGCGACCAATTTGGTTTTTCCCCCCAAGATCGCGTTTAACGATTTGCAGCAACGGCTCCCCCAGGGCCAGGTCGCGCTATTGACGTATGCCACATCGCGGCACATTTATGCCATGCTAATTTCTAAAAACAAATACGCCCAGTGGCGGGTGGCCGATCCGGCGCTGCTAGAGAAAAAGACCGTGGCGTTTTTGCGGTCCCTGGGAAATATCGACCCCAATCGGGACCTGGGTGTGGCGCAATTGAAAGAGGATGCCTGGAAGCTGGCGGGCAAGGAATGCATTGACACGTTTTTGGCCGGCTCAAAGGTAAATTTTGGCCACTCCTTTGCCGAGCTTGTCATTATTCCCGACGGACTGCTGTGGTATCTCCCCTGGGAAGCGGTCCAGGTGGGAGATCCCCAGGCCCCCGTTTCTTTCTTATCTAAAACGCGCATTCGCTACGCGCCGACCATGGGGCTGGCGCTGGGGCGGACTACTCCCCGCCCGGCCCAGTTAGAAACAGGAATCGTGGCGGGAAAATTTCATCCCCGCGGCGAGGCGAGCCACACCCTTGACGCGCAGGCCAAACTGGCCGACAAACTCCCCAAGAGCCAACCACTGAAAGCGGGGCTAAATGTCCCCTCCCCGCTATTTGGCGGATTTATCGAACAATTGATTGTCTTGGATGATTTGGCGGTCATGGGCAAAGGGGCCTGGGACTGGGCTCCTTTAAATTTAGACAAGGGCGTGGGTATCGGGGCGGTCGCCAATTGGCTGATCCTTCCCTGGAAACGGATCGATATTGTGATTTTGCCCGGCTTTCACACCGTTGCCGAGGACGCCGTGCGCAATACCAAACTAGGGAATGGCCAGGACATGTTTTTGACCGCGTGCGGCATGATGTCGCATGGAGCCAGAACGGTCCTGATTTCACGTTGGCGGACCGGCGGCGGGGTGGCGTATGAACTCATTCGCAATTTTGTCGCGGAACTCCCCCAGATGAGCGCTCCACAGGCCTGGCAACGGAGCGTGGAACTCATCAAGTCCTGGCCCATCGAACCCACGCTGGAGCCGCGCTTAAAAACCCCGCCCAAGGCTGAGGAACTCATCGCTAGCCACCCCTTTTGGTGGGCGGGTTACATTTTGATAGATACCGGTCTGCCCGGCCTGGACGATCCCCCCCCCGAGGTCCCTCCCGCGGCCGATCCTGCGGCTGATCCTCCCAAACAACTCCCCCCATTGCCGCCGGCTGATCCCGCGGCCGATGCTCCTAAAGAACTCCCCCCATTGCCGCCGGCTGATCCAGCGCAAGCAGAGCAGCCAACTCCGCCAAAGGACAGCAAGGAGTAATCACGCATAAGAGTCATGGCGTAATAGAGTCGTAGAGCATGATATTTCTCCAGTATCCCCCAAGAAAAAATTACCAGACATCAAATGCCCGGTTCACCGGGAATGCGAATCGACCACCAGACTGCGCAATTCCGCCGCTAAAAAGAATGAGCCGGTAATACAGATCACGTCATCATTTGCGGCCCAATTTTGCGCGAGTTCCCAGGCGGTCGCGGGGTCGGCGACGGCCAGCGCGCGTGGCGCGTGAAGCGGTTTACGACGAAAAGTAAAGCGGGAAGTTGAGGGGCGAATCGATCCACGGTCAGGGTAACCGGTCATCTCCCACCCCTCGGCGGTTCCCAGAAGCTGGGATTGCGGGGTGGCTCCCTTCTTTCCCGCGCGACGCTGCACAATTTCTGAAAAATCCGCCTGCAATTGTTGCAGCGGGTAGGCTCGCGGGTTATGGGCATATTGGGTCAAGATCACGCCGTCAAAGGCCCCCGCCACCTGGGTGAGCATTTGTTGAACGGGCTTTTCGCGGGTTGTGGCAAAAATCAGCCATTTCTGCCGACCGGGATAATTCTCGCGCAAGGTTTCCAATAAGGCGGCAATCGAGGCTTCATTGTGGGCCGCATCCAAAATCGTCAACGGGTTCTGGCGGACTACCTCGATCCGCGCGGGCCAGCGGCAATTTGCCAATCCAGCTTCGATTGCCGCAGTGGAGACATTCCAACCGGCGGCTTGCAATCGGCTAATCGTTGCCAAGGCCAGGGCAGCATTCGCCGCTTGATGTCTGCCAGACAAACCCAGGTCTAGCTTTTGGAACTGGGGAACTAAGGAACTAGCCTGGTTACTTTGTGCGGAATTTCGGGAAAAATAATCAACCCGGGCCGGCGTGCCAATTTCGGGACTCGGTAAGTAACAAAAGTCAAAGTCCTGGCCCAACTGGGATAATGGGGCATTTTGCCGAAGGGCAATGTTCGTAATGACTTGACGTGGTTCATTTGCTAACACGCCGCTAACAATCGGGGTGTTGGGTTTGATGATTCCACCCTTTTCATAGGCAATCTGCGCCAGGGTGCGGCCTAATTGTTTTGTATGATCAAAACTAATATTGGTGATCACACTCACCAACGGTTTGACAACATTCGTAGAGTCCAGCCGTCCCCCCAGGCCAACCTCGACCACGGCAAGCTGGCAACCCCGCCGGGCAAAGTGCAGCAGGGCCATGGCGGTCGTCAATTCAAAATAGGTTGGTCCGGAGTCAAAGCGGTAATTCCGGGCCTGGGCACAATCGGTGTCGATTTGGTCGGCTGGGTGGCGTACCAGGTTGACTAACTCGACAAATTCGGCGGGTTCACAGGGGGTGCCGTTGATCTGGATCCGCTCTTCAAAGCGTTCTAAATGGGGAGAAGTGTACAATCCGGTGAGATATTCACGGGACAAAATGGCACTTAAGAGCGCCGCGGTCGAGCCTTTTCCCTTGGTACCGGTAATATGCACAATCCCGTACTCATCCTGGGGGTTTCCCAGCAACCGCAGCAACAGCCGCATCCGATCCAGGCGAAACTCTCCCCGCTGGTACGGCTGCATGGGGATCCGCTCATAATTGATGCGTCCCAGCAGATAATCGATCGCTTTGCTGTATCTTCCGGCCACGCCACAACCCGCGCGCAAGCGCGCTAAAAAATGAATCCGCCTGGGGAGGAAAGGGCAAATCCCCCGGGCGCGAACTTGTTCCCGGGGCAAAAGCATTTTATGATAAGATTTTGCCGATTGCCCAGGGAGTGCGCCGGCTGGGGTGGAGGGGCCAGCGAAGGGCGAAGTGCCGGGGCGGCTGCTCCGCCTGAACTAGCCCGCAATTTGAGGCGTAACTACGGGTAGCTTGGCAATTTTTGGCATAAACTCCTCCTCCGCGCGCGTCTGTGGCGCAGTTTTGCTAGGTTTTGACGTTTTTTACCGGAATCAACATGGCTAGTCCTATTGCCACCGCCGAGCTTGCCGACCCAAACGGCTCTTCCCTACCTATTTCGCCAGGGCAGCCCCCCAAACGGGAAATTGTCGCCGAGGCCCGCAATCTGAGTAAAATCTATCGCGATTTTTGGGGAAGGCAAAAAGTCTGGGCGTTAAAAGCGCTGGATCTCAATATCTTGCGGGGGGAGGTGTTTGGTCTCTTGGGGCCAAATGGTTCGGGAAAAACCACCACTATTAAACTGCTGTTGGGGCTGTTATTTCCCACTTCGGGCAAGGCGCTCGTCTTTGACCGCGAGGCGACCGACGTGGAAAAAAACGAGCGTTTGGGGTACTTGCCCGAGGAATCGTATTTATACAAATTTTTGAACGCGGATGAGACGCTGGATTTTTACGGGCGCTTGTTTAACATTCCGGCGGATGTGCGGCGGGAGCGGATCAATCAGTTAATCGAAGAAGTCGGCCTGGCCCGCGACCGCCGGCGGCCGCTGCGGGAATATTCCAAGGGGATGACCCGGCGGATTGGCTTAGCGCAGGCGCTGATTAACGACCCCGAACTTATCGTCTTGGACGAACCTACCAGCGGGCTGGATCCGTTGGGGACGCGGTGGATGAAGGATCTGATCCTCAAGCTCAAAGCCCGCGGAAAAACCGTGCTCATGAGCAGCCATTTGTTGGCCGATGTCCAGGACGTATGCGACCGAATCGCGATACTGCACCAGGGAGAATTGAAAGAACTGGGGCGGGTGGATTCGCTATTAAAGGTGCGCGACCAGACCGAGCTGCGCACCTCTTCCATGTCCGCCGCCTGCGAAGCGGAAATCCGGCAGGTTCTAGCCAGGCATGACGTCCGGGTCGAACGGCTAGATCATCCAACTACGACCCTGGAAGAGCTTTTTTTGGCCATTGTGCGCGATAGCGAGGCCCGACCCGGCCGCCGCTCGATTGATGAGGGTTGATCACGCATTCTCGCGCCTGCCGGGGGGATTATTACCGGACTGGCGGTGTGTAGGATTTTTTCCAGTAATAGGCCAAACGCCAGCGGGCTGATGTTGCGAATAGCTAGCTCAATTTTTTGAAGATACGCATGGTTTACGAATACGAATATCTGCCGTTTTACGACTGGCTGACCGACATCCTGTTGGGAAAAGGTCCGACGTGGTACTTCTTTGCCCTGTTTTTAGGTTTGGTGGGATTGTCCGTAATCGGGGCGTTGGTCGCGCTGGTGAGGTTGGGGCCCGCGGCCAGCCTGGAGGCGACTTATAATCTCTTAACGGGCACTTTTTTTGACATCATAGGTATCTCTCCCCGGCGGGTGTACGCCCTGTCAAAGCTGGTCATCCTGGAGGCGTGGCGGCGGAGAGTTTGGTTTGTGCTGGTGATTTTTGCCGCGATTTTGATCTTTTCCAATTTGTTCTTAACCGCCAATTCCGATGATCCGGGCAAATTATACACTACGTTTTCCTTGGGTTTTACCACGCGCTACTTAGCGCTGTTTTTGCTGTTGATTCTCAGTGTGTTTAGCATTCCCCAGGACTTCAAAAACAAAACCATTTTTACCGTCGCCACCAAGCCGGTTCGCACATCCGAGTTGATTTTGGGTCGTATATGCGGGTTTATGGCCCTGGGAACGTTTTTGCTGGTGGTGATGGGGACCGTTAGCTACTTTTACTTGGTCTTAAGCCTGCAACACACCCATGACCTGGACGCGGAAACGGTGTCCGCCCTGAATAGTCAAAAAGCGGGGCTGGTCAACGGCAAAACGACGCTTGCGCAGGATCATTTTCACCTTTTGCGGCATGACCCCAAAGTGGAGGAAATGTGGACGGAATTTCAGTTTGGGCATCGGCATGAAATTATAAAAAATCCCGATGGCAGTTACACGCTGCGCGAACCGGAGGAACTGTTGCGGGCGCGGGTCCAGCAACTGGGGACCCTAAAAATTCGCGACGAATACAACGACGAGACCAAGGACCGCGGCGTCAGCGTGGGCAAGGAATGGTCGTACCGGTCGTTCATCGAGGGGAGCAGCCCGATGGCGGCGATTTGGACATTTAAGGATATCACGCCCGAACGGTTTCCGCGGGGGTTGCGATTGGAGCGCACGATTCGTGTGTTTCGCACGTCGCAGGGGGTGATTGACCGGCCGCTCTCGGGGACCATTACGCTGCGCAATCCGCAAACCCGGGTGGAAAGCCGTCCGATTGAATTTTTGTGCAAGGATAACGAGATCGACACGTTTGAGATTCCCCTGCTAGTCGAGGTCCAGGACAAGGAGGGAAATTTGCGACAGGGGAATTTATTTGAAGACTTTGTCAGCGCGGACCATGAACTGCAAATTCTCGTGCAGTGTTCCGCCCCCCAACAATACTTTGGCATGGCGCAGCGTGATTTGTACATCAAGGGGGCCGATATCCCCTTTGAGTGGAATCTGGTCAAGGCGCTGTTTTGCATGTGGCTGCAAATGCTCATCATCGTCAGTTGCGGCGTGTTCTTTAGCACGGTGGTCAGCGCGCCGGTCGCGCTCTTATGCACGGTTGGATTTTTAATTTTTGGGATGAATTTACAGTTCATCAACGATATCACCACCAGCGAACTCTTTATGGAAGAAGGGGCCCGGCTCAAAAAGTATTATGGCGGCGGTCCGCTGGAGGCCACGTATCGCATATTTACCGGCATGAATGTCATCATGCCCCTCGAGAAAACCCCCTTAAGCGCCGTCATCAAGTCCGTCGACCGCCCCATTTTGTGGACCATGTATTTTACCCGCCTGCTCATACCCAACTTTGACCAGTTCAACACCGTATCAATATTGCAGCAGGGATTTAATATCCCCGGCGAACTGGTGGCCCAATTGGCTTTTCAAGCGTTTTTCTTTGCCTTTACGGCGTTTCTGCTTGGCGTGGCCCTGCTGCGCCTGCGCGAGGTGGCATCATGAATTTTGATCGCGGCTGGCAACGTAAATTGCTTTATTTGGGCGGGATTATCCTATTGCTATTGCCCCTGGCTTATTTGGGCCAGCCCGCCGGCAAGGCTAGCGACGCCGCCGGCAATGGCGGCGGTTACGCGGGCAAACTGGCCCAACTGCGCAATGAATACAACCTGAGCACGGCCAACCTGGGGGAGATCGATCCCGCCGGGGCCACCATGCAGCAACTGTTGTTTGGCATGAACTGCTGGGCCGTGTCGCAGCTTTCCAGCCAGGCGCACGAGTATCAAAAAAAGGAAGACTGGGAGAACCTGCGCGCCACCTTGGAGCAGATACTCAAATTACAGCCGAATTATTGGAAAGTCTGGGACTTTCAGGCGCATAATCTGTCTTACAACCTCTCGGTCGAATATGACGATTACCGCGCGCGGTACAAGCAAGTGACCGTCGGCTTTAATTTTTTAAAGGAAGGCATTTTACTGAATAAGACGGAGGCCCGCCTGCCCCACAAGCTGGCCTGGTACATCGGCCACAAAATCGGCCGCGCCGACGAAAAACGCCTGTATCGGCGGTTGTTTCAACAAGACTGGATGAACCTCTTTCATGCCAAGGACGACCCCGACCGCCCCCTGGAAAAACGCGACAATTGGCTGGTGGCCAAGGATAAATTCATTGAAGCCACCAACCAGGCGGACGCCCTGATTGATCGCGGGATTCCCCTCAAAACCACCACGCCATACCTCTTTTATAAGGAAACCGCCTGGTCGCAGATTAGCTATGCCGAGGCGCTGATGGAGGAAGGCCAATTAGAAAAAGGCCGTCCCGCCTGGGAACAAGCCAAACAGGATTTGGATGAATTTTCCAATCGCAAGTTCGAAATCGAAAACACCCGCGTGGTCGCGACCGTGGGGGAGCTGGAGGCTATCGACGAAAAAATCGCCGAGTTGTCCAAACAGTTGGACAATCTGGTCCCCGGAGAGCGCGAGCGGCTCACCGCGGAAAAAATCGCGGCGGTCTCGGATCCCCAGGCCCGCGCCGCCCTGTTAAAGCCCAAATTGCAGCGCACCGTCGAGGAATACCAATTGGCCGGCGAACATGAACACGAGGTCAAGGTTACCTGGCATGAACTGGCCGACCAGGCTGTGGATCCCGCCGTGCGCACCCAAGCAAAAAACCTGGCAAACGAGATTATCCGCCAGGAAGAGCGGCAATTTGAAGTCGATAGCATGCGCGGGCCGCTCAATTACAACTATTGGAAGACCCGCGTCATCGTCGAGAACGAGCCGGACATGCGGGCCACGCATCAACATATTTATGACGCCAAGCAACTGTTTAAGGCAGGCAAGCCCCACGAATCCGTGGCCGAATATGAAAAAGCCTGGTGTCTGTGGCGCGGTATCTTAAACCGCTTTCCGTTATTGCGGAATGATTCGATCACCCCCGAGGAAATCAACGACGATATCCAGCTTTACCGCAAAAGCCTGCAAACCGCGCAATTAAAATTTCCCGAAAATTTTGTGTTGCAGGATGTGGTGGATATCGCGGAAAAGGGATTGTATGGCGGCACGGTCCCGTTCCCCCCGGACTGCATCGATGGCCAGCCCGCCCCAGAGCCAACCACTGCGGCTCCCGCCGTTGACCCCGCCAGTCCCGCTGGCGACGCTCCCGCAAAATCCGACCCGGCCACAGCCGGTAGCGACCAGACGAGTCCGGAAAAAGCAAATCCCGCCAAAGCCGCCACAGAATCAGCTCCTCCCGAGGGTCCCACCCCCGCCCCTCAATCCGCGGACCCAACCCCGGACAGCGTCTCCCCGCCCGCACAACCTACAGATACATTGCCTGCCGACCAGCAACCCGCTGAAAAGAGTGCCGACGAAAGCACCCCAACGGCTGATCAACCGGCCAACTCCACCCCTGCGACTACGGAATCTGTGCCAGCCACCTCCGAGCCTGTGCCAGCCACGCCTGACACCCCTGCGGCAAATCCCAAATAGCCAGACAAATCGCTCTCGGGTTAATATTCGTGCCTAAGGTTTTCTTAACCGGATGAATTAGAACTCGCAATCTTGGGAGAGGGCCTCAAATCCGCTTTGTCGCCCGTGGCCAGGGCGTTGACCGGCTTGAAACGCCCGCGGGTAGTTCTTATATTAGTGAATTACCCAATTTTTGCGTGCATTGGGGATAAATTCCCAAATTTACGGCCTGTTGATTGGCCCCGCGCCATTTCTATTGCTGTTTACGACATTTTTTAGTGTGGAGTTCCCGCCATGACGATGGACAAAAGCTTAAAAATTAAACGGGGAACTTCCAGTGCGCGAAGCGTCCTCAATCGGGCCGAACGCATTACCCGGCTCAAAACCGAGGAAAAATGGCAAGACGGCCAAAGTCCCTTTGGTCTGCCCAAGGTCCGGGTGTATAAATTGGCCATGAAGAAAAAGAAAAAAGCCAAGGAAGAAGGGGATGCCGCCGCTCCCGCCGCCAAGGGGGGCAAAAAATAGCCTTGCCGCAGCGCTACCGCGGAAAAACGCCGCTCTGGATTATCCCCGTTGTGCCCCTCCGCGTGGCGTCTGGGGGCTTTAGCCAGGGGGTTACTCTCCGTCATGAGGTTGCATCTTTTTTGGCGGTCAAATTTGCGGCATCACAGGGATGTTACTGGCATCTGGTCTCAGGCTTGGATATTGGCCTCCCGCTGGGTGGGGGGCTAAGGGTGGTAACTGGCCGCGCGTCGCGGCAGATCCAGATTTTTGCACCGCTTTTTCCCCGCGTGCCCTATGGTAGATATTACATTTTCTTGTCTTCCGCTGCGCACGATTGGCCGGTTGGATATACCGCTGGACGCCTCTCCCAAATATCAAGAACGCTGCCAGCGGATCAAAAACGCCCTGGAAAAGCATGGATCCTTTAATAGCTATTACCTTTATGACGCCATTTGTGCGTTTCAACTGACCAATCACCCCGGTCAGGGTCTGTTGGAATTTAAATTTGAAGGGACCGTTCTTACCGATCAATCCGACGCCCAGACCATTGCCACCGATCTGCGGGTCGAATTGCTGCGGGAAACATGTGATTGGCTGCGGCAACCGATTGTTGAATGGTTTCACGAAACCGTTAATCACGCCGTCCAAGCCGAATTTGACCTCTATATCCAATCCGGCGACCTTAACAAGGCAAAACAACGGGCGGAACAACTCCAGGCCAAGGCCGACGAATCCGGCGGTTACATGGGCATGTACTTGTAATCCATGATGTAGGCGTAACCCGCTGGAGGCGGGCTACCTCCCATTTCCCCTTAAAATAGCGGTGAAATAGGTGGATCAGGCAATCTAGGCCAAAAAATACTGTTTGGCGGACGTGCTCTCTCGTCTCCGGGGATTTTCTGATTTGCCGGGCCCCGCCCAGCCTTGACACCCCACCAAAGACCGCTAAATTAAAGGATTCCTGATCCCTCCTGGCATTTGCCGTCGATCAGAATCATTTGCCTGTTTACGCCGGTTATTGGCAGTAGCCCTGTTTGGAATTTTCATGCCCACAATCAATCAATTAATTAAGAGCGGTCGCAAGGTACAGCGTCGGATTACCAAGTCACCGGTGTTGGACAAATGTCCGCAAAAGCGCGGGGTGTGCTTGCAGGTTAAGACGATGACCCCCAAGAAGCCGAATTCGGCGTTGCGCAAGATCGCGCGGGTCCGTCTGAGCAATGGCAAGGAAGTGACCGTGTATATTCCTGGCGAGGGTCACAACCTGCAGGAACACTCGATCGTACTGGTGCGTGGCGGCCGCGTGCGGGATCTGCCGGGTGTGCGTTATCACATTATCCGGGGCGCGCTCGACACGCAGGGCGTGGCCGACCGCAAGCGTTCCCGCAGTTTATATGGCGCAAAAAAGGCCGCTCCCGCCAAGGGGGGCACCCCCGCCAAGAAAAAGTAGTTCCCCTGCTTTGTTGCGGGAGCTTTATTGTTTGGCGGTTGACCCGCCAGTATGTTGCATCGCTTTACCAAACATTACTTTTCCCTATCGCCGGTTGTTATGGGTCGCATTACCGCCAGTCGCACGTCGCTTCACAAAGACGCCAAATACGGCTCTTTATTGGTCAGCAAATTCATCAATTGTTTGATGCACAGCGGCAAGAAAAACATTGCCCAGGGCATTTTTTACGATGCGATGGACATCATTCAGCAAAAGCTGCCGGACGCCGACCCGCTGGAGGTGTTTACCACCGCGGTCGAGAACGTCAAACCAGCCATCGAGGTGCGCAGCAAGCGCGTTGGCGGAGCCGCGTATCAGGTGCCGATGCAGGTTAACCGCAATCGTCAGCAATCGCTGGCGATTCGTTGGTTGCTGGCCGCCGCCCGCGAGAAAAAAGGGCGTCCCATGTTTGAAAAACTGGCGGAGGAATTTATCGCCGCCTACAAGCGGGAAGGGGCCGCCATTACCAAGCGGGAAAACGTCCATCGCATGGCCGATGCGAATAAGGCGTTCGCCCACTTTGCCTGGTAAGCCACTTTCTTCCATTATTTGACACGCAGATCGCACGGGGGTTGAACCCGCCGGACTCCGCCCGAGCCGGTTGTTTCAACCCCCGTGTTTTTTTATAAAATGATCAGTCCGCCGCGCCGTCGCCGCCTGGAGCCAGCTCGCTCCCACCGAGACATTTCATCAAGCATCCGCATTATTTCCTGTATCCTGGCCGTACCGCATGCCCCGCAATATCCAGACCCTGCGAAATATCGGCATCATTGCCCATATCGATGCCGGCAAAACCACCGTCACCGAGCGCATGTTGTATTATGCCAAGGCCACCCACAAAATGGGGGAAGTCGATAAGGGAACCACCACGACGGACTTTGACCCCGAGGAACAGCAGCGGGGAATCACGATTTACTCCGCCTGTGTCAGCTTTCAGTGGCGGGGGTGCGATTTCAACCTGATCGATACGCCGGGGCACGTGGACTTTACCGCCGAGGTCGAGCGCTCGTTGCGGGTGCTGGATGGCGGGGTGGTCGTCTTTAGCGCGCGGGAAGGGGTCGAGGCCCAAAGCGAAACCGTGTGGCGGCAGGCGGATAAATATGGCGTGCCGCGGCTGGCGTTTATCAACAAATGCGACCGCGAAGGGGCCGACTTTTATGCCACGCTTGAACAAATTCGCAAACGCCTGGGAAGCCATCCCCTGTTGGTGCAAATTCCCGTCGGCATCGGCCCGCCGCATGTCAACAATCCCTTTCGCGGCGTCATCGATCTGGTCGCCATGCGGCTACTCACCTTTACTGGCGAAAAACTAGGGGCCGAGGTGATTTCCCAGGAACTCCCCGAAGACCTTCGCGACGAAGCCTCGCTCTACCGCGAGCAACTGTTGGGCGAGCTATTTAACTTTTCCAACGAACTGGCCGAGCTGGTCCTGGCCGATCAGCCGGTGCCGGAACCATTAGTCAAACAAGTGCTGCGCCAAGCCACGATTGACCGTCAGATTGTGCCGGTGCTCTGCGGGTCCGCGCTGCATTATGTGGGGATTCAGCCGCTGTTGGACGCGGTGGCCGATTATCTGCCCAGCCCCGCCGATCTGCCGCCGGTGGTGGGCGTCGATCCCAAAAACCCCGACAAACAACTGACCCGCGCGGCCAAAGAGGACGAGCCATTCTGTGGGTTGGTGTTTAAGATTTTGGCAGATAAGCATGGGGATTTGCATTTTGTGCGAATTTATTCGGGAGAGCTAAAGGCCAACAGCCGCGTGTACAATCCCGGCAAGGATAAAAAAGAAAACGCGGCGCAGTTGTGGCATATTCAGGCCGACCGCCGCGAGCAGGTCCCCACCGCCGGGGCCGGGGATATCGTGGGCGTGATCGGTCCTCGGTTTAGTATCACCGGGGATACCTTTTGCGAGACGCAAGCCCCGATCTTATTGGAATCGATCGCCTTTCCCGATACGGTCATCAGCATGGCCATCGAGCCGGAAAGCTCGCTCGAACGCAAAAAACTGGGCGAAGTTTTGGAAATGCTAAAGCGGCAAGATCCGACCTTTCGCGCGCTGGAAAACGAGGAAACCGGCCAGACGATCATCAGCGGGATGGGCGAACTTCACCTGGAAGTCATCAAGCACCGCTTGCTGCGGGATTTTAAGCTGGATGTCAAGGTGCATAAGCCGCGCGTGAGTTACAAGGAAACCGTGAACGCCGCGGCGGAAGAAACGGGCAAATGCCAACGTGTGGTCAATGGTCAAAGTCTGTTCGCCGAGTGCCGGGTGCGCATCACCCCCGCCAGCGATGACAAACCGGCCACGGTCAGCACGCAGTGGATCGCCGAGGATTCACACCAAAAGCAATGCGTGTACATCCTGCAGACCGCCTTGCGGGAACATGCCGAAGGGGGGGGATTGTACGGCTGCCCGCTATACAACTGTCATTTAGAATTACTCCCCACCACGCTGCCGGAACCGCTCCCCAACGAGGTCGCGCTGCGGATCGCGGCGGCGGACGCTTTTGACCGGGTATTAAAATCCGCGACCGTCACATTGCTGGAACCGATCATGAAGGTCGAGGTTACCACGCCGGAGGACCATGTGGGGGATGTGATTAACGACTTGCAGCAGCGAAGGGCGATGATCACGGGGTCGCAACTGCGCGGGCCGAATACGGTCTTGGACGCCGAAGCTCCACTTTCGGCCATGTTTGGCTACTCGATGGCGGTTCGCAGCCTTAGCCAGGGGCGGGCCAGCTTTACCATGGAACCGCTGCGGTATGGTCCCGCGCCGGCGGACGTGCAAGAAAGCTTTATGTAAGCATAGCCCCCCGCGGATTCAATCCATCGAGTGGAATAAACGTCCCGCCGTGGCGCCGCAATGACAGCGCCAGCACGGGACAAAAATGGCATTCTTGCGGGCGGATCTCCGTGACGGATGCGGGGGATTGATTCTTTACGGGACCAGGCGAACCAGCCAGCAAATGTAGGCCACCGGGCCGGCGTACAACACGGAATCCAGCAAATCTAGCACGCCGCCAAATCCCGGGAGCCAGTTGCCGGAATCCTTGCGCCCGACGTCCCGTTTGATGAGGGATTCAGCCAAGTCGCCGATCATTCCCGCCACGGCCAAAATCGCGCCATAAATCGCCCAGCGAATCAACTTTCCCGTCGTTGACTCCCACAGACTATCCCGCGGCCAGGAAAGCTCTCCCCAGTTACCGGTCGAGGTATCGCCCGGTGGCAAAAAGGGGGCCCACCAATATCCCAGGGCGATCGCCGCCAGGCAGGCAAAGAGGACCGCGCCGGCGGCCCCTTCCCACGTTTTTCCCGGGCTAAGGATGGGGGTCATTTGGGTGCGTCCCAGGATACGGCCCACGGTAAAGGCTCCGATGTCCCCCGCCTTGGTCACAATGACCAGGCTGGCAATGGCCAAGAGTCCCCGGGCATGCAGGTCGAACGCCCGCAGTTGCACCAGTACGCTGAGCAAAAAACCCAGGTAGCACCACGCCAGGCAATTAAGCGCCAGATGCAAGACGGGCTTGCCTGGTTCGTGATAGCGGCGCATTTCGGCGACAAAGGCGACCAGCAGCATGACCATGCCTGTGAGTCCCGGCCACCCCCAGCGTCCCAGGGGAAAATCAACGGGGTAATCGGGCCAAAAAAGCGGGACGGCGTTGCTGGAGACGATGGCCAGATTGCCGAACAGCATCACCCGCGGCGAAGGATCCCAGCCACGGGCCTGAAAGAGCCACAACAGATCGTTGGTCCCCAGAATCGCCCCGACCAGGACCAGGGGAAAGAGCCATGCCGCCGGGGGCGCGCCCCCGGCTTGTGTGCCATCCAGCCAAAACAAAGCCCCAAATCCGACGATCAGGAATCCGCCCAGTAGCAAACGCCAGTACAACACGAAATGACGCTCCTATGAGGCGTAGGGGGCAAGTTATTTTCCGTCGCGGCCAGTATTACGTAGCGGTGAATTTTAGTCGCCGTGGGGGTTCGTAGCGGCGACTTGTAGTCACCGACGCGGATTTCATTGGTTAGGGTTTACTCAATCCCAAACAATTGTAGGCTCGCCACTCTTTCTCGCTTTTATCGGCGAGGGAACTTCGCCGCTGCGTAGCGGCGACTTGTAGTCGCCGATGCGGATTTCAATCACGCAGTTCAACAGTTAAAGCTCAAAATGCCAAGCTGCTCGTCGTGAACATCATGTCGCCACGCCATCACGTGTTTAATCCTCCGAATCTGCGGTCGCGACTGGCAAAGTCCGCCAGGGCCGAATGCAGGTCGGCTTCGGCAAATTCAGGCCAGCAACGCTCGGTCACCCAAATCTCGGCATAACTAATTTGCCAAAGCAAAAAATTGCTGATACGTCGTTCTCCCGCCGTACGGATCAATAAGTCCGGATCGGGCATGCCAGCGGTATATAAATAACGGGCAAAATCATCTTCTTGCAAGAGAGCGGGTTGCAGTTCTCCGGCCAGACAGTCGGCGGCGATGCGGCGCACGGCGTCCAGGACTTCCGCTCGTCCCCCATAATTGATCGCCAGACACAGCCGCAGGCCGGTATTGGCCCCGGACAGTTCAATTGTCTTATCAATTTCCCGCAGGGTGCTTTCCGGCAGGCCTTCGCGGCGACCGATCACCGCGACTTGGATATTTTGCGCCAGGATCGTGGCCCGCTCTTCAATCATGTACTGTTCGAGCAGATGCATCAGAAAGTCCAGTTCATGCCGGGGACGTTTCCAATTTTCGCTGGATAAACAGTACAGGGTGATTTGCTCTAACCCGATGCGGGTGGCCTCCTCGGTGATGCGGCGGACGCTGGCCACCCCGCGCCGGTGCCCTTCAATCCGCGGCAAGCCCTGCCGCTGCGCCCAGCGGCCATTGCCATCCATGATGATCGCCACATGCCGCGGCAGTCGATCACGCGGTATTTCCAGTGTGGCGGCGGAATCAGTCGCGGTCATAATGATGTTAGGAAGGTATCATCACACTCCCGTGCGATGAAATAAGGACGCAGTCCTGCGTGAAAAGTGCAAACTTTGAAGGTGTATTTGAAAAAGTAAATTGGTTGGTAAGGGAGGTTGGCCGCCAATAACAGTCCCTCTCACGGAGTGAGAGGCATCCTTTTATTGCCGCCAGATTGTTTGTTCCCGATCGGGACCGACGGAGACCACCTCCACCGGCTGGCCCACCAACTCGCTCAAACGCTGTAAATATCCCTGCGCATTGGCTGGCAAATCCTCATACCGCCGCACCCCGGTAATCTCCTTTTGCCAACCGGGCAAGGTCTCGTAAATTGGTTTGGCCAGTCGCAAATCTTCGAGTTGGCTGGGAAAATCCGTTACTCGTTGGCCGTTAATCTCGTAGGCCGTGCAAACCCTCAATTCGCCCAACTCGCTCAGGACGTCAAGCAGCATCACTGCCAGGGCGTCCACCCCGCTCAATCGCGCGGTGTAGCGCGCGGCGACCACATCAAACCACCCGCAGCGACGGGGACGGCGCGTAACCGTGCCATATTCGTTCCCCTTGTCGCGGATATGTTGGCCAATTTCGTTATTTTGCTCGGTGGGAAACGGTCCCCCCCCCACACGGGTGTTGTACGCCTTGACCACGCCCAGAATTTTGTTGATCCATTTTCCGGGGACACCAGAGCCGCTGGACACGCCCACGCCCGAGCTATTGCTGCTGGTCACATACGGAAACGTGCCATGGTCAATGTCCAGCAACGCCCCCTGGGCTCCCTCAAACAGCAGTCGCTGCCCCGCTTCCACCGCATTCAGTAAAAATGTGGTGGTGTCGGCCACATAGGGTCGCAGTCGTTCGGCATAGCCCAGGTATTCGGCGTGAATTTTTGCGGGATCGAGAGGTTCCGTCTCGGGTCCGCTCCAAAGGGGCAAAAATCGGTTTTTCGCTAAGGCAATATGCTCCACCTTGTCACGAAAATCCGCTCGGTACAAATCCCCCAGGCGAATCGCGTGTGATCGACCCACTTTATCACGGTAGCACGGCCCAATGCCACGCTGGGTTGTGCCGATCGCTTCGCCCCCCGAAACACTGGCATCCATCGCCCGATCTTCGGCCATGTGCCACGGAAAAATAACATGGGCACGGTCGCTCAACTTGAGATTGGTGCCGACCTGCACGCCCCGGGCAACGAGTTGGTCAATCTCGCCCAATAAGCTGGGCGGGTTGAGAACAACGCCCCCTGTGACAACCGAGATGACCCGGGGATTAAGAATACCACTGGGGATCAGGGAGAGTTTGTAGGTTTGATCCCCCGCCACCACGGTATGGCCGGCATTGGCCCCACCTTGATAGCGAACGACAATGTCATGCTGTTCGGTCAGCAGATCGACCAATTTTCCCTTGGCTTCATCGCCCCACTGCAAACCAATCACACACGTCGCGGGCACGAGAGAGCCACCTTTCGGGGAAAAACGGGATAAATGGGGGAAAATCTGTTGAAAAAGGGGGTTTCCATGCCCGGAAACTTCTGTCGCCACATTCAGTGAAAAGCCCGGAACACGCCCAAAACAACGTATTTTATGAGTTAGAGCGACTGCTCACAAGGGTTGCCCGGGAGCACGGCTGGCATTATCTGCCGAGGAAATAGAGTGTGATATTGACGTAGGGGAGCATTAATCACCAGTAGCTAGGTGGCAAATATGCTGTCTTGATTTTGGAATTTTTGAATTCCGGGATAGATCGTACATCGTCAATATATATTATGAGTCTAATATTAAACCCTGTGTTGGCGGAATTCCGTTTTTTACCATATTTAGCCGCAATAATCAGTTGTTTACGATTCTTACCAAATCGTTGCGGTAAAGTTAAAGTTTCATTAAGATTGCAACAGTTGAAGGTTTCGCTTTTTTTCTTATCATCTTGGGAGGAACGCTCGTGCAACGGACAACATTTTGGCGGTCTCTTTGCAAATTGGCGCTTGGTTGCGCTTTGGCTTGGCATGTCATTGACGGGGGAATCACGACGGCTGAGGCCTATTTGGGAAGCTTTAATCAGAATGACGGCTATCATTTGAACAGCGGCACCATCCTAGGGGATGTGTCAATCTACAATGCCGGGGCATCAGGAATTAACGCCGGTGGCGGGGGATTTGCCTCAATTAACGCGGATACCGGCTTATGGAAAGTTGTCGGCCCGGTTGGTGGGTATTTTGCCACAGCGGCTAACCGCAACGCCGTCGTGTCTGGCGGGCCTCCTTATCCCACCAATCCTGCCACTGCCGTCGCCGCCTATATCGTCGGGGACCACTTTATGGGCCGCCCAACAGATGGCGTGGCTCTGGCCCTACGCAATGACACCCCCCTGGGGACCGGGGCAATGATATATGATTATTCGTTGGATACCTATGATTTTGGCGGGCCTACACCAGCCAGCGTGAACAGCGGTATTGTTCTGATGCAGTTTTATTTTTGCCCCAATCCGGGGGACACCCCGGTTCCTGGAACCGTCCCCCGCGAAAAATTCACCATGTCCTTGGTGGATAGCGTGGGGAATGTTGGCATGCAGTGGGGTTACGCCCGCGATAACTCGGTCTATTGGCGGGATAGTTCTTCAAATCCCTGGGTGCCGACATCGATCGTGGCCAACCAACTGAACTATGACGGGATGCGGATCAGCCTGGACTTGAATACTGATACTTTTGGCGTGGATTATTATGTGGTCAACACCAACACCTGGAGCACCATGGTCCCCGCGGGTACGCCCATGGGTCAACCGATGCAAAATTTTACCAAGTTGCAATGGCAGCTTGAGGATGGACTCTTTGCGGGTTTAGGCGGGAAAAACTTTTTTGATGATTTTAGCTTTACAATTCCCGAACCATCAACTTACGCCATGTTGGCAATGGCGGCGCTCGGGGGATTGATCTGGCGTCGTCGTCGGGGCTAAATTCGCTGTCAGAATGACAGAAAGTGCAAAGCTAGGCCGTCGTCAGAAACAATCTGGCTGCGGCCTTTTTTTATTGGCCTGGTACCTTGCGTATGCTTAAATAAGGTTCACCAGCCTGCAACGCAAATATCAATTGCTGGCATTGCCATAAATTTGCTTGTTGACCACTCATTGTATTTTCACGCTCTACCCATGAAACCAGAGAATAAAATCGTGCATCGACTGCAGCGCCGCTCCTTTTTGCACCAAGGGGCCTATGGGCTAGGGTTGGCCGCGCTCAATTGCCTGCTGAATCCGGCGTTATTACGCACAGCGCGGGGCGCGGATCCCGCGACAGAAAGCATTCCCATGACTGATCACGCCGCCAGCATGCCAGCCCCTGCTCCCGCAGGCCGCTGGATGGGTGTCATTACCGAGCCGCACTTTCCCATTCGGGCCAAGCGGATCATTCACCTGTACATGGCCGGGGGACCTTCGCACGTGGATACCCTGGATCACAAACCCGTGTTAAACAAACTGGACGGTCAGCCCTTTCCCGAATCTTTCACGGCGGGCCAGCAATTGGCCCAACTGCAAAACACCAAGCTAGTCGCACGGGGGAGCTTTGCGCCGTTTTCGCCCGCGGGACAGTCGGGGCAAATGATCGCCGAGATTTTTCCGGAAATCCGCAAAATCGCCGACGATATTTGCATCTTGCGCGGAATGCGGACCGAACAGATCAATCATGATACCGCCCACGCGTTTATGAATTCCGGCTCGATCATCAAAGGGCGGCCCAGTATGGGGTCGTGGCTCTTGTATGGGTTGGGGGCGGAGACGGACAATTTGCCGGGGTTTGTGGTGCTGACGTCGCAGGGACGATCGGGCCAGCAACCGATTAGCGCGCGGCAATGGTCGGCGGGCTTTTTACCCAGCAAGTTTCAGGGAATCTCCTTTCAAGCCAAAGGAGAGCCGGTCCATTACCTGGGTAATCCGGCGGGCATTTGCCAAAGCACGCAGCGGCAGGTCGTGGAGGAAGTGCAGCGGCTCAATGGGTTGCTGGCGGCGGAAACCCTGGACCCGGAGGTCGAAACGCGCATTGCGCAGTATGAACTGGCGTTCAAAATGCAAGCCTCGGTGCCGGAACTGACCGATATGACGCAAGAGCCAAAACACATTTTGGATCTGTATGGCGTGAAGCAACCGGGGGATGGCACATTCGCCTCGAATGTGCTGTTGGCCCGGCGGATGGCCGAACGGGGCGTGCGGATGATCCAGGTGTATCACCGGGCCTGGGACGCGCATGGCAATATCAAAGGAAACCACACGGACGCCGCGCAAGACGTGGATCGGGCGACGGCGGCGCTGATCCTCGACCTGAAACAGCGGGGAATGCTGGAAGACACCCTCATCCTATGGGGAGGCGAATTTGGCCGCACGCCCATGGCGCAGGGGGATGGGCGGGACCATCACATCTTGGCGTTTAGCGTGTTTCTGGCGGGGGGCGGGATCAAACCGGGAGTTTCGTTTGGGGAAACAGACGAATTGGGCTATCGTTCGGTGCAACCCATTCATGTGCGGGACCTGCATGCCACGCTCTTGCGGCAGATGGGAATCGACCACCGCAAGCTGAGCTTTAAATTCCAGGGACTAGACGCCAAACTGACGGGCGTGGAACCGGCGCGAGTGATTGAGGAGATTGTGTAGCAAGGGAATCCCGTCGCCGGAGAGCGGGGAAATGGTCGCAATGCGGAAGAAAATAACCAAACGAAAGCGTCTGAGCTAACTCGGTAAAAACGCTTTGGCGACTAAAAGTCGCCACTACGTAGCGGCGAGGTTTCCTCGCCGTGAAGTGTGGAAACGGGTGGCGATGTGGAAGAAAATAACGAAACGAAAGCGCCTGAGCTAACTCGGTAAAAAAAGCTTTGGCGACTGAAAGTCGCCACTACGTAGCGGCGAGGTTCCCTCGCCGGGGAAATCCTTAATCTCGAGATTAATCATCAGATTTAGCAAAGAGTATTCACATGACTCCCATTCTATTTTATGGTTTTAATGAGTCAGGAAAAGTTACTATTTATCGGCATGGGATATTACCTCATTGGCGTCAAGATAAATGCACATATTTTGTTACATTTCGATTGGCAGATGCTCTGCCTCTTAAACTTCAACAAGAATTAAAATGCCGACGGGAGACATGGCTGCTTGCCCGAAAAATCGATCCAACGGATCCCTCTTGGAAAGATAGATTCGCGCGTTTATCCTCCGCCGAAAAACGCGCTTTCGAAAGAATGCTGGGTGTCTTCATTAATGATTCACTTGACATGAATTATGGCTCGTGCGCACTGCGGCAGCCGGAAATTGCGAAAAGCGTAGCAAATGCATTAACCTATTTTCAGAATCAGAGAGTTCTAACAGGTGATTATGTGATCATGCCTAATCATGTCCACGCGTTAATGACGCCTATGGAGGGAGTTGCATTAGAGAGGTTGTTGCAATCGATTAAAACCCATACGGCTAAATTCGCAAACTCTTTCCTCGGGCAATCCGGAAAATTTTGGCAAAAAGAAAGTTATGATCATATTGTGCGGGATATTGATCAATTGATCGCTTTTCAAAATTATATTGCGCAAAACCCAAAGAAGGCAAAGTTACGACAAAATGAATACATTCATAAGACTAGCCTTTATCAAGTTGCCAATACATCCTTTAGAGAGTGAAATGATAATCTGGTAAAAGTTACGCAGCGAAACGCTTTGGCGACTGAAAGTCGCCACTACGTAGCGGCGAGGTTCCCTCGCCGTGAAGTGCGTGGAATGGTCGCGATGCGGAAGAAAATAACCAAACGAAAGCGGCTGAGCTAACCCGGTAATAACGCTTTGGCGACTAAAAGTCGCCACTACGGGCCACTGGCGACTCAAAGTCGCTACCAGCTTACTTCGTTTCCGGCTCTTCCAGGTACGTATAGCCCTGCAAGCCTTCTTCGTAGTATTTCAGGAACTTCCCCGCTAGCTCGTAGCTGATTTTACCTTCGCGCACAGCGCATTCGACCGAGTCCCGTAATTGCCGCACCAGATGGTTGGGGTCGTATTCGACATAATCCAGCACCTCGCGGACAGTGTCCCCCTTGATCACGTGCTCCAGCACCACCTGGCCGTCATCCCCCAGGCTGACATGCACGGCGTTGGTGTCGCCGTACAAGTTGTGCAGATCGCCCAATATCTCCTGGTACGCCCCGATCATAAAGGCTCCCAGGTAATAGGGCTGGCCCACGTAATTGTGTAGCGGCAGCGTCCGCTTGACATCGCGGCGGTCGATAAACTGATCGATTTTACCATCGGAATCGCAGGTAATGTCACCCAGGACGGCATTGCGCATGGGCCGCTCATTATGGCGGTGAATGGGAATCACGGGAAAGAGCTGCTTGATCGCCCAACTGTCGGGGATCGACTGAAAGAGCGAAAAATTGCAAAAGTAAGTATCGCTCAGGAGCGAATCCAGCCCTTCGAGTTCCTCGGGGATAAAGTCCAGTTGTGCGGTCAGGCGTTTGATCTTGTGGCAAATCGCCCAATACAGCCCTTCGGCAATGCAGCGCTGTTCCAGCGGCAGATACCCGCCGGTGAACAGGTTCATCGACATATCCAGCGCCTGCTGCGCGTCGTGGTAGCTTTCCAGCAAATTGCGGACGGTCACCCCCTGGTACGCCTCCATCAGGTCGACCAGCGGCTGTTCGGGTTCGTCGGGCAGCTTGGGCGTGTAACCATTTTCCCCTTGCTCCGACACGCCCAAAATGCCAAAAACCAGCGCGCTATGGTAGGCCACGACGGCGCGGCCGCTTTCGCTGACGATGGTGGGATGCGGCACGCCGGTTTCGTCGCAAACGCGTTGAATGTGGTACACCACGTCGTTGGCGTATTCCTGCAGCGTGTAGTTCACACTCGATTCAAAGTTCGTTTGTGAGCCGTCGTAATCGACACCCAACCCGCCGCCGACGTCCATGTATTCCAGGCCCGCTCCCAGGCGTTTGAGTTCGGTATAGATGCGGGCGGCTTCGTTGAGAGCTCCCTTGATATAGCGGATATTGGTGATTTGACTCCCCAGATGGAAATGCAGCAGTTTAAAGCAGTCTTCCATTCCGCGGGATTTGAGTTCTTCCAGTCCTTTGACAATTTCGCTGACCGTCAGGCCAAATTTGCTGCGGTAGCCGCCGCTGGACTGCCAGCGCCCGCTGCCGCGCGCGGCCAGCTTGACGCGCATGCCAAAGTTGGGCCGCACGCCGATTTTTTCGGCGTATTCCAAAATCATCAAGAGTTCGGTGTACTTCTCGACCACGGGAATGATCCGCCGACCGATTTTGTGGGCCAGCATGGCCGTTTCGATGAATTCGGCGTCCTTAAAGCCGTTGCAGATGATCGGGGTGGTGTTGTCCGTCATGGCGACCACGGCCAATAGTTCCGGCTTGCTCCCCGCCTCGACGCCAAAGTTGTAGGGGCGGCCAAACTGCAGCACTTCCTCCACCACTTGGCGTTGCTGGTTGACTTTGATCGGGTACACGCAGCAGTAAGAGCCTTGGTACTTGTGCTCTTGCATGGCGGACTGGAACGCGCCGTGAATCTCCCCTAAGCGGTGCTTGAGAATCTCGGCAAAGCGAATCAAAATCGGCAGATCGATCCCCCGCAATTGCAGATGGTCGACCAGTTGCTTGAGATCGATCGCGCGGGCGGGGTCCTTATTTGGCAGGACCGTGACGTGCCCCAGCTCGTTAATGGAAAAATAGCCATTCCCCCAGCGGGCGATGTCATAAAGTTCTTTGGCGTCCGCCACGGTCCAAGGTTTGACCTCGAGATCGATCATGTCGGCTGGTTCTCCGGCAGAAAAGAGTAGGTGTGCAAAGTATTCACCCGCTGGATAACAATTATTCGCAGCGGCGGCTGGCGGAAAGGCTTTTTTTCTCTAAAACTGGCAAAAAAATCCCAGATCGGCGGCTTTGGCCAAAGAATTTCTTATTTAACTGGATTTTGGCGGCAACGTATAGTGGCCACCCCTTTAAAACGGCGATGAACAGTACCAGGCCGCGGGGGAAACCACCGCGCGGCTGGCACCATTGATCCAACAAGTATTGCCTCCAGGGACAATATCGCCGCACTGGCAAAAAATCTTCCCCGGGGCACCCCGCTTGCGAACCTGCGGCGACTGATTTATTCTTTTAGGAAGTGCATTTCCCGCGGATGTGGCGGAATTGGCAGACGCGCAAGATTCAGGCTCTTGTGTCAGAAATGACGTGGAGGTTCAACTCCTCTCATCCGCACTAGGCCGCAGTTCCCCGCAAAACGCGGGAATTGCGGCTTTTTTTGCTAATTTGCGCGTATTTTTCCGCCCGCCAGGAGCCTCACCCATGACCCCCCGCGTGTTCAATTTTTCCCCGGGTCCGGCCGTTTTGCCCTTGTCGGTCTTGGAGCAGGCCCAACGGGACATGTTGGGCTTGCCGGGAATCGGAATATCCCCGCTGGAAATCAGCCACCGGCACAAATGGTTTGATGGCGTCCTCGCCACGACAAAAAGCCTGATGCGGGAATTATTGGGCATACCCGCGAATTATCAAATTGTGTTTATGCAGGGGGGGTCAAATCTGCAGTTTAGCATGCTGCCGATGAATTTTTTACGCGGGACAAATTTGCCAGCGGATTATGTGGTGACGGGGACCTGGGGCAGCAAAGCCGTGGCCGAGGCCCAGCGCGAAGGGACGGTCAATGTGGCCTGGGATGGTAAAAAGTCCAATTACAACCACCTCCCCCCGGCGGCGGAAGTCCGTCTTAGCCCGCAAGCCGCTTACACGCACATCACCACCAACGAGACGATCCAAGGGGTGCAATTTCCGGCCAATCCCGACTTTGGCGCTGCCCCGCTCATTGCCGACATGAGCAGCGACTTTTTGTGCCGTCCGCTGGATGTCAGCAAATACGCCCTGATCTACGCCTGCGCGCAGAAAAACGCCGGGATCGCGGGGGTGACCATCGCCATCATCCGCGACGATCTACTGGAACGTATTCCCGCTGGTCTACCGACAATGCTGGACTACCGGACCTTTAGCAAAAATGATTCGGTCTTTAATACACCCCCCGTTTTTGCCATTTATGTGTTTCAATTGGTCCTGCAATGGCTAAAAAATGACATTGGAGGCTTGGCCAAGATGCAATCCCGCAACGTTGAAAAGTGTCAGTTGCTCTATGAAGTGCTAGACGGCAAATTTTATGAGGGGCATGCCGCCACCGACTGCCGTTCGCTCATGAATGTGACCTTTCGCCTGCCCAGCGAGGAACTAGAAAAAGCGTTTATCAAGGGGGCCGAAGCGCGGCAACTGTTTGAACTCAAGGGGCATCGTTCGGTTGGCGGGATGCGGGCCTCCATTTACAACGCCATGCCGCTCGAGGGCGTGCGTCTGCTGCGTGACTGGATGGTCGAATTTCGCGGGCAACACGCGTAGCGCAACTGCATTTCAGCCCGCCGCGTTAGCCAGGGAATTGTAGCCCGCTGCGGGCTGGGGGAAACGGAATTCTGGCGAATTCCGCTACATGACAGATTTGAGAAAATCTGCGTAATCTGTCAAATCTATGTTCGAACGCGTGCTCCCTGGCTGACGCGGCGGGTTGAGGTTGTTCCCTTGCTAACGCTGCGGGCTGAGTGACGCTGCGGGCTGAGTGACGCTGCGGGCTGAAACTACACCGTCTGCGCCATTTCCGCCGCGTGGTAACTGCTGCGCACAAATGGACCGCTGGCCACTTGCTTAAAGCCCATTTTTTTTGCCTGTTCGCCAATTTCATCAAATTCCGCAGGCGGCACGTACCGCACCACCGGCAGGTGTTCCAGTGTCGGCTGCAAATACTGCCCCAAGGTCAAAAAGTCGCAATCGGCATCGCGCAGGTCGGCCAGCACATCCAGCAACTCCTCGCGCGTTTCACCCAGACCCAGCATCAGACCGCTTTTGGTCTGGATGGCGGGATTTTGGCGTTTGACCCGCCGCAGCAGTTCGAGCGTCCAGGCGTAATCGCTTTTACGCCCCCGGACGGAGCGGTACAACCGAGGGACGGTTTCGGTATTATGATTAAAGACTTCGGGGGCGGATTCGACCACCCGCGCCAGGCCGTGGGGTTTGCCAATAAAGTCCGGTGTGAGGACCTCGACGGTGGCTCCCGTGCGTCGCCGGACCGCCAGCACGGACTGATAAAAATGCTCCCCCCCGCCGTCGGGTAGATCGTCCCGCGTGACCGACGTGATCACCACATGCCGCAGGCCCAGTCGCTCGGCCGCTTCCGCCACGCGGTCCGGTTCGTCCAGTTCCAGTTCCTCGGTTTTTCCTTTGGGGACCGAGCAAAAACCACAAGGGCGCGTGCAGACATTCCCTAGAATCATGAATGTCGCGGTTTTGCTAGACCAACATTCCAGCCGATTGGGGCACTTGGCGCTTTCGCACACGGTCTCTAGCCGCAGATCGGCGATCAAATTTGCCGTATAGCCAAAAGCGCTGGCTGGGGGAAGGTTGCGCCTGAGCCACGAAGGAAGGCGGGGGCCACTTGTGGTAAGGGGACTGGCCGATCCACAGGCGACAGTCTGATCCGACTGTTGGGAGGCAGGGGAGGGAGCCTGCACGATGGTCAGGGGAAATTGCATCGGAAAGAGCAGGGGGATAATTTGCAGACGGTCAGGGACGCCCTTACCGGGGGCCACTGCCGAATGTTATGCTAATGTTACGAACAGCTTTTAAGTGTAACAAAACCGCCCCGTAGAATTAAGTGGATTGTGGGCGGTACCGTTTCCCCCCTGTCCCATGGCCGCAAAAAAACTCCCACAATCCGGCAAATCCCCCACCAAAGGGGCTCCCGCACCGGGCAAGGCCGCGCCCCCGGGGAAGGGGAATGCTGGCAAAGGGGACGCTGGCAAAGCTTCAACCAAGGATACCGGCGGCAAATCTGGCGGTGCCAAGTCCACGGGAAAAGCGGAGCGGCAGCTTTCCGAAGAGAAGCAAAAAGACAACGAACGGACCATCACCGAGAACCGCAAGGCCCGCTTTGAATATTTTGTGCTGGACACGCTGGAATGCGGCATCGTCCTGGTCGGCACCGAGGTCAAAAGCCTGCGCGCGGGGCATGTCACGATCGAGGATGGATTTGCCCGGATTAAGGGGGGCGAAGTCTGGCTGGTGAATGTCGAGATCAAGGAATATCGCCAGGGAAACCATTGGAACCACGAGCCCAAACGCCCCCGCAAACTTCTGCTTCATAAACGCGAACTTCAAAAATTCGCCGCCAAGTCGGATCAAAAGGGCTTTACCCTGGTCCCGCTCAAAATGTACTTCAAAGGGGGCCGGGCCAAGGTGCTGCTCGGCGTTTGCCGGGGTAAACAAAAACATGACAAGCGGGATTCGCTCAAAAAAGCCGACGCCCAGCGCGATATGCAGCGGGCGCTGCGCCGGGGTAAGTAGAGTGGATATTGAATAGTGGACAGTGGGCGGTGGATAGTGGGGAGTGGGTAGTGGGCGGTGGGGAGTGGACAGAAATGAGCGGATCAGGGAAAATTCCGCATTCCCGTATTTTCATTCTGCCTTCTGCATTCTTCATTCTAAATTTTGCATTCCCATGTCCCACGCCGTTCACCAATTGAATCCTCCCGATGTGGTTCCCATCCGCCGCGCGCTGTTGAGTGTGAGTGACAAAACCGGCCTGGTCGAACTGGCCCGGGCACTGGTTGCGGGGGGGGTGGAACTGCTCAGCACGGGCGGCACGCATAAAACGTTAAGTGACGCTGGCCTGCCGGTGATCGATGTCGCGGATTACACCGGATCCCCCGAAATGCTGGATGGCCGGGTCAAAACGCTGCACCCCCGGTTGCACGGAGGGATCTTGGCGTTGCGGGATCTCCCCGAGCATCAAGCCGCGCTCCGTCAGCACAATATCCCGCTTATTGACCTGGTCGTGGTCAATTTATACCCTTTTGCCCAAACGATTGCCCGGCCCGACGTAACGGACGCCCTCGCCATCGAAAATATCGACATCGGCGGACCCAGCCTGATTCGCGGAGCGGCCAAAAACCATGTTTACACCGCCGTAGCCACCGCTCCGGGCCAGTATGGCCGCATCGCGGCGGAGTTTTCCGCGCGCGGGGGAACCTCCCTGGCCCTGCGCCGGGAACTGGCCCAGGCGGCCTACGCCCTGACCGCCGATTATGACTCGCATATCGCCGCTTATTTTACCCGCACCGCCGCCGTTAACCCGGTCGAGGGGGAGACGGCATCCAATGTCACGGGTACCGCCGCAGAGACGACCATCTGGCCCGAGCGATTAACCCTGTCGCTCGCGCGGGTCGAATCCCTGCGCTATGGTGAAAATCCCCATCAATCCGCCGCACTCTATCGGAACATGCCCACCCAACCCGGGACCTTGCTCACCGCGGAAAAGCTGCATGGCAAAGAGCTGTCTTATAACAATCTCCTCGATCTGGACGCGGCCTGGAGCATTGTTCGCATGCTGCCGGAAGCCGCCGCCGTGGTGATCAAGCACAACAATCCCTGCGGGGCCGCCCAGCACGCTCAATTATCCGTCGCGGCCCGCCGCGCCTGGGATGGCGACCCCGTCAGCGCGTTTGGATCGGTCCTGGGCTTTAATCGTCCGGTCGACATCGCTACCGCCGAAATGCTGTGCGAACCGGACCGCTTTGTCGAAGCGATCATCGCCCCCGCGTTTGAACCCGCGGCGCTTGAATTGCTGACCACCAAGCCCAAATGGCGGACAAGCGTGCGGCTATTGGCCCTAGGGTCCGGTGCCTGGGTGGCCGGGATGGGGGAAGCCGCACAACCCGGAACGGTCCGGGAAAGTTTGCGGCAAATCGATGGCGGCTGGTTGGCCCAAGAGGCGGACACGCTGCCGGATGACCCGGCAATTTGGCGGGTGGCGACCGCCACGCAGCCAGCAGACTATTTGTTGCGGGATTTGCGCTTTGCCTGGGCGATCGTGCGCCACGTCAAAAGCAACGCGATACTGCTGGCCAAAGGGGAAATGACGCTTGGCGTGGGGGCGGGACAAATGAGCCGGGTGGATGCCGTGGAGATCGCCATTCGCAAGGCGGGAGAACGGGCGGAAGGGAGCGTCCTGGCGTCGGACGCGTTTTTTCCCTTTGCGGACTCGGTGGCGTTGGCCGCCGCCGCAGGAGTGCGGGCGATCATCCAGCCGGGCGGGTCCAAACGTGATGCCGAGGTCATCGCGGCCTGCGACGCGGCGGGAATCCCGCTTATTTTGACAGGAAAACGGCATTTCAAGCACTAATATTTAGTGTGTGAATTATACACTTTCTAGCTAAATGTAGCGCGGCTAGCAATTTATGAAGGCATTCAGTATTACTGGGTTATTTCCGAATGACGCAACCGCGTTGCGGTAGATTCCCTCACCCCGACCCTCTCCCAGAGGGAGAGGGGGTACCGCAACGCGCCCTGTTCAATGGTAATACTGGGTAACAAAGCCCACGGGTTGGAGCGTAGCGAACAACCCTGGGAAAAAGAACAAAACCAGTGAACTAATACTCCAACGGAGTTGCGGAATCCCTTGGTAAACTGGGTAAAAACCGCGCTATGAGTACTTGCGATTAGTATTAGTCACCAGTACCTAAATAGTAGTGGTTTGTGGCAATCGAAAAGCTAAGGTAAAGCGGCTTTATCTTATTAAGATAAAGGCTCTTTACTTTAACCTGCCAATAGCGTAAATCACATAAATAAATTGACAATAGACTCGATCACTGGAAATTGCTGAATCGCCCATACATTCTTAATGAAAATAATTGGCATTAATAAATTTATTCGAGGGGCGCAATTCGATGAGGCTGTTGCAAATTTGCTGCTGCCGCAAAGGCCTCTAGCAATTCTTGCCGATACTGATCAACCCAATCATGGATCAAGCGTAGTGCTCGTGGAGGTAGATTTCCCTCTAGAAGTTCCTTGCTTTCAATCGCAATCTTTTACCAGTTGGCCAGAGTAATTTGCGTGGAAATGCGGAGGTTGATGATCGCCATAGTAAATTTGAATAACAATGCCGTAAAATCGAGATATTTCAGGCATGAGAAAATTTGTCATTGAGAGAAGGAAAGAGCTCCTTCGCCGTTTTCCCAGTCATCTGGAGATACCAGGCATCCGGGCAGAGATCAAGTTCGCCCGGCCAGCAGAGTGCCCCCTGGGAGCTAATAGTGACTTTTTCAAAAAAACCCGGCTCATTCCAAACTTTAAATACGCCGCGCCCCGCAAAATGAGCTAAGTCCAATTCCCCTGCTAAACCATCTTCAAAAACTACGTGCAGGCGATAATGTTCGAGTGCCTTGACGTGTAGGATTTTCATGTTGAAAAAGCGTCCCACATATAAAACAGACTAGCAAAGCCGCCGATGGCATCGGCGGGTGAAACGCTAGATTCTAAATTTCAATAAAACTCTATATCGCCAAACTTACAGTGCCATTCCTACAGCGGAAAGCCTTCGTTTACCGCTTCGCGGTTCATAAAGCGGGCGGTGCGATAGTAGACTTCTAGCGTCAAGCATGCCAGTGACGTGGTGTACAACCGCCCCCCCCGATCAGTCGAATGGTCCCCGCCGCCAAAGAACCAACTCCCGGCGTTGGCGCCGTCCGTCGCTTGTTCTTTGATCAGCTTGTCCCGCATGGCGGCGTTCCATTTATCCCATTTTTCTTTATACACGGGGTTTTCGCCCAACTGATACAGCACCTGCGTGGCGTAATAGTTAAAGTACATATTGGTTTTGCTAGGGCCTAAGTCGCTCAGGTACTGCACCCCCTCCGCCAGACCTTGGTTGTCGGCCTTCCAACCCAGATGCATCCGGCACAATAGCCCAATGGCCGTGGTGGCGTTCCCCTTGCCGGGGCCGGTGTAGCCATAATAGGCGCGGTAGTCTTTCTCGTCGGAGACTGAATTCAGGAACACAATCGCTTGCTTGATCGTGTTGGGATCAACCTTTAAGTAGGACATCAAACCGCTTTTGAGCGCCATTAGTTGCCAGCCCACCACCGAGGTGTCACCGGCTTCCCGCGGGGCATAACGCCAGCCCCCCTTGGCGGGATCTTGGGCGTATGAGATAAAATTCAGGCTCCCTTGGGCAAAGGGGAGCAGGGATTTATCCTTGGTCATGCCATAGGCCTCGCACAGGGTCATGGCGACTAGCCCATGAGAATACATCGTCCCCTGTTCCTCATGCCAACTGATCACGCCCGTGGCCAGATTGGTGTACTTTTTATTGTAGTTGGCCTTCAGGAATTCGAGGCCGGCATAGACGGTCTTTTGGTATTTGCTGGCTTCCTTATGGGTGTAGCCCGCGGCCAAGAATGGCAAGAGCGCCATGGCGGTCGCGCCGTTGCGGGCGCGGTCGGCATCGCCAGAGTTGGTCACGCCGGGTTTGTTGACTTTGGCAAAGTCAAAGTTCCATCCGCCGTCAGCCCCCTGGACCGAGGCAATCCATTTCAGACCTTTTTCGACAGCGTCTTCGCTTTGGTCGTTACCGCCTCCTTTTTTGGCCATTCCCTTACGACCACCGGCCGTCCGACCGGCGTATGCACTCCCCGCGCCGCTGGCTTTGTTATTGGAAAGGATCGCCGTTTGATCACCGGTGGGATTTAAAAAGTCAGAAGTGTTTCCCGCAATGTCGGGGCTGACTTCTTCGGAGATACTTGGCAATTCGGACAAATCCGTGCTTTCCACGGGAGACGGATCAGTGACGACTTCTTCCGCCTCAATATCAAATTCAGCGGTTTTTTCTTCAATCTCTGGCAGCGGTTCGTCGGCGATCTCTTCGATTTCTTGGATTTCTTCGGACTTGGCCGTGATAATCGTTTTTTGTTCTACACTAACCGGCGTCACCCAGAGAGCCAGCACCAACACGAACACAATATGCACCACCATGCTGCTGAGTGCACTGGGAATCAAAGTATTCCAGTCAACTCCAGAATCTTCTTCATCTTCGCGGGTGACTAGTCCCAAAGGATTAGCAGGCGCAGCCTTGACGGGGACGGCACGACTGGCGGCCGAGGTAGGAGTGGCTACAGCAGGAACCCCATTAGCCATAGCCGGAACCGCGGTAGCAACGGGAGGTAACGAGGTAGCGACAGCAGATGGCGCAGATGCGGCGACCATGGCCGGAGTAGCCGTAATAGGTGTGGCCACTGGGACCCCCTGCGGTAATTTAGAGCTGGGGGTGTTCACGGGAACTGCGGAGGAGGGTTGAGGCGTCATAACACTTGGCTCCGTGCCCAGCGGTTTTTACTGGTGCAATGAAACTGCGCTAAACTAAGAATAGGAGGGGCAACTGAAAATGCCGTAACAGATTACCCCCCAAAACATTACAATAATGCATGCAAGTCAGATTGCAATAGTTTTCCCCAAAATGCCAAGTAGGTACCATCCGCCCAAAACCCGACTAATCCAACGTCCCCTAGGACGGGCGTTAATAAAAACAGCTACCGTCAGGGAGGCTGATTTCATAGCAGACCAAACCGTCATGGCAGGCAGGAGTATTGCCTGTTGCAAACTTGTTATAAATCATTTCGCCTCAATGGTAAAAAATTATTCCCTTTTCCAGAATATCCAGAAACAACGATTTTTTATCTAAGTCTATAAATAGTATAAGCTTGCGCGATTTTAATTAGCTTTCCACCGCAAACTTTTGCAAAATTGCCCATAAAAAGAACTCCTCCTTGGGCGTCTGGGGAAATCAGTCTATTTCCCACTATTAAGCTGGACTTTGCGTCGCTGCGCTCCCTTTGATGGCTTTCTCAGGCTCTCCCCTGGAAAATTGCCACTTCATCTGATTAAATCAGAGATTACCAAATTTTTGACCATGACCGGGGTTGGTCCTGGCGTGGGACGTACCGCTCGGAACTTTGCCGCGATTTTGCTAATTCTCTTGCATTCGTTTTTCCGTGAGTGATTTTAATGGCCAAAAGTAAAAAGAAGATCGAAGTCGTGTTTCTCGTCTGCGAAGAGTCGGGCGACTACAACTACACCCTGCGCCGCAAAACGGGGGGAGAAAAGCTGAAAATCAAAAAGTATTCCCCTCGGCTGCGCAAACACACCCTGCATAACGAAAAGAAAAAATAAGCTTGTTAGGGCTGGATTTGCTTTCGGCCACTGGCTGTTGCACTTCGCTTGGTAGCGCGATTTACCACCGCGCGCAAAGGCATACCCTTTATTATTAGGACACGGATGTCATGCCCAAGATCTGGCGCAAGTTTCCGCATGATGCCGCGCGGATTCGCGATTTAGAGCAATCGGCGCGAATCCCGGCGGTGGTGGCGCAACTCTTGATTTGCCGGGGGATTATCGATCCGCGGCAAGTGCGGGAATTTCTGGATCCCAAGCTCACCCAATTGCGCGACCCGGCGGAATTGCCGGGAATCCCGAACGCCGTAGAGGAAATCATGGCGGCGGTTGCGACCCAGCAGCCGATTGTGGTCTATGGCGACTATGATGCCGACGGCATGACCGCGACCGCGATTTTGTACGACTGTTTGCGATTATTGGGAGCTGTTGTCAGCTATTACGTCCCAAATCGACTGGACGAGGGGTACGGGCTAAATGAGGATGCCATTCGTCAACTGGCCGCCCGCGGGACAAAGCTATTGGTCACGGTCGATTGCGGGATTGCCAGTTGGGAATTGGCCGATACCGCCCGCGAGTTGGGCCTGCGGCTGGTCATTACCGATCATCATGAATTCGGCCAACACCTGCCCGCCGCGCACGCCATTGTCCATCCCCGCCTGCCGGGCAGCGCGTATCCCTTTGGCGAGTTATGCGGCGCGGGAGTCGCCTTTAAGCTGGCCTGGGCGTTGTGCCAACATGCCAGCCAGTCCAAGAAAGTAACCGAAAAACTGCGGCATTATCTGTTGCAGGCGGTTGGGTTGGCGGCGATTGGCACGGTGGCCGATGTCGTGCCGCTCATCGACGAAAACCGCGTATTGGTTCGTTATGGCTTGACCAGCATCCTGCAGTATCCCGTTCTGGGTTTGGAAAAGCTGCTCTCCCTGACCAAGCTGCGACAAAAGCAGCAACTCGACGCCGAGGATATCGGCTTTAACATAGCTCCGCGACTGAATGCCGCCGGGCGGCTGGGGCAGGCCACGCTGGGCGTGGAGCTGCTGACCACCACCAACCCCGAACGCGCCGCGGCGTTGGCGGAATACTTGCATGATCTCAACAGCAGCCGCGACAGCATCGAGCGCAGCATTTATCTGGCCGCGCTCAAACAAGCCCAAGAGCAGTACGACCCCGTGGGGGACGCGGCGTTGGTCTTAGCGGGAAAAGAGTGGCATCCCGGCGTGATCGGAATCGTTGCGGGAAAGCTGGCGGATAAATTTCATCGGCCGGTCGTGATGATCGCCTTGGACGAAATGGGAATCAAACCGGGGGTAGGCTCGGCGCGCAGCGTTCCCGGCGTGAATTTGCATCATTCCCTAGCCGCATGCGCGGAATATTTACTGACTCATGGCGGCCACGCGGCGGCGGCGGGGCTAAAGATCGACCCGGCGCAAGTGGACAATTTTCGCGAGGCTTTTGTCCGGCAAATCGCGGCGGAATTTGCCCACGCCTCCGGTCCGGCGGAATTGTCAATCGATGCCGAGACGACATTCAGCGCGCTGACGATGAAAGTTGTCGAACAGTTGGAACAACTGGCCCCCTTTGGCCATGGAAACACCCGGCCGATGCTGTGCGCCAGTGACGTGGAACTGATCGAACCCCCTAAGCGGATGGGGGGGGACGGGAGGCATCTTTCCCTCCGGCTGGTTCAGCATGGGACCCGCATCCGGGGGGTAGCCTTTGGCGCGGGGGAATGGGCCGAAGCCCTGCAGGCGCATGGGGGACCGGTGCAACTGGCATTTCGGCCGGTAATTAATGAATTTCAGGGGCGGCGTTCAGTGGAAATTCAAATTACGGATTGGCAGGGCCAGTAAAGGTCACCGGGGTAAATAGCAATATTCGCTCGCCATAGCGGTTCACGTGTCCCCTTGCCCCTTTAATTTCGCGATGTCGCGCAGTTGTTCCCCGCGCAAAAAAACCTCGCGGTAACTGCCGCGAGGTGGAAAGCAAGTCGTGATTTAATCAAAGTGCGGGGCGTCCAAAGCTACTTGCCGCTCGCTTTGCTGGTGTCGGACTTGGGGGCGTTGCCTGGACCGTCTGATTCCACTTTTTTCTTCAGGCTTTCGAATAGTTCTTGGGCGTCTTTCTTGTTGACAAACACCGGTTCTGATAATGCTTTTTCCAGGATATTCAATGCTTCCAGATTTTTGGAGCTATCCGCCAAAATCCGCGCCACATAATAGGCACTGTCGGAATTGAGCGCATTATTATTCGCCAATTGCTGCAAAATTCGGGCGGCTTCTTGAATGTTCCCCAGCTTGTATTGAGTCACCGCGACCGCGGTCAGCGCCTCGCCAAGGAGCTGCGGTTGCGTCCCTTGCTTGTTGTTGGCGTTAAATGTTAATTGTGCCAGTTCGGCGCCGCGACGGCGTTTGTTGGCGTCGTTTTGCTCGGCCAGGACCAGGGCAAGTTGATTGGCCACCTGAAAGTTGCCTGGATAGCGGTCATGCAAATCGTCCAGCAGTTTTTCGGCCCGGTCCAGATCGCGGGTAAAGCGGGCCAGGATTGCCGCTTGCAATTGGGCGTCCTGGGAAGCGGGATCAATGGTCAAGGCTTTACTGGAGACGGCCTTGGCATAGTCCAGGTCGTTTTTTGCAATTGCCCATTGTGTGGCCAGAATGTGGCTCCGCAGCAAACGTTCTTTATTGAGGGCGGGGTCTTCCTTGAGCGCAAGCTCAAAAGCTTTCTTAGCTTCTTTGACATCCATTTGTGAAGTTAAAGGATCCTTTCTTTGTTCATACATCATGGCAATCGCTAGATTTGGCGAGATGGCGTTTTTGTCCAAAGTTGCGGCTTTATTAAAGGATTCCCAGGATTCCTTGAGTTTACCCAACTGAAACAGCACCGCCCCCAAGCGGGTGTGCGGGGCGGATTCCTTGCTGGAGGGATCCATGGCGATCCAGGCGTCCAGGTGTTGCTTGGCCTCACCCCATTGCTTGCGGTTTTCAGCGACCAACGCCCGCGCGCTCAGGTAGGCCTTTTGTAGGGTTGCCTTCCGAATGGGATTGTCACTATAGGTTTCGATCAATTTGCCAGCCCGGTCCAAAATGCAGTCGGCGTCGGTGACGCGTCGTTCACTGAGGGCAATCTGGCCAAACAGGACATACGCTTCGGGGTCGGTGGGGGCGGTGCGTACCGCTTGCTCTAATTCGGCACGAGCCGCGGGGGCGGCATTGGCGGCGGCCAACAGCCGGGCCAACATCACTTCTTCCGGCGGCAGTTTGGGAAAAGCGGTCTTCGCCTCGCTCAGCAATTTGCGGGCGCCCTCCAGATCGCGGGCCAAGAACTTGGCGATTGCCTCATTGACCTTTTGATATTGCGGGGTGTCGGCGTCCGCGACGTCATTGGCCAATAGATTTTTGGCCGAGAATTTTTCTGGGCTAGCGTCACCAGCGGGGGGAGTCGCTCCCGTTGCGGGAGTGGTTGCCGCCGGGGGGGTTGCCGGAGTCGCGCCCTTGGCGGTTTCTCCCTTGGGAGCTTGGGCAAACAGGCTTATTCCGCCTCCCAGAACCCCTCCCGCCAGGCACAAGCCCAGGGCGGCGTGACGCAAGGAAGCGGGTGAAGGTAAGGCGAAATGCACAAAATTAGAGGTCTGTGCCTGGAAAAACTTGTTCATCATGTGCGTGTCGGGAAACTGAAGGAAAATGAAAGAACATGCCACCCTTGCAAAGGGTGCGTTATATCAGAATGGCTCCGGTAGGTTTCTCCCCGCTCTCGGCAAAAGTCGTTCAATCAACACATTTTAGCTTACCGGAACAACAGCGGCGACTCTAGGGAAAAGGAGGGAATTTCCTGGCTAGCCCCGAAAAGTCTGGAGATTTATCTCAATATACCAATTTTGCGGGGGTTTAACCCTTTCCCTCCACCGTTACCTACGAGGCGGATTCGCCCAAGGATCAGTGCGGGGAAGCAAATTCGGAAATATTTGCCCGTTTTGCGGCTCCCGCCCGGATTGCCAGAACAATTCGGCTGAAGTTACGATAAGTCCTCCCGCCTCGACGATTATTGGCGGATGTTGTCCCGGGGGGGGTATTTCCGCACGTCTATGCTGATTGGCCCGATATTTACGCGAGAATTTTTGACCGCGCCGACGCGCGTCAAGTTTTATGCGCTTCCCCTCATCTACCTGGGGACGCTACTCTTGTTGCTCTTGGCCGCGTGGTTGCTTTTGGCGGGAACACAGGAATTGCGCACCCCCGCCGATTCCGCCCGTTTTGGCATGACCATCGTCCCCCTTTTGGCCTGGCTGCAACTGTCGCTGGCGGTGTTTTTTCCGGCGGTCCTGGCGGCGGTCAACGTCGCGCAAGAAAAAGACCGCCGCACGCTGATCTTGCTGCTGCTGACACATTTGCGTAATTCCGAGCTGGTCCTGGGACGATTACTGGCCACGCTGTTGCCCTTGGCGGTGGCGTTGGCCGCGACAGTGCCGTTATTCATGCTGCTGCGGGGGTTTGGCGGGTTTTCACTGTATCAGTTATTGGTAATGTTGGGCATTCAGGCGTTAACCGCGCTCTTGACCGCCAGCCTGGGATCGCTGTTGGCGCTGTGGCGGGAAAAAACATTTCTCAGCCTGGCCCTGACCTTGCTCACCATCGGAATATGGCTGGGGTTTTGGAGCGCGGTGGCTAGTGGTCTGCTGGGGGAGTCCTGGCGCGGTTACTCCACCGCGGACTGGGCCGCAACGTTTAGCCCTTTTGCCGCGCTGGGGCAATCCTTGCAACCGCTGGGGTTGGAACGCCAACCCTGGCCCTATGTTGGCTCGCCGGTCTGGGCCTATGTGGCGTTTGCCGCGACTGGGACGCTGGTGCTCAACGGGATTGCCATTTGGCGGTTGCGGGTATGGAATCCCCCGCGCGAGATTGTGCCCGCCAACCTCAAGGAAACCACGACCCCGGATCAGACGGCCAGCCCCCGCGATATCCATGCCGCACCGGGAAAAACCCGCCCAGTCTGGGCCAATCCCATACTTTGGCGCGAAGTGCGCACCTGGGCCTATGGAAAAAAAATCCTCTGGGTCAAGGCCGTGTATGGAATGGTCTTTGCCGCGGTAGTGTGGGCGTTGGCGACTCGGGCGGGGGGAATGGCCCCCACCCGCGAAACGCTGGCGGTGATGCTAGGGCCCTTGCTCATGCTTAGCTTGATTCTCATCAACGCTTTGGCGGTCAATTCGCTCAGCAATGAAAAAGACCTGGGGGCGCTGGATTTGCTTTTGGTGACGGACCTGTCCCCGCGAGAATTTATCTATGGCAAACTGCTGGGGATCGCCTATGGGGCCAAGGAATTGATATTGTTACCCTTGGCGTTAATTGCGGGATTGTGGTTGACGGGGTGGTGCAATACGGCGAGTTTGATTTATCTCTCCCTGGGGTTGCTTACTTTGGTCTCTTTTGCCGCCATGTTGGGCGTGCATGTCGGCTTGACCTATGACAATTCCCGCACGGCCATCGCGGTTAGCCTGGGGACAATTTTCTTTTTACTGGTGGGAATCGGCATTTGCATGCGGATTTTGATCGCGTTTGGGAATACCTCGCTCGAGATTCAACTGGTGGCGTTTTCGGCGGTGATGGCCGGCGGCGGAGTCGGGATGTATGCCGCGCTGGGGCTGCGCAATCCCTCGCCGGCGATTGCCTTAGCGTCTTGTTTATGCCCCATTGGCACCTTTTTGTTATTTATGTTTTTTCTATCCGGCGGCGTGGTGCATGTGTTTTTGCTCACCGTGGGAATTTATGGCTTTGGCACGCTAGCCATGCTGATCCCCGCCATCGACGCCTTTGATGTGGCGACCGGACGCACCACGGAATAACAGCCCCGGGTAAATAGCCACGACGGGCTTTGATGGGAATAGTGTCTTTACTGACGTGAGTAACCCAGGGAAATTACGATATTCAGGATTTCATCATAAGTGATAAAACGGCGGCGATTGGTCAGCTTGTACCGGTCGATGGCAATCGCCAATTCACGGCCATCCGGCGATAAACCTTCATGGCTATTGGTAAATTGGCGACGTTCCACGGCCGGGCTGTCGCCCGTATAACTGCGTCGATTTAAGAGCGTCCCCGCCGGGGCCGGATGATCGCCAATCCATTCCTCCAAAACCTGGACTTCCGTGGATTTTTCGGGCTGGACGGCAAGGGTTTCAAGGCTCATGGCAAACCTGGGCAAGGGGTGGTGTTTTGCTCCGCGGACTGTAAGCAAATTTAAGTCATTATTTTTGGCCAAACCCGCCAACCCTGGAAAAACCCGCGTTTTCCCCCACGGGCGGGGTTCATATTTTGCCATGCGCGCCGGTTATGCTAGCGATTTTTCTCCTAGCTAGCGGAAACGGGTTCGCGGACGTCTAGCGTGATAGCGCCACCCCCTCCGGTCATTTGTCCCCCCAGCCGCTCTTGCCGGGGAAAGCCCCGCCGGTTATTTCCCTGTTATTTTCGGTCGGGTGATGGGGAAAATTGCCGCGTCTGGTCGCTGTATTTTGCCGGTTTGTCAACGGACGCGCTCCGGCAAAATTGAAAATTCCCCAGGGTGTTGTTTCCTTTATTGATTTTATTATTGCCGCCATGAATTCTATTCCCGCCACGATTCCCCTTTCCGCCACCAAGGCCCCGCAAGAAAGCGGCTTGCTTTTGACACTGGCAAACCGCCGCTGGGGCGTGGGCCTGCTGTTGTTGGTTATCGCGATCTGGGGTTGGACCGATGTGCGACGCCGGGCGCGCACCAGCGCAACCGACCCGTTGGTGCATAAGACCGATGTCACCGTTTATACACAGGCTGGCGCCGCGCTGTTTGATGGACGGCCCCCCTACGAAGTCACCAACCCCCGCGGTTGGCATTATCTGTATCCGCCGCTCTTTGCCATTGGCATGGCGCCGTTATCGCTGCTCCCCACGACCGAGCAAGCACTCGTATGGTTTGGCGTCTCTTGTCTCTGCCTGTGGGGAGCTTGCGCTGAAACCCGGCGACTATATCAATGGGCGGCCGAGATCCCCCGGGGATTTTTATATTCCAGCCGGAAAGTCATCCCCGGTCAGGTTGTTGACTATCGACACGCGCGCTTGACCAATGAAATATTTTTTGCCGCGGGAATTGCCCTGGTCTTTCCCGTTCTTAACTGTTTGCAGCGCGGACAAGTGGGGGTGCCGCTGGTTTATTTGTTGCTATTGGGAACGCGACTAGCCCTGACCGCGGGAACCGTTCATCAACTATTTCTGGCGGGCCTGGTGCTGGCCTTACCCGTGGCGATTAAATTGACGCCGCTATTGCCGGTCGCGGTTTTGGCTGGCGGGATGCTGGTGCGCGATTTGGCTCAGTTGCTTCACTGGTCTCCCACCCCCCCACGGACGAATCGGGAAAATCACGGGCAACAGAATCAAACCATCCAGTTATCCGGCGGCATCTTATGTGTCTCCGGTATCCTGGGCCTGGCCGTGTGGTTTTTGCTGGTGCCGGGATTGATTCTCGGCCAGGAAAAAAACTTAGGTCTGTTACAAACCTGGTATACGCGGGTGGTCAGCAACCAGGATGTGGGAACGGATAATGACTTTAACGCCCGCAGTTTACGCAACCAAAGTTTTGCCAATGGTTTGCGGCGCATGGGTAATTGGTGGGCGTATTGCCAGGGGACCGGCCCCGACGATCGGGTGGCAGATGATTTGGCACATCGGATGCTTCCGCTACCCATGGAAAACCCCGCCGCGGATTTAACTATCAAAGTGGTAGTGGGGGGCGTGTTGATGTTATTGGCCGCCGCCACGCTAAGGCTGGGGATGCGCGCCGCTAACCAACAGCCAGAGGCGGAAAGTACCACGATCCACGCCTCATCCGCGCGGTTGGATTGGCTGGCGGTATTTGGCTTGGCGTGTACAGCGACGGTGCTGGTCTCGCCGCTGTCATGGGGGCATCATTATGTGATTTGTTGGCCGGCGATGGTCTTTGTGCCGCTATTCTTGGCGAGTTGTGGCTCAGAGAGGCTGGCCCGGAGCCTGGCCTGGTCGGCGGCGGGGCTGCTGTTGGCCCATTATGTGATCCTGGATTATGCAGGGCGCGTGGGACTGCTGGGGCTGGGGATGACGGTCTGGTACGGCGTGGGCGTGTTGGCGGTCCTGCGCGGGGGTGGGCGTGGCCAAGCAAACACGTCCTATAGATTGGGCCAACCAACAACGGCGGGCGAATAAGATTGCTTTAATCGTAACGAAACTGCATCGGGGGATTTGCAACGCGCAAACCCCCCCGTTCATTTTTCTTTACGGTTCAGCAGTGCCGCACATATCCGGCGGAACCAGTTACACCTTACGTTGTCCTGAATTCTTCCGCTTACGCGTCGCTCGCTTTCTCCTCGGTCTTTTCGGTGGTTTTTTCCTCCGCGGCTTTCTCCTTGCTCTTATCTTTTGCTTCTTGCTTTAGCTCTTCCAGCTTCTTTTGCTGGGCGGCGGTCAGGACTTCCAAAATTTCGCCATCCCGTTTTTCCTTGAGTGCCTTGAGTTGCTCTTCCAATTTGGAAATTTCTTCCTGGTAGTCGGCTTGCAGTTTGTAGATCGCCTCGCGCTGCTTTTCATCGATTCCCAATTTAGAGTAATACTGCGGAAGGCGAGGCTTTACGGTCTTGGGCTTGTCGGCGGATTTTTCGGGGGCGGCCTTTTCCGGGGCGGCCTTGGATTTGGATTTAGAACTTTCGGCGCTTTTCGCCTTGCCGGACTCAGCCTTTGATTTGGGGCTGTCGGATTCCTTTTGTGCCCAGAGATAGCCCTGGCAGGCCAGCGTACAAGCCAACAACACTCCCAACCCACCCCGCAATGTAAAGTTTTTCATGACAGACTCGGAAAAAAAGAAGTGGCCAAAAAAAGAATGAAATTCGCCTGCCACGAATTTCCCGTAACCTACTTAGCTACAACGTCCGCCGCAAGAATTTTTTTGATTTTTCCTAAAAATTTCACACAACTATCACATAAGTTGGGAGATAAGCCCCCTGCCGTGCCGGGCATCTATTTCATTCCAGAGATCCAACGTCGACTGTAAAGGAGAAAAGTGCTTTTGGGCTAAAGCCAATTTGCGTGCAGAACGTGGAATTTTAGGATTAGTGATTTTTTGGAGGCTAGGGCTTGCATATTCCCGGCAGTTTGTGCGATATTTCACAAAGTTTTACGCCCGGGGGGGACCGCACTCGCTGCCGCAAGTCGCGATTTTCCGGGACTTTTGTGGCTTATTCCGCACTTTTCCGGCTCTAGATGGTGAGTGGCGGTGGTCGAATTTTTAATACAATCGCTGGGTAGTCCCGCTTGGCTGGCTTGGACTTTGGTTGCCTTGTTGCAAGCCGGGCTGATTTTAGGCTTGGTGGCCACCGGCGCGCTCATCTTTATCTGGATGGAAAGAAAGATTTCGGGACGGATCCAGGACCGTCTGGGCCCCACCCGCGTGGGGGGGAAGTTTGGCTGGTTGCAGACCCTGGCGGATGGGATCAAGCTGATCAGCAAAGAAGACACCATGCCGGGGGATGCGGACCCGCTGCTGTTTCGCGTGGCCCCCTATGTCAGCTTTTCCGCGTCTCTCACAGCCTTTTTAGCTTTGCCGTTTGCCGCCAACTGGGCTGCTCTCAACCTGAACGCGGGTGTATTTTTCCTCTTGGCGATTGTCGGTTTAGAGGTTTTTGGTGTCATTTTGGCCGGTTATGCCTCCGCATCCAAATGGTCGCTCTTTGGCGCGATGCGCGAAGCCGCGCAGGTGGTTAGTTACGAGGTCCCGCTGGGGCTTTGCGTGGTTGTGCCGGTGGTTTTAGCCGGAAGCATGGATTTATCGGTCATTGGTGAAAGCCAGCGGGGCTGGTTTACCAACTGGTATGTTTTTCATGATCCCTTTACGTTTATCACATTTTGGGTCTACTTTACCTGTGCCACGGCCAGTGTGAACCGCGCGCCATTTGACTTGGCCGAGGCCGAGAGCGAACTGGTCGCCGGGTTTCATACCGAATATTCCGGGTTTCGCTGGAGTATTTTCTTTTTGGCAGAATACGGATCGATGTTTTTGGTCAGCATGCTCGCCGGAATCTTGTTTTTTGGCGGTTGGAATGGCCCCATCCCGCTATTTGACTTGCTCGGTTGGTCGTATTTGCCGTTTGCGACGGAACCAAGCGTCTTGGGTTACTTGGCCAACTTGGCGGGAGTCGGTAACGTTATTCTCAAGGGGGTAATCGGCGTCACTGTCATGATGTGGGTGCGGTGGACGCTGCCACGCTTACGCATCGATCAGGTAATGACCACCTGCCTCAAATACTGCACGCCCATCGCGGCGGTCATGTTTTTAGGTGTAGTGTTTTGGCAGCAATATCATCTCCCCAGCATGAATCAGTTGCTCCCCTTTGGCCATTATGACAGCGCGGGAAAATGGGTTAGTTTTCCGGCAGGCAGCATACGCGAGGAGTGGTCCGTCGGGCGGCTAAACGGTGCCGCCGCCAGCGACACCCCCTCAACCCCGGCTCCCACGGAAACCCAGGCCTCTCACTTACAAAAAGCTAACCCTAGCGCGAAATTAGCGGTATCAACGCCACAGCCCCTCGCGCCATCCGGGGAGGATCAGCCATGAATTGGCATGCCTTCTTTTTTTATGTCTACGCGACCATGGCCTGCGGCTTTGCCTTGGCGGTGGTCTTTACCAGCAACGTGGTGCGGATGGCGTTTTATTTGACGCTATGCCTGGGGGCGACATCGGGCCTGTTTTATTTGGCCGGGGCGGATTTTGTCGGGGCGATGCAACTGTTGATTTATGTGGGGGGGACGCTGGTATTGCTGATCTTTGGCGTGATGTTAACCGCGCAAGAGCCGTTTATCTCTATCCAAACCGACAGCGGCGAATGGATGAAATCCAGCCTGGTCGGGGGCGCGCTGTTGATTGTGCTATTGGCGGCGGCCGTGCGCATGCCCCAGTGGCTCCCTCCCGCGACAGCTGCGGTTGAGGCCCAGGCCGAACTCACGCCCACGTCCACTCCCCTGGGGTTGGAGTTGCTTTCCACGTATTTGCTGCCATTTGAGATTGTGTCGATGCATTTGTTGGTGGTTTTGGTGGGAGCGGCCTATTTGGCCCGCACCAAAAAGCGGGCCTCGCGCTCGGCGGCGGAGCAAATGGAGTAGCGAATCCCCGGTATTCGTAGCCGAAAGTTGTTTATCAAATGTTCACAATTGGCGTTACCCATTATTTGATTGTCGGGGCGATTTTATTCGTCTGCGGCGTGGTCTGCATGGCGACCAAGCGGAACGCGCTAGGCGTGCTGATGGGGATCGAATTGGTGCTGAACGGGGCCAATGTTAATTTCGTGGCGTTTGGCAGCGTGTATTTGCAGCAAAATCCGCAAATCGCCCTGCGTTTGGACGGTCAGGTGATCGCGCTGTTTGTGATTGTGCTGGCCGCCGCCGAAGCCGCCGTGGCCCTGGCGATCACGCTCAACTTTTATAATAACCACGCCACGGTGGATGTTGATCGAGCCGACGAACTCCAAGGCTAATTCCGCGATCCCGCACGGATCACTTTTTTACATTTATGGATCTTGCCGCGACATTACCGATACTCTTAGGCTTGGCTTGGCTTATTCCCCTGGCCAGCTTTACAGCGATTGTGCTGGCTGGCCCCCGCATGGGCAAGCATGGCGAGTACGCCGCCTACGTGGCCACCGGGGCGATTCTAACGTCGTTTGTGCTCTCGGTGTTTGCCCTGTTTGGCTGGGTGGGGAAGCATGGCTTTGGCGGGGGACATGACGCTGACCACGGAACACACGCGGCTAGCGGGCAACTTCCGCCCCATTCGCTGGCCAGCTCTTTAACTGGGAACAATTCCCCAAAAATCATCCTGGCATCCGCGCTAGCCGCTAATGAACCAGCCTCGGGCCATTCACCGTCGGATCACGGAACCAGCGGCCATGCCGATAAAACCCACGATGGCGACGACCACCACGATCAGGCGGCCCCGGTGGCATATCTGGGCGAATGGTATCGACTGGCCATTATCGGCGGTAGTTTACAGCTCAATATTGGGTATTACATCGACGCCCTCACGGTCATCATGTTTACCATGGTGACGCTGATCGCCTCGTGCATTCACTTTTATGCGATGGGTTACATGCACGATGAGTTGCATGACGTGACCGACCACGAAGTGACTCTCAAGGGGAATCCCTATGGGCATGATGATCATAGTCATCATGAACAGGGCCATCATGAACAGGGTCACGGCCATGCTGATCATGGTCACACAGGCCATGGAGACACGGGCCATGGAGACACGGGCCACGGTCATGATGCCCATAGCCATGACAACCACGGCCACGACTCGCACGGCCACGGCAATCACCTCGTCCGGCCGGGGCGTTTTCATCGCTTTTTTCAGTATTTGTCGCTGTTTTGCTTTAGCATGTTGGGGTTGGTGTACGCGGGCAACATCGCGATGGTGTTTGTATTTTGGGAATTGGTCGGAATTTGCTCGTACTTTTTGATTGGCTTTTACTTTGAACGAAACAGCGCCTCCACCGCCGCGAATAAAGCGTTCATTGTCAATCGGATCGGCGATTTTGGCATGTTGATTGGGCTAATGGCCTTGTGGGGAGCGCTGGGGACGTTCAACTTTGGGGATACGCTTGATTCGACGGGGCATATCACGCAGGCGGGCATCTTTAGCCAGGTCCGCCCCGCCGATCAACACCACCAGTTGACCGTCCCGGCAAACATGGTTCTGTACGCCGCCCGGGACCAGGCTAACGCCCGCGTTCGCGACGCCGCCACTCCCGAGGCCGCGCAGGCCACCCTGGACGCCGCCGTGACCGAATGGCGGGGGGCGGGCATGGGTTATTGGCTGCTCACCATCGCCGGTTTGGGGATATTTTGCGGTTGCGTGGGCAAAAGCGCCCAATTTCCGCTGCATGTGTGGTTGCCCGACGCCATGGAAGGGCCCACCCCGGTCTCCGCGCTAGTCCATTCCGCGACGATGGTGGCCGCCGGCGTGTATCTGGTCGGGCGCTTCTTTCCCGTGTTTACCCCCGAAGCCTTATTGGTGATTGCCTACACGGGCGCGATTACCCTGTTTATCGCCGCCACCATTGCCATCACCGCCAACGATATTAAACGCGTCCTGGCCTATTCCACCGTCAGCCAGTTGGGCTACATGATGCTGGCCCTGGGCGTGGGGGGGTGGCTGGCGGGATTGTTTCACTTGATCACGCACGCGTTCTTTAAAAGCCTGCTATTTATGTGTTCCGGCTCGGTCATTCACGCCTGCCATACCAACGATATGCAGCGGATGGGAGGACTGCGGCACAAAATGCCCTGGACCGCCTACACAATGCTGGTCGGCTGTTTGGCGATTGCCGGAGCGGGAATACCCCTGGCGCATATCGGCCTAAGCGGCTATTACTCCAAGGACGCCATCCTGGAACAGGCGTATCTTTTTAGCCAAAAAAATCCCGCCCATGGGATCCTGTTTGTGGCCCCGGCGCTGGGGGCGGCGATTACTGCGTTTTACATGTTTCGGATGTGGTTTTTGACGTTTGCGGGCAAGCCCCGGGACCAGCATATTCATGACCACGCGCATGAATCCCCTCCCATCATGTACGTGCCGCTGGTGATTCTCTCGGTCTTTGCCATTGGCGTGGGCTGGGGGATTGGCGGTGTCAGTTTGGTGGACCTGCTAGAGCAGGCGCGTCCGCTGGGGACCTTGGCGGGGGCGACGGGCGCGGCCTGGAACGTGGTCGTGCCCAACGAGCATGACAGCCACGCGGGGGGCATACCGATCGTGGCGGGTCTCACGGCGTTTGGCACGGCGGGATTAGGCTTTGTTCTAGCGGTGGTGTTTTATGGCCTGCGATACGCCAATCCGGCGGAGGTCCAACGCGCGTTCTCCCCGCTCTATACGTTTTTGTGGAATAAGTGGTACTTTGACGAACTGTACAACGCGATTTTTGTCCAGCCGGTGATGTTTATTTCGCGTCGATTTGCGGACTTTGACAAATACGTGATCGACCGCATCATCGACGGCGCGGCCTATGCGACCCGGGCGGTCGCGCGGGTGGATGACCTGTTGGACCGCTTTGGCGTGGATGGCGTGGCCAATGGCATCGCGCATTATGTACGGACCACCGGCTATTCCCTGAGCCAGGTCCAGACTGGCAAACTGCGGCAGTACGTGATGTTTATTGCCGTGGGCACAGTCGCCGTCTTTGCCCTGGTGGCGTTTTTGGTCACTTGGAGCATGGCGGGGCAGTAGGGATAGTGGATGGTGAAGAGTGGGAAGTAAGTGGTGGTTTGTGGTTGATCGACGAACTTTTTGAATTGTGCGCTACATATGGATCCGCAAAGTTTGCTGAGCTTTATCGTGTTTTTTCCCGCGGTCGCGGCGCTCGCGCTCGCTGTCTTTCCGCGCGATAAGGTCGATTTAATGCGGTTTTTTGCCCTGGGTGTAACCGCCATTATCTTTTTGCTAACCGCCTGGATGGCTTGGCAATCCGGCCAAGAGGGGCAATTTGTCATTGGCCAGTCCGAACTGCAAAACGCCTTTTCGCGCCCGTGGATCCCCTCGTTCAATATCTTTTATTTTATGGGATTGGATGGCATCAGCTTTCCCCTGCTGCTGTTGACCTCCTTTACCAGTCTGGTTGCCATGGGGGCCAGTTGGAGCATCACCAAACATGTCAAAGCGTACCTCATGCTCTTTCTCGTGCTCGAGACCGGCATGTTGGGCGTGTTTTTAGCCCTGGACTTCTTTTTGTTTTATATCTTTTGGGAAGTCATGCTCCTGCCGATGTATTTTCTCATTGGCATCTGGGGGGGACCACGGCGGGAATATGCGGCGATTAAGTTTTTCCTGTACACGCTGCTGGGCAGTATTCTGATGCTAATCGCCATCCTCATGCTGTACTTTAACAGTGATTTGCGGTCGCTTCCCGTGGATGACCTAATCGCAACCAAGGTGGTGGAGACACCCGAGGCGGCGGAAGCCCTTCGGGGAATGCCCGGTCCGCAGCACAGCTTTAATATCATGGCCCTGGCCAAGGTCGGCCAACTCCCCGATTCTCCCTTTAATAATGAACTGCTGTGGGGGCGCAACCTCTCGTGGTGGGCCTTTTTGCTATTGTTTATCGGCTTTGCCATCAAGGTCCCGGTCGTGCCGGTGCATACCTGGTTGCCCGATGCGCACGTCGAGGCTCCCACGCCCATATCCATGATCCTGGCGGGCGTGCTGTTAAAGATGGGGGGCTACGGCATCTTGCGGATTTGCTACCCCATCTGTCCCGACGGCGGCTATGATCTGGCGGGCTTTGTCACCACCATTGGCGTGGTGAGCATGGTTTACGGGGCCTTTGCGGCGCTCGCACAAAAGGACTTTAAACGGATGGTCGCTTATAGCTCTGTCAGCCACATGGGCTACGTGGTCTTGGGCCTGGGGGTCTGGAGCGCGGCGGGTTGGAATAATTATGATCCCCGCTATTGGGCGATGGGTATGAACGGCGCCATGTTTCAAATGATCGCCCATGGGATTAGTTCGGCCGGGATGTTCTTTATGGTGGGCGTGTTGTATGACCGGGTGCATCACCGGAATTTAGAGGAATTTGGCGGGTTGTTTGGTCGGATGCCCGTTTATAGCGGGCTGGCGTTTGTGATCTTTTTTGCCGGGTTGGGCTTGCCGGGGTTGTGCGGGTTTATTGGCGAAGTGCTGGTGACCCTGTCGGTGTGGAATTACAGCGGCGCCTTGGCGGTGGTAGCGGCATCGGTCGTGATCCTGACCGCGGCTTACATCCTCTGGGCATTGCAGCGGGTTTATTTGGGGGCGGAGTACAAGGGTCCACATGGCGACCATTTGACACCGATCACCCCCCGGGAATTGGCGATCTCGATCCCGCTGGTGGTGTTGGCGATTTACTTTGGCGTCTTTCCGCAAAATTTGCTGGTGTATATGGAACCGACGATCACCCAAACCGCCACCGAGTTGAGTGTTTGGACCAGAAAAATGGGGAAGGAACCGGCGGGCACGGGGAATATTCCCGTGGCGGCGCCGACCAAGCCGACCCTGAATTCGGAAGCTGGCAAAGATGCCCTGTCCGTGAAGGTAGAGCCAATCGCCGCTAACATAGGACCGGCTAGAGGTAATGAGGTTGCAGCCGCGATGCAAGCAGGACTCGCACACACGGAATAGGATGCGGCGTACGGGCTTTCACCCGCAACGGTGCGAGCGATAGGCTGATATAAGGTTGTTTTTTTGCGGACAATGTTTTGAATCGGGCCGTTGGCCCTTTCAAATATATTTTTACCCGAATCCTAGGGCGACGCTACGCTTGCCCTAGGCTGGGATAGGTCGGGCCGTTGGCCCGCAAGTTACAGTGTTTGGTGCCTCTCACGGAGTGAGAGGAGTACAGTGTTGTTTGGTACCTCTCGCAGAGTGAGAGGAGTACAGTGTTGTTTAGCGCCTCTCCCAGCGTGAGAGGAGTACATTATTTAGGAATCGTGGTAATCCTGTGAGCTTGACGGATTTTGTCAATTCGCTGATTGAAAACACCCAGGTGGTCAGCATTCCGCTGTTCCGGCCAGAGTTGATTCTCTGTGTCACGGTGGTGGTGATGTTGCTGGTGCAGGTGTTGTTGCCGCTGCTCAAGGGGGAATCGTTTTGGATTGCCGTCATTGGTTGCGGGTTGGCGCTGTCGCAGTCCCTCCCCTGGAATGGCATCGAAAACCGCGTCGAAATTTTTAACGGCATGCTGGTCTTTGACGCCTTCACGGTGTACTTTCGCGCGTTTTTATTGCTCTTTGCGCTGTTGCTATTGGTTTTGACGTATCTGACCGAAATCCCCGACCGCGACGATGATTCCGACTTTTATACGCTTGTACTGGGGGCCACCTTGGGCATGTGCCTGATGGCGTCAGCCAATCATTTATTGATGGTGTTTTTAGGGGTGGAAATGGCCAGCGTGCCGTCATATGCGCTGGCGGGCCTGCTCAAAGGGCGCCGTAAAGCCAGCGAGGCCGCGCTCAAATACGCCGTGTATGGAGCGGGGGCGGCCGGCATCATGCTGTATGGCATTAGCCTGCTCGCGGGGGTGTTGGGGTCAGTGCATATTCCCACGATGGCTAATAACCTGGCGGTGCTGTTATCCAGCGAGAACGCGTCGCAGGCGTATCTGGTGTTGATCTTGGGGGGACTCATGGTAATGGTCGGCCTGGCGTTCAAGCTTTCCGCCGTGCCGTTTCATTTTTGGTGCCCGGATGTGTTTGATGGAGCCTGCGCCGAAGTAAACGCTTTTCTAAGCATCGCCTCCAAGGGGGCCGCGCTCGCGCTCCTCATTCGCGTGGCGGTTGGATTTGGCTACGGGGCGGATCAGCCGCTCTTGGTAAAGCCGACTTCCCCAACCCCAGCCAGTGCGCAGAATCCGACACCACATAACTCCGCCTCAGGCCAAACAGTTAACTCAGGTCAGCCAGCTTCGACAGCCCGCATCCTCCCCGCCGCCGTGGAAAATGCAGCACACACAACCGCGGCACCAACTCCCCCCGCAACTGGCGTGGCACAGTCCGCCGCCACGGTTGCCGCCACACCGGTCCTGGCCTCCGCCGACAGAGTCGCCGCGCTCGCTCCGGTCCGAACATTTATCATGTGGGTGGTGGGAGTGATGGCCATGGTAACCTGCACCTTTGGCAATCTGGCGGCTTACTCCCAGACCAATATCAAACGCCTGCTGGCCTATTCCACCATTGCCCACGCGGGTTATATGATGATGCCCGTGGCCGCGGGTATGGCCCTGGCGGGGGGCCATCCGGACGCGGCGGAGTCCGCGATATCCGCCATCCCCTTTTATCTGGGGACGTATTTATTTACCAATTTGACCGCCTTGTCGATTGTGGCGTTCTTGCGTAATCGACTCGGGAGCGAGCAATATTCCGCCTACGCGGGGATGATTCGCGTCAGTCCCGGCGTGACCGTTTGCTTGACCTTGGCGCTCATTAGCCTGATTGGGCTGCCTCCGGTCGCCGGATTCGTGGGTAAATTGATGATCTTCTGGAGCTTGGTCCAGGCCGCGACGTTGGTTCCCGCCAGCACCAGTCTGATGATCGCCTTGCTGGTTGTGGCGGGGCTAAACACGGCCATCAGCCTGTATTATTATTTGCGGGTGATCAAGATCATGACCATCGACCCGCTTCCCGCCGATCGTCCCATGCCGCAGTTTTCGCTGGTGTCCCTGGGCGGAATCTACATCGTCGCCGTGACCGTGCCGATTGTGGTCTTGGGGATCTTTTTTGACAGCTTTTTGCAATTGACCCAGACCATTTCGGCGCAGCTTTTGGGTTAAACCGCGGCGGTTCCATTTCCGCGGCGATTCACTCCGACGTGCAACTATTTTCCCTCGCCACGCAACCATTCCGAATCGCAATTGTCGGAATTTGCTATTCAACTTACTTAGACGACCCGCATGCCGGCCAACATGGACAATACCGCGATCCTCAACCAAGTGTTGATCATGCTGAATCGCTCGTTTGCGATGTATCTGCACTACGCCATGCCTTACTTTACCCAGGGAGACGAGCAACTCCGCGCCGCTTTTGAAAATCTGGTCGCCGACCAAAAGTCTTATGTTGATAAGCTGGGCGAAATGATCATCGATCGCGAGACCCGGGCCGAGATGGGGCAATTTCCCATGCAATACACCGACTGCCACGATTTGTCGATACAGTACCTCATCCGCGAACTGGTCCGCGATCAAGAACGCGATGTCCGGGCCTTTACCCGAGCGGTCGAGTTTCTCCGCCGCGACCCCGCGGCCCTGGCCCTGGTCGAGGAAATCCTTGGCAACGCGCAGGGGCATTTAGAGACACTATCGTCCCTCGCCAAACAACAGCGCCCCCCCAGCATGATTTCGACTAATCCCTTGCCCAACGACAGCCCCGCCACGATCCGCATGAGCGCTGCCGTCTAACGGATCGGTTTTGTGAATTTTCCCGTTCCCTTAGGCGGGGGCGTCCCCCAGCCTTTCACCCATGCCGACTTTTTGCCCGCGTAAAAAATCCGCCGCGGGCATCGCTTTTTTTCCGGCGGGCTGCAGGATTTTAATTTCCAGCACGCCCGTGCCACATTGGACCATCAGTTTTCCCTCCTCCGCGGCTAGGATGGTTCCCGGCACCACCGGCGGCACCGCACCCCGGTTCTGACACTCGGCATATTGATGGGCTAGCTCCGCGGCGACCGCGGGGGGGGCTTCCCAGGCTTCTTCGATGATTAACCGCAGCGGGGGAGGAATGTTGCCCGGCGGGCTGTCCCCCGCAGCATTTCCCGCCTGGTCCCTGGATCCCCGCAGCCAATGGGTAAAGCTTTTGGGCCAGGGTTGCCACGCGCGTATTTGATTTTGCAGTTGGATGGCGCTGCGCGACCAGTCCAAGCGACCATCGGCCCGAGAGAGCCGCCGGGCGGGACTGGCCAGGGAAGGATCCTGTAAAACGGCCCGCGTCTGGCCGCCTCGCAACTGCTCGATGGCGTCCTTCACCGCCGTTACGCCCAGTTGGGCCAGGCGAGGTTCCAACTGGACGTTGGTTTCGCGGGGATCAATGGGCGTGGAAACTTGCACCAGGCAGGGACCGGCGTCCAGTTGGGGCGTCATGTGGATCACCGTAACGCCGGTGACGTCGTCGCCGTGATAAATGGCCCATTGGATGGGGGCTGCTCCGCGATATTTGGGCAATAGGGATCCGTGCAGATTAATCCCCCCCAGCCGCGCCAGCCCCAGCGTGGCGGCGGACAGGATTTGCCCGTAATCGCAGACCACAAACAGATCGGCGGCCCACGCCAACAGTTGGGCGTGTGCAGCGGGGCTGTTGATGCTAGCGGGATCGAAGATGGGTAAATTGTGCCGCTGGGCCATTTCGCGCACGGGATTGAACGGGGCGGGGCCTTTGCCGATAGCGGGTTTGTCCGGGCGCGTAACAACGCCAACGATAGGATCCGGACCGGCGCAAAGTTCCGCAAAGGTCGGCACGGCAAAGGGGCCGGTGCCCATTAGAACAAGTCTCAGGGGAGGATGTGCCACGGGCTAATGACCGCCTCTTGTAAAAAGAAAAAAAGTTATATGATAAATTCCAGACGCCGCTAGGTGATTTTACAAAAATCTCCGCACAAATTTGCGGAGTAAGCGTAAAATGACGATGATACCCCTGGCCTGCGGCGCGGCTCAACCCCCGCGGACATTTACCCCGGAAAAGCCACCGTCTGATGGAGTTTCCAGAAGTTTTAGTTGCCAGCTCGCCAGGGGGATTCGGCACGTTATTTTGCTTGGTTCGGTGGGAAAGTTATTTTGGGGAAAGTTAGCATCTATGGCCGCTGGCGACCACATCATTGTGCGGGCACGTTTTTTTACCCATCATGGCATCGACATGGGGGATGGCACGGTCATCCACTTTAATGGGGGCGCGGGCAGGACCGACTCCTTGGCGGATGCCATTCGCCAAAAAGGGGACGCGCGGATCATTCGTTCCACCTTTGACGAATTTGTGTGCGGGCGGGATTTCTGGTACGCCGCGCAGCATGAATCATTTGAGGCCGAGATTGTCTGCCGTCGCGCCGAGAGCCGCCTGGGAGAGGCAAACTATCATGTCGCGACCAACAACTGCGAACATTTTGCCAATTGGTGCAAAACGGGGCGGGCGATCAGCCTGCAGGTTGACGCCTGGCGGCGTTCGCTAAGCACGGGCGCGGTGCGTGGAGCCATGGCCTGGCAAGTGCTGCGGGCCGTTGGCGGCCAAGGAACCACGGGACTGTTTCGCACGGTATCACGCGGGGTTGGGCCGCTATTTGTGGCGGCGGACGCGGCTCAATTGGCCACCACTGTGACGGCACAACAATGCGGCTGGCGGGACGCCCCCGCCCGGCAACTGGGGCAGGGGGTGGGTTTGACATCTAGTCTGGCCGCGGGGGCGGTTGCCGCCGGACCCATAGGCGCCGGAGCGGCCGCTTTATTATGGGCCGCGGGTGAATTTGCCGCCGTCGCGGCCCCTGCCGCCCAGCGGTGGTTAACCGCCACGCGCGACTGTCTCCGCGCATATCGCGAAAAGCAGGCCGCCAGCGCACTAGAAAAGGGAACAGTGGAACTTCTTCCAGAATAACGCTAGCGGCCTGTTGAAATTCAAACCGCATGCACGAATCGTGTTGCTTTTGGTTCGTCAAAAGCGCGACTATGGGGTTAACAAATGATCTCGACAGTCTGCTAGTTATAGGTGAAAAGTAGTTTTTAAAGAAGAACTTTAAGAACACTAATCCTCGCTAATCGACACTAATCCAGAATACAGTTTTGCCACCGCAATCGATCTAAACGTTCCGCTTAGTTCGGAAGTACTGTCTGGATTAGCGAAGATCAGTGCGGATTAGTGGTACATTTGCTTTTCTTTAAAACCCAGATTAGCTAGTAATTTCTTACCGCACGAAGTTTACTTTGACGCCTATTGAATTTCAAAATACAGGCGCAGCCACGGTTGTTTTTGGTTCGCTAAAACTCGACAAATTGTGCCAGCAAATACTTTTCAACAGGCTGCTATGCCCCGCGTTAGCCAGGTAGATCCCCCTTGGATAGCTTGGTGCCGCGCAGTGCTAGATAAGTCAACTTCGGATTTACCCGGCTATTGTCCGCCCCCCATCGACCGGCAGGCAGACACCGGTGATAAAGTCATTTTCTAAAAAGTGCAACACCGCCAGGGCGATATGCCGGGGATTGCCTTCGCTCCGGACCAGCGTGCCCGCGATCGCCTCTTCTCGCTCCTCGGGGGGCAAGTCCGGGGGCAACATCACCGGTCCCGGCAAGATGCCATTGACCCGCACGCGGGGATTGCGCGCGGCCAGTTCAACCGCCAGTGCGCGGGTCAACGCGGTGACTCCGCCTTTGGAGGGAAAGTACGCCGCGTAATCCAGATACGGGCGGACCTCCGCCCAATCGCCAATGGTGACAATCGCTCCCCCTGATTCCTGGCCGACCATGGCCAAGCCGACGTGCTGAGCGCACAAAAAGGTCCCCAAGGTGTTAACCTTAAAGTGGGTTAGCACGTCGTTGGCCGTGACATCCTCCAACCGTTTCCGTTGCCAAATAGCGGCGCAGGTGACCAGGGCGTCTATTCGGCCATAGTGCGCCAGGACGTCGGCTGTCATTTGTCGCGTGGCGTCCTCTTGGGTCAAATCCGCGGCAAACGCCCGCGCCGTCCAGCCCCGCGCGGTAAAGTCCGCCACGGTTTGCTCCGCTTCCGCCGCCGAGGAATTGTAATGAATCGCCAGGCGATAGCCCCGCTCCCCCAGGGCGGCGGCGACATGCCAGCCCACGCGTTCCTTACCAGCGCCGGTGATGAGGGCGACTTTTTGCGGGGACATGGTTGGATCATCCTGGGAAAAAATTGTCGCCAAACTAGCCGGTCCAAAACCCGCGCAGCCGTTCGCTGGGATGCAGGGGAAAGGCTAACTCACGACTAGCGAAAATTTGATCCATGCGCTTTTGTTGTTCCAGTTGAACCAGTTGTGCTTGCCATTGCGCGCGTAAAGGCTCCACCGCCGGCTGCAGGGCGGCATTGGCCCGCGCGATGGCCTGCTGGCGGGGTTTGCCCTGGCGGGGAATTTTTGGCAGGGCGACGGCCGCGGCCTTTGCCTGAATCGTTGACAGCACGGCGGGTTCGCTGGCCTCGCATAAAAATCGCTCGGGTTGATACGTCAACGCGCGTAGCCCCGCCCGCAGCCGCAATTCTTCCCCGCGTTGATAGTGCAAATCCGTTTGCGGCCAACGCAAGGTCCCGGTAACCACCGCGAACCGCGGCGCGGGCCAGCCAAAAAATTCGCTAATGATACGGTCGGTGACCTGGTCGTACTTTGCGCCGCCGATTCCATGCACAAACAAATCCGCCAACAACGTCCGGGAAAGTAGCGTGGTCAGCAGGGCCTTGGTCCGCAGGCAATAGCCGCGCTCCTCGAGCGCGTTCCAAGCGGCGATGGCCTCGTCCAGGGGGAGTCCGGGCGTGCAAGGCAAACTGGCAAAAAAGTCCCCCTGGTCGGTCAATTGCAACTGGTCGTTTTTCCAGCGGGCAAAGACCCGCCGCCGACGGGGAGCCGCCGCGCTCCAGACCCAGAAGGGTGCTTCGAGCCATTCTCCCTGATTCTCCAGCAGCGGCGCTGGATGCGCCGTGCTGCGCAAGCCATGTCGCTGGCGGTATTCCGTGATCGCGGCGTTATACACTTCGCTGAGTCGGGGCAAATTGGCCAACAAATGCAACAACAGCCAGCGCACCGCCGGGAGCTGTTGCATCTGGCTGAGGGGCAGCTCTAGTGTTTGCCAGCCAAAGTTCGCCTCGTATTGATGCCGCGCCTGCGACAATGCCAGGCCCAGATTGCCGGTCGCCCGCGCTCGTTCCACCACCAAGGGCCAATATTCCCGCCAACAGCCCGCGCTCGCTCCGGGCCAGGCCACCGTCAACATCCGTTGCGGCCAACTGGCCAGTAGTTCATGATCCGCTACCAGTCGCAATTCCCAGGGGACTTGGGCGGGACCGCCGTCCAAGGTCACGGGGAGCGAATGGGGAATTTGCACAGAGGAATTGATTTGATCGCGTGCGGACTGTTGGCCATTGGCGGTGCTGGAGTGGGGCCAACCGCTGGCTGCGGGGACGCGAATCGCCGCGGATTTGAGCAAGTCGGTGTCCACGACCATGTTTAACGCCACGGCGCACGGCGCGGCGGGCGGATCCGCTTGCTGGGCATCGATGAGCGGCAACAGATGCGGCGGAAGGCTGGCCGTGATGGCCTGTTCCCCGTGGCGTTCCGTTTGCGGGAAAGGAGCTTGCTCCGCCATGTCCGCCAACCGGGCTTTGAGGTGCAATCGTTGCAGGGTGGCGCGGGAGTGCCGTGCGGTTTCAATCTGCGCCGCGCGGGACAAGCAGCCATTTTTGAGCCAGACGCCGGGATGAAACAGCTCTGGCTGATGCCCCGCGACATAGGTTGTGATCTCGGCCATCCGGTCCGACGGGAAAGCCGCTAGCGGCGAGGAATAATCACGATACTGCCGCGTGGCGGCCAGCGCCGCCTGAAGCACCTCATAGCGGGCCTGCGCGGATAGTTCCCTGAGGCTGCGCCCCTGCGCATCGTAATCCAAATAGTCAAATTCCGCCCGATTGGCCGCGGCCAGATGCAGCCACGCCGCGATCTCCGGATCCACCAACTGGGCTCCATCCGCGCGGGGGGTTGTCCAGTTGGTTTGACTCACGGGAACTTGCTGATCCAGGGGGGTGGGCAACGTGGAAGAAAGCTGCATCATTCGGCGGCATCTCCGCAGGCCTGGCGGGGAGCTGGCATGACCGCGGAAGGAATCAGGGAGTGCGGTTGATGAGTCATTTCGACGGCGGGGGCGGTCCGGGATGCCCCGTGGGCAGGTGGGAAAGGGACGCCCGCGCCAGCATTGGCCGCGACGCTAGTTTCCCTCGCGCGGGAGAGGCGCGTCGCGGCAAAGGCCCGCTCGATCACATCCTGGTAATACGCTAGACGCTTGAGCGAATCATCCAGCGCGCCCCCAAAGGAACGGGCTTCTTCCAGGTAAATCAGCGGCACGGGAAGTTCCTCAATCCGCAGGCCGGCGGCCGCGGCCCGCACCCAAAATTCCAGCGGCATCGCGTAGCCCGGTTCGGTTACCGGCACCTGGGCCAGCGCCGCCACGCGATATCCCTTAAAACCGCAAAACGCGTCGGTCAATCGCAATCCCAGGCGGTCATTTAGCTCGGCGGTGATTTGCACATTGATGCGGCGGCGTTCGACGGGGGGATGGCTATCACCGTCAAAAATCTTGAGATAGCGGCTGCCGGATACCAGATCAATAGGCCTGGGGTCCGGGGACCGCGCGGGCGTAAAGGGAAGTTCGACCGTGGGCAAGCCCGCCAGCACGCGCACAAATTCGGGAATGAGCCGTGGCTGATGCTGGCCGTCGCAATCGACCGTCACCAAAAATTCAAATTCATGTTGCCGGGCATAGTCAAACGCCGACCGCAACGCGGCCCCATAACCCAGATTACGGGGATGGGTCACCACCGCCACATCCCGTCTGTTAGCCAGCAATTCCGCCGTCCCATCGACCGAACCGTCATTTACCACGAGCACTTGGGGGGCAAAGCGGCGGACTTCGTCCAACACACCGGTCACATGCGCGACTTCGTTATACACGGGGAGGGCGACCAAGGCGCGCTCTAAAATCAAGGTGCGCTGCATTTCGGGCAAGATCGCGGAATCCTGGGGGACGGGTAGCATATTTTTAGCGCGCTGGGGAACAGCAATAATTACAAGAATTTAGCGTAAAGCGGCCGAGTGACGGTTGGACACATCCGCCAGCGACTAGCGGATAGTTAGCATTCTAGACGTGCCTGCCGCGGAGTCAACTTGATGAAAAACCGTGCTCCGCCACCCATCCCGGCGGCCACTATTGTGTTTTGCCGATAGCAGCGGCGGCTGGCGGTAAAAAAAGCCGCCAACCTTCCCAGGCTACGCATACGGTTCATGAGGTAAATCGCGGGGGTGGGGGGGAATCGCGACGGGAGGCAACTCATCGCCAAATTCCTCGGCCCAACGGCGGCGGTCCTCTTCGCTAGCATAGTAGGTCAGCCATGTCTCGGCGGAGTCCCCCATGTCGGAACAATCCCAATGCAAATAAGAGCCATGTCCGTCTAGCTTTTTTTCTTCGGATGGCAATATATCTCGGTAGATCACGCAGTACAATTCGCGGTCGGATAAGTGATCGGTAAAATCCAAAACGATCCGCTTGCTAAACAACTGATGGATCGTCTGCCACAGCCGCTCGTGCAAGGTGGCGTCATCCAGCGCCTCCGGAGGGGGCAATTCCAACGGCGGAGAGTACCACTGCGCAATGGGAACAATCGGCGCGCGCTCCCAGGCCAACATCGATTCTAAAAATTCATTTTCCAAGGGAGTGGGAACCTGCTCGCGGTTGATCCACGAGATGGAATCATCCAAATACGGTTCCAATTGGTTGCGCAGTTCGGCGTTGCGCAGCAAATGATCAATTTCCTGGGAAACAGACTCGCGGGCGTGCTGATCGTGGGTGTCGGCCATAACTTTACAAAAGGCAAAAAGCGCTCTGGTATCCGCGGGCGTGTCGGAACATCATTTCCGGGGTTATTTCACCGCGTCCAACGGCGAAATCAGTCATTGCTCCTTGACGGCCCACGGGGGCATAACCTTGAATCTAACTGGCCGGGCGGTGGCTGCAAGAGTTGGGTCGCTGTTCCCGTCCAGAAACGCAAAAAAGGGGGCAATTGTCCCGGTATAATCGTTATAAAGGCCCGGTTTTGCCGCGATTTCCAGGGCCGCTAGCGTGATTTTTGGCAATACTAATCAAGTTTTTGGCGGCTGTTGCTCCGCTGTCCGGCGCGGGGCGTCTCCACCACCGCTACGGAGCCGGTGTTTCGCGGCGAATTTCCACCTGCACCCCGCCGCTATTGTCCGCCAGTTCCGCCGCCGAATCGTTAAGCTTAAAAAACAGCGTCCCCCCCCGCGGCGCGATCAATGTGGCCCGTTCGCCTATCGACATGGGGGTCAAAAACGTCAGGGGGTGAGCCCCGACGGCTTCCGATGCTGGCTGCCGTGCCGAATCATTCCATATCGCCCCCTGCAGTTCCCCCAGGGGACGCCCATGATGATACTGAATGGTGATCCCGTTAGCCCGCGCGGTCCATTTTGGCTCGACGGTCCGGAGGATGAATTCTCCTTCGGCGTTAATCTGATAACTTTGGCCTTGCTCCAATATCACGCCGGAGTTTTGCCAACCCGCATCCGCCCGCACGGTGACTGTCGCGCGGCGCTTGCCCGCGGGAAAGGAGCGTCCGGGTTTGAATTCGACGGCCGTCCGTTGCCAGTCGTATTGGTAGACGGCGTCACGGGTAAAAATTTGCATATCCGCCGCCAACTGCGGTTCCCACTTCTCAAAAGCCGATTTCCAGGTCGCGGCAAAATCGCGGTTTTGCGCGGCGGTGTGAAATTTGCGAAATAGCCGCTGATAGCGCGGGTGATTGTCCAAAACGGCGGCCACATGCCACGCCCAACCGTAAGAGGAATTTCGTCCAAAATCACGGGACTGAAAGTTTTGCAGCTCCGCCCAGGAAAGGCCGCGGTCGCGGGCCAATTCTTCTTGGACCATTTCGATGCGGCCCCATTTAGAAAGTTCCCGGGCGTCCCGGGGAAAGTATTTTCCCCGCAGTTGATCATCTTCCCACAGATGGGTGGCCAATAATTCGGCGACACCTTCGGTATACCAGGGGGGACTGTTGATCCGCGCGATATCAAACTGAAAGAGATGCGTTCCTTCGTGCAGTAATAAATGCCGCCGATAGTAATCGCTGGTTTGTTGCACAAAGTACGCTTCGCCATTGATGGCGTAGCCGTTTTCGAACTGCGGCAGATTATCGGGTAACAGACCGCAGTCAGCAAACAGTTGGCGATTTTCCATCAGAAAGACGCGAATTTGCCAGTTGCGCACGCGTTCCGCCGGCACGGCAAAATATTCGCACAACTGCGGCACAAACGCGTCAAACACCGCTGGAAGCTCATCCACCACGGGGAGCGAGGGAACATCCGTCAAGAGCACGATATGCTGGCCGCGAAGTTCGCGAATGCCATGCGCCCGCGCCTGGCTAAGGTCCAGCGGGCGCAGCTCGGCGGCGGGACTGGCGGTCAACGCCAGGGTCAACAGCGGGGCGCACAGCAAAGCACGGCATAACGCCACGATCATGCGCACCCGGTATCGAGTTGGGACAGCGTGTAAGGGCATGAAAAAAAAGTCCCCCGGAGTCGGCTTGACCCGGCTGTGAATGGGCCACGGCTTATTCATTTGTCAGGTTGGGGATCGGCCCCAGGCTCTGCAAGTAGGCGCGATATTGACTGTCAACTATGTCTAACGGGCTTTGCAATGCCTGCGATAATGCCGCGGCGCCTGGATTCTCCGCGCTGCCCGCCGGGGATGATTTACGCGCGGTAACCGCCGCGCGGTTGCTATAAACGTCTTCCACCAGGCGGATCAAGCCCTCTCGATAACGACCCTCCGCGCCATGAATAAAAAATTGCGTCAACCCCGCGGTTTGGCTGTAAATTTGAGCAAGCCGCGGATCGCGCTGCAACTCCCGCATGCCCATGCCGCTGAGTTCCGCCAGCGGAACATAGCCATCCCCGCGCAACGTGCGATACCTGGCCGCCAAGACGCGCGGGGCATCGCCTCCTCCCACGGACCAGTGCTCCCCGGTATGCGCCAGGGTTTCCATATAACAGGCGACGCCTTCGATGAGCCAAAAATTCGCGAGCGCTCCCGCCTCCTTGGAAGTCGCGCGGGTTTCCTGAAAGAGCTGATGTGTCGCCTCGTGCCAGATGGTGCCGGGGTCTTGATCCGCCCCCGCGAAAAAATATGCCACTTTCGTCGATGCAAAATAAATCCCCAGGGTCTGCTCTATTTGTGGCTGGGCCGTGCGGAGTGTCGCATTGTATTCGTCCCGGGCGGCAAAGAGCGCCACGGCAAACCGTTTGCTTTCGCAGGGTAACGGACGCAATGCCCCTTCAACCTGGGCGTTTTGTGCACCGGGGGGGGATTTTTCCCAAGTTTTTAACAAGGTGTCGGCCAGGGTGAACCGCTGCCGCAGTTCCCGCGGGGTTAAATAATACGCCACCCACACATGCTGCCAGACCTCCCACAACTCCTCTAGCTTTTGTGATAATCGCGCCCCCTCCGCCAGACTGTGATTGGTTGTGACGATAAAATGGGCGTGCTCGCATTTCCAGCCGGTCTGAATGGTCGCATGCAGTTGGGCGTCGCGCTGCGCGCTGATCCATTGGCCCCGGTGTCGGCGTTCTCCCGCGTTATAACGGTCATGGTCCGCCGCGGAGAGCCAGCCATATTCCGGCCGCCAGACCAGCCCCGCGCGCAGCTTGGCGGCCACGGCCGGCCTGGCCCAGCCAACACCGGCGGGAGAACTGATCCGCTCATACCCCAGGATCAATCTGGCCAGCGGTTCGGCGGGGTCTTCGCGTAAAGCCTGCCGCAAGAGTTCCCATGCCAGCGTGACGCGTTCTTGGGTGGCGGCCTCCCGTGCCAACGCCACCAATTCCCGCGCGCGCTCGCTGCGTAAACGCCGCCAGGCGGCGCGCCATTGTTCAATGTCGGCCGTTTGTGGCCGGTCATGCGCCGGGCTGGTTTGGTGGGGGATGTCTGCGCCAGACTCCCGCATGTCCAGCGTAGGGATGATCGAAATATGCAAACGATCGGGATCGGACCCTGGCAACCAGGTTTCCCATTGCCGCCGCAGCGCCGCCAGTTCTGGTTGTTGGGCCTCTGTTACCGGGGAAGGGGCTGATTGGCTTTGGGTCAGCAGTTTTTGGATATCTTGCTGGTAACGCAGGGCCGCAACGGAAATTTTCTTTGGTAGCTCATCGACCGGCGGATCTTGAGCAAATGCACTGGCGCAGCCAAGCAGCAAATACAGCAGACTGACACACCCCACTGCCAACATTCGCTGGAGCGTGTCTTTCGCAACAGGAGTACGACAAAGCCCCGTTGGGTAAATTTTCCCGCAGTTCGCCACGCCCTGGCCCATCCCGTGTAAAGAATTGTTCGGCCCGCTACCCGTGGTCTATTATATCATGCCGTTTGCCGGACGCCGCCTCAGGCAGAGAGCATGCTAGCCAAATGGCTAGCCGCTGCGGCGTGAACTCGCTTTGAGCGGGTTGCGACTATTTTTTTCGGCGTTTTTTAGTCGGTTTGGGGGAGGATTTGCCCTTGGCGGACTTTCGTCCCCCTTCTTCCCGGATGGGACGTTTGCTTTTTGTTTGGCCCGTGCTGCGCCCCCGTTCGGCGGAGCGCGAATTTCCCCCGCTGCGGCCACCGCCGCGGGCATCACCCGCCCGTCTGCTGCGCCGGTCGGGTGCGATGGTGACATCCAGGCCGCCGCTGGCCAATTTGCTGGTAATGCGAAAATCGAGCTCGCGTCGCTCTAAATCCGCCCGCGCGACCGTCACGCGAATTTTATCCCCCAGGCGAAAGATATTTCCCGCGCGGCGGCCAGCTAGCGTATGTGAAGCCCGGTCAAACGTGTAATAATCATCCGCCAGCGCGCTAATGTGAATCATCCCCTCGGCGGGAATGTCGATTCCCTGGGCAAAAATGCCAAATTCCTCCACGCCGGTGATGATGGCGTCCAACTCGGTGCCGACGCGGCTTTCCATGAACATCAGGAGCTTGACCTTGGTCAATTCGCGCTCGGCCGCTTCGGCACGGCGTTCGCGTTCAGAGCAATGCTCTCCCACTAGGGCCAGCGCGGCGACATCCTTGACCGGTTTTCCCCCTTCAAGAATCGTGCGGATCAGCCGATGCACGGTTAGGTCGGGATAACGGCGAATCGGCGAGGTAAAGTGGCAATAGCAATCGCTGGCCAGGGCATAATGCCCTTCCTCAATGGGGCTATACACGGCCCGCTGCAAACTGCGCAGCACGGCGTAATTGACCGCATAGCGTTCGGGCTTGTCCGCCACGGCGGCCAGCACCCGCTGCAGTTCAAACCGGCTTTCCAACGACTGCGCCTCGATTCCCAATTCGTTGACAAACTCGGTCAGTAATTTGAGTTTGCGGGGATCGGGAGTGCCATGCACGCGGCGAAGAAACGGGATCTCCCGTTCAAACAGGAATTGCGCGATCGCCTCATTGGCGGCCAGCATGAATTCCTCGATGATCTGGTGGCTTTCGGTGTTTTGCACCACATGCGCTCCTGACACGCGCCCCTCGCGGTCCAGATCGACCTTGACCTCGCTCATGCTCAGTTCGAGCGCGCCGCGCTTGAACCGCCGCCTCCGCAGCATCATCGCCAGTTCGTGCATCTGACCCAGGAGTTTATGCACCTGGGGGGTTAGCTTTCCTTGCCAATCGTCGCGGTCGGCCAGATACTCGTCCACTTCCTCATAGGTAAATCGTCGCGAACTTTTAATCGCGCCCAGGCATGGCTCGACATGCGTTACCACTCCTTCGGGGCTAAAGTCGATATACACCGTCTGGGTGTAGCGCACCTTGTGCGGTTGCAGGCTAGCCAGATTGTTCGAGATCACCTCGGGCAGCATGGGAATGACGCGGTCGGGCAAATAACAACTGGTCGCCCGCTCGTAGGCTTCGCGGTCCAGGGCTGTTTTTACGGGCACAAAGTGCGATACATCGGCGATATGCACGCCCAAGCGCCAGTGTCCGCGCTCGTCGCGCGCTAGGCTAATGGCGTCGTCAAAATCGCGGGCATCGACCGGGTCGATGGTAATGACGGTTTCACCAGTCAAGTCGCGGCGGATACCGGTGATCGACTCGTCAAAGGATTCGGCGACCGTGCGCGCGGCTTCCAGGGTGTCTTCGGGAAATTCCTGGGGTAAATCGTACTCGTGGATGATCGACAAGGTCTCGATTCCCACATCTCCGCGCTGGCCCAGCACTTGGACAATCACCCCTTCGCCATCGTGGTAGGGTCCGGGAAAGCGGACCATTTCGATGACGACCTTGTCGTTTTCCTGGGCGTTTTTGGCCCCGGGATCTCCCACTAAAATGGGATGTGGAAAAAGCGTGCCATCGATCCTGACAAAGGCTTCTTCTCCCGCGACAAAATAGGTCCCGACAAAGCGGTGGGTTTCGCGTTCGATAATTTCCAAAATTTCGCCGGCTTGGTTATCGCGGCCGGGACGGGGGCGTTTGCTGACTTTGACAATGACTTTATCCCCTGACGCGGCGTCGCCAGCGGCGTCCGAAGGGATAAAAATGTCCAGCGAGCGGTCCGATCCAGGGGGGAGGCCATCCGGACGGACAAACCCATGCCCCGCCTGCGTGCGGCGGAATGTGCCGCTGATTTTATTTCCCCCCAGGACGGTTTTTTTTGGCGTGCCCGATGACGAATTTTCCGCCGGAGTGGAATCATCCGCCAAGGGCGCAAAATCGTTGCGCGGAAGTTTGGCCGATGAGCCAGTGGTCGGCAAATGATTATTAACTGGTTGCGCGGCGATGCCCGTGGCCAGGGGAACGACATGATGCTTATTGCCCCAGGCCAGTTTGCCTTGCTTTACCAGGCGCTTGATGATCCGCTTGAGCAGCACGCCATCGTCCACTGACAAATCGAGTTGCTTGACGATCACCTTGGGCTTGACCGGGCGATATTCCGGCCGCCCCACATGGGCGAGTATGGTCTGGGCCAACGGATGCCGGGTTAGATCGCGTTGGGTAGCGATATTGTCCGGGTCGAGGGGGGAGTCCGCAGGGGAAGCGGGATCGGGCAGGTCGGAAAAATCCGCGTCTGGCATTGGAGAAGACATGGAACGGTGGAGGGGGTTGGTGGCGGCCGGTGGCTGCCCGGAGGAATGATCCATCCTGTTTTGTGAATTTTTTTCAGAAAAATCTGACATTCGAACCCTAGGAAAAAATGAAAATTTGCATTAATTAGGGAAAGGAGTAGATAAAAACGATAGCAGGATGAAACAACCAAGGATGTTTAGGATATTAGCTGGCATTATAGGCAATTTTGGTGCCACTCGGGGGGAAAATCCGGGGTATTCGCCCATTTCCTGTTTTTCAATACCCTCCGCGTCTCCGCTACCCTATAATTGGACGAATTGATCGGGATGATCACCTGCGTTTACTGGCGATCCGACACAGAACAATCTCCTGCCCTATGACTGTTCGCTATCGATGTTCAATTTGCATAACGTGACAAAAAAAGCCTGTCAGACAGGTATGGCCGGAGCGACTGCGCAAATCTGTTTGTTGCTGGCCCTCTTGATCCCGTGCGTCGCGATACGGTCATTATCCGGCGCGGAGTCCACGGCCCAGGCGACGCCAGCGTCTCCCCCCGCCGAAGAGAAAGCCCCGGCGGCCCGGTCCGAAACTCGCAATATCACCTTTGACACGCTCAAGTTTGAGATGAGTAAGGATCAATTATTTGACCGCAAAATGTTGACGAAGGATATTGAAAAATTGGCGGGCTCAAAGATCCGCATCCGCGGATTTATATTGCCCGGCTTTGAAAGCACTGATTTGGAAAACTTTATTTTGGTCCGCGATAACATGGAATGTTGCTTTGGTCCCGGCGCGGCGCTGTATGACTGCATGATCGTGGATATGATACCGGGGCAAAAAACCAATTACACCACCCGCCCGGTGACTGTCGAAGGGGAATTTCAAGTGGAAGAATTTAAGCAGCCGGATGGGACCATCCTGGCCATCTACCATTTGACCGCCGAAAAAGTGCGTTAACTTTGGCGTCTTTCGCGTTTGGCGACTTTTGCGATTAAAAAGGAGATCCCCGGAGGAACTCCGCCGCTTTAAAAACAGCGATTAGTAATTCTTGCGCGATCCAAATCCCCGCAGCATGATCGCCCCCAGCACCAGCGTGGCAATACCCATCATCAGCCATTCCTGCCGATTGAGGCTATTGATCCAAATCCACAAGTCGCGGTAGCGGTCATGTGTGTAATCCGTCCAAGTGGCCCACATTTTTAAAAACCTCGGCTGGCGGCAAAGAATAAACTGGCGTGCGCTTATGCAAGTTTAGTTTACTTTTAGCGACCAGGAACGCGGCTAACGATCAGGGGCGGGTGGCAGGTCCCAGCGAGTCCCTCAACAGGGGGGGTGCCACGGTATATTCCGCGCAATTCATTCAAACCGATCCGCGAATCATCAGGAAAGAGACACTTAAAACAACGTTTACTCCACCAAGGTAAGGCTTTGCCCCAAAAAAACCGGTCTTTTGGCAAAATCATTCCCATACAACCGGTAAGATGTCGTTTTTTCGGGTACAGTTCGGTGAACCCGATGACTTGCGGGGCAGTCTTTGTTACGTATAATAAGACAAATTGTGCGGCAACCAGTTCACGGGAATTGGTGGTATCGTCAATTGTCAGAGATTTGGGGGTGTAGCTCAGTTGGTTAGAGCGCCAGCCTGTCACGTTGGAGGCCGCGGGTTCAAGTCCCGTCACCCTCGTTTTGGATATAAATTTATAACTGCGAATGACTTGTATCAATCTCCTGTACTTCCCGGCAGGATAAAATCTATGCCAAGTCTCTCTTGAGCCGAACGCGATTAAAGGAATTCTACCGCCCAATTGCAAATGGTGGCCTGAATTTGGTATTCTCTTAGATTCCCAAAATTATTGGGCTAACGGCACTATTTTAGGCTTTCAAACCACGCGTTTTTCTTAAATGTGTGGTTGATTTTTGGCTTTTCCTATTAGGCTAGGCTATTAGCTCCTCGTTCAAAGACCTTACCAGATTACAAGCCGGTCCAGATTATTACCCAGCATACTAAAAATTTTTCATTTATCACCGTTCGCCGTATATTATGTTCCAAGCCCTCCAAGATCGCCTGTCAGAAGCCCTCCGCGCCATCCGCGGCAAGGCCAAACTGTCCGAGGCGAATATGCGCGACGGGCTAAAACTGGTCCAGGAAGCCCTGCTCGAGGCTGACGTCAGCTACCCCGTCGTGCAACGCTTTATCAGCGATGTCTCGGCGGATGCCCTGGGCGAGCGGGTTCTCAAATCGCTCGATCCCACTACCCAACTCATCGGACTGGTCCATGATAAGCTGATCGACCTCATGGGGCCTGTGGATCACTCGCTGCATTTACGCCCCACCACCACCGTCATCATGATGTGCGGGCTGCAGGGGTCCGGCAAAACCACGACCGTGGGTAAGCTGGGCAAAATGCTGAAGGAACAAGGAAAAAAGCCCTTGTTCGTGGCGGCGGACTTGCAACGCCCCGCGGCGATCGAGCAATTGCACGTCTTGGGCCAGCAACTTCTAATTCCCGTCTATAGCGAGTCCGGTCAAAGCGACCCCGTGGCTGTGTGCCAAGCGGCGGTAAAAAAAGCCCGCGCGGAATTGATCGATGTGGTGGTCCTGGACACCGCGGGGCGGTTGCATATCGACGCCGAGTTAATGGACCAGCTTAAACGGATCGACCTGCGGGTCGAACCGGATCAGGTCTATCTGGTCGTGGATGGCATGACCGGCCAGGACGCCGTCAACAGCGCCAAGGCTTTTAACGAGGCCTTGGAACTCGACGGCGTCATCATGACCAAATTGGACGGCGACGCCCGCGGCGGGGCGCTTCTGTCCGTCAAGGCGGTCACCGGCGTCCCCGTAAAATTCCTCGGCACCGGCGAGCATCTGGACGCGCTCGAGGAATTTCATCCCGAACGGATGGCGGGACGCATCCTCGGCCAGGGGGACCTGATGTCCCTGGTCGAAATTGCCCACAAAAAACTTGACGAAGAAGAAATGCGGCTGCAGCAGGAGCGCCTGGCCGCCGGACGCTACACGCTGACCGACTTTCGCAAAATGTACGACCAAATGCGAAAGCTAGGGTCGCTCAGCAAGCTCCTGGGCATGATCCCCGGCATGGGACATTTAAAGGATATGCTGCAAGGGGTGGATCTGGAAAAGGACATGAAGCGGTTCTTTGCCATGATCGACAGCATGACGCCCTTTGAACGGGATAATCCCAAGCAAATCGACCAGTCGCGGCGGCGGCGGATCGCCTTGGGGTCGGGGACGGAACCGCACGAAGTCAATGAGCTGATTAAGCAATTTGACGGTATGGCGGGCATGATGAAAATGATGAACGGCAAGGGGATGGGGGGGGGCGACCGCATGGCCGCCTTGCAACAGTTGCAGCGGCAAGGGATGATGAATCCCGGCGGGATGTTCTCTGCGCCAAAGGGAGACACGGGTAAACGCCTGACCGCCGAGGAACGCAAAAAATTACAAAAACAACGAGAAAAAGAGCTGCGCCGCAAAAATCGCGAAAAACGCAAATAGCTTTTGGGGCCGGGTCATTCAACCACGCAGTCGAAGTCACTTACATTTTTTTGTCCACAGAGGAGCCAGCATGTCCGTTCGTATCCGTATGAAGCAAATGGGGCGTACCCACCGCCATTTTTATCGCATTTGTGCGACCGACACCAAAAATCCCCGCGACGGCAAGGTCATCGAGGAATTGGGGACCTATGATCCGCATATCCCCCTCACCGATGCCCGGGTCAAGTTCAATCTTGAACGCCTGCAATATTGGTTGGGCGTGGGGGCGTTGCCCAGTGAGCATGTGGCGATCTTTATCGAAAAATACGGCCCGAATGGCACGCACCTGGACGCCCAAAAGGCCGCCCTCGAAAAACTGCACGGTCCCCGCGCTATTCCCGACGCCGGCGAGGCCAAATTTAAACGCAAGACCAAGGAAGAAATCGCCGCGGAACAAGCCGCCGCCGAGGCCGCAGCCGCCGAAGCAGCCGCCGCCGAGGCCGCGGCCAACGCTCCGGAAGCGACCGCCACCGCCGAGGGAATGCCCACCTCGCCTGAAGCCGCCAGCGAAGGGGTGGATACCAACGCCGACGCCGCCGCGGCCGCCGCAGAGTAATTTAGAGGCAATTGTAAGAGCTGGCGGTAATTTGTAACTGGCGGCAATATGACCCTGTTGTTGACGACTGGCGGGGGAATTTGGTTCGAGCGCGATAATTCCCCCCGCATATTACCGCTGGTCCTCCATGCGATTTGACGTCTTGACCCTTTTTCCCGAGATGTTTCCGGACTATCTGGGACAAAGTCTGCTCAAGCTGGCCATCCATAACCGCCTGGTTGCCGTCCATCTGCATCAACTTCGTGATTGGGCCGCCGGACGGCATCATGTGGTGGATGACCGCCCGTATGGGGGGGGCCCCGGCATGATCCTTAAGGCCGAGCCGGTCGTGGACGCCGTTTGCGCCGTCCAATCCGGCCACCCCGCCCCTTATGCCGTAGAGCCTGCGGCGGACTGGCGCATCTGCGGGCATCCGGCAAATGAAACGCTGTGGCCGCTACCGCCCGCAAATCGCGAGTCTCCACCAGAGCCGATTTTGGAGGGAGAACCCCCAGCCCCGCCGATAGCTTCCTCCAGCAACGCTGATTTCCACGTTGCCCCCGGTCACCTGATCATGCTGACCCCCCAAGGGAGGCGTCTGACGCAGCAAGTGGTGGCCGAGCTAGCCGCCAAACCGCGTTTATTGCTGCTGTGTGGCCGCTACGAAGGCTTTGATGATCGGATTCGCCAAATTTTGCAGCCGGACGAATTGTCGATCGGCGATTACATCCTGGGCGGGGGGGAAGTCGCCGCGATGGTCGTCATCGATGCGGTGATACGGCTGATTCCTGGCGTCCTAGGGGATGAGCGCAGCGCGGCCGAGGATTCATTTTCGGACGAAATCGACGGGCTGGAAGGTCCCCAGTTTACCCGTCCCCGCGAATTTCGCGGGTTAAGCGTGCCGGATGTGCTGCTACGGGGCAATCACGCGGAAATTGCCGCCTGGCGGCGCGAACAAAGCCGTTTGCGCACCAGTGAACGTCGAGGGGAAATGCAGGGTGGGGCGTGAGACGGGCGGGAAGCGGGAGAGTGGCTGGGTTCGAGCCTCAGTGAGAATCCTGTGGGGCAAAGTCTGAAGTATGTATGCAGAGTTCTGAATGACTGCACTTTATTTCTTAATTTTTAATTCTTAATTGCTTCACGTGTTCCCTCCTTGACGAACGGCGTTTTGTGCGCAAAATACAAGTTTGCCCACCTGATCAGTATGGCAAAGGTAGATTCTGTCAAACTTTAGTTACACGGCTTGCTTGGTTTCCGCTGTCGATTAGGGAATCCGCTGCTTCGCTGTGGGAGGACTTTTATGAACAAAGCCCAAATTTTATCCCTCGTCGAAAATTCCAGCCTCAAAACGGAAATTCCCCAATTTGACATTGGCGATACAGTGGATGTGCATACCCGCATCCTGGAAGGGGAAAAAGAACGGATTCAGATTTTCAATGGCGTTGTGATAGCCAAAAGTGGCGCTGGCACGCGAGAAATGTTTACCGTGCGGCGGATCGTGCAGGGGGAAGGGGTCGAGCGCAAGTTCCCCATCCATAGCCCCAAAATCGCCAAAGTCGAGGTCAAGCGCTCGGGCGTGGTCCGCCGGGCAAAACTGTACTATCTGCGTGACCGCGTCGGTAAGGCTGTCCGCCTGCGGGAAAAACGCACCGAAGTGGGCGCTTAATCCCTCGCTGTGGATTCTTCCTTGCTTGATCCCCATTTGCTCAATCCCTATTTGCGGGTGGCGGACGCCCTCGCCGCCAAGTACGAGCTTGTCAAAGGCCCGCTCGGTTTGCCGGGGCATTTGCTAGAGATTCTCCGTCCCCGCAGCGTGGATGCCCTGATCAGCGAGGCAGAGTTCAACCAGGATGGCCGTCTCCCCTATTGGGCGGATGTCTGGCCCAGCGCTTTAGGTTTGGCGGCCCGCATCTTAGAAGAACAAGGCTGCGGGCGGACGTTGCTGGAACTGGGATGCGCGGTGGGTTATGTGGCGTGTTTAGCCGCGCAGCGCGGATTTGTGGTCACGGCGACCGATTACTATGCCGACGCGGGAATCTTTACCCAGCTAAACGCCGCGCTCAATGGCTTGCCAATTCCACGACAGCGCATGGTGGACTGGCGGAACTACCCCGCCGACCTGACGGACTTTGACGTGGTCATCGCCTCGGATGTGCTCTATGAGCAACCTTATTGCGATTTGGTGGCCAGTTGTTTTGCGCGGTCGCTGGCACGGGATGGCCTGGGCCTCCTTACCGACCCCCAGCGGCACCTGGCCGCCGGGTTTACCGACGCAGCGCGTCGGCAGGGGTTGGTGGTAACGGCGCGCCGGGAAATACCGGTGGAAAAAGATGGCCGCCGGCAAGTGATCGATCTATATGAACTGCGGCGCGCGGTGGACGTGTAACTGGCGTTTGCCACACGCTCCCCAGCCACGCATGTTATCGGCGGAATAGCGTTAATAAAGCCGCCGATGTCATCGGCGGAATAGGATCTGCAAACACCGCCTATCCCGGATTGTTCCGTAAAAGTGCGTAACCCTAGCTTACCTGCCGTAAATCCGCCGGATCCAGGCCCAACGTGGTAAGCTCCCACTCGCTGGCCTTTTTTCCCGGGGAAAAGATCAACGCCGCGACTCCGGGTTGCGTGGCCAACAGTTCCGCCGCTCCTTCCGCACCCAGGACATAACAGGCCGTCGAAATGGCGTCCGCCATGGCGCTGGTGGGGGCCAGCACCGTGGCCGACAGCGCTGTTTCGGCGGGCCAGCCAGTGCGCGGATCCAGGATATGCCCATAGCGCTTTCCCTGATGCCAAAAGTGCTGCACGGCCGCCCCCGACGTTCCCGCAGCGCGATTGCGCAAATTTACTTCCAGAATCCGCTGATCGGGCAAATACGGATCGCGCACGCCAATCCACCAGTTATCGGGGCCTTTCACCGGCAATGGGGGAGGTGTCCCGGGGATGCTCTCCCTGGCTATCTCCGTGGCGAGTGGCGCGCGGGCCAGCAAGCTGCTATTCCCCCCATGCAAGAGATACCGTTCCACGCCCGCGGCCGCGAAGATCTCGGCACAACGGTCCAGCGCGTAACCTTTGCCAATGCTGGCCAGATTAAGCGTCAACCCCGGTTGCAAAAAACGGACCGTATGATCACGGGGATTCAATTGCAAATGTTGCGATCCCACTCGTGTGAGCGCAGCGGAGATTTCTTGCTCGCTGGGTAGGCGGCCTTGCTTGCGGGAAAACCCCCAAACTTCGCTCAGGGGGCCGCTGGTGATGTCGTATGCGCCGCGGGATTCGCTCCAGAGCGTCCGCGCTTGACATAACAATTCAAACAACCGCGACTCAACCACGACTGGCTCTGTCGCGGCCAACTCGTTGATCCGGCTGATTTCACTGGTGGATTGGTAAATCGTAAGTTGGGCTTCCAGATTTTCCACGAGATCGAGCGCGGCCAGGGCGGCGGTGGTGGCCTCGGCGGAAGCATCCGCGGGTAGCCACACCGAAAAATCGCAGGCCATCGCTCGGCGGGTGTAGCTGAGCAAATACTCGGTCTTGACCGTGGTCAACGGAGAATGCGGAAATTGCCGATCCAGCATTTCCCGCGCGGCGGCGGGCCAGCTTTTTCCCGTGATAAAATCGCGGCGATGCGAATCAGCCATAAATTTTCGCCGCCCAAAAATGGTTCGCCGTGCAGAAACCGCCTTGCCTGTCAAAACTACGCACTGCCAAATTATTGCCAACCTGGGCCTGAATTCAAGGTATGGATTGCGCTCCAACCTAGACAGAAACAGTTTGTTCCCTCCCGCGCGTTGCCTGCCTGGATGGGGAAAGGCATAATAAACATATTCGCGTGACCCAACCGCTCGATTTGTCCAACCTTGCCCCGAGCCTCGGTAGCCAGCCATGCCGCACGACCCCTCCGCCATTGGTGGAAAAAAGCTTCTCCCTCCTCGCCCCCCTCTTGGACTGTGGGGAGTGATTTACGTGTGTGCGCTCGTTGGGATGGCGGGACTGTGGGGACTTACGCAGGTGGCGGCGCAAACCACTCCCCCGAAGCGGGCTCTTCCCCCCCAATGGGACCAGACTGTGAAGAGCCTGTTTCCCGAGGACGCCGCCAAGGAACTGGTCGGTTCGCGGCCCGCGTTGGGGGCGGGTGCCGCGGCGGTGGCGAACATTCCGGCGACCAGCGGCGGTAACACACCGGTGGCGCTGGACCCCGGCGCGACCGATTGGACAAAAATTATTGACGCCGCCACGCTGGAATCAGAGATCAAATCGTATCTCACGCCCACGGGGGAGGATGTTAAAACGATCAGCGCGTTCAAAAGCGGGGGATATAAACGTTCGCGGATCAGTTACAGCATGCTGGGCCTGATGTTTGGGATTATCGCCGAGTACGCGGGGGATGTGCGTTTTAAAAAGGACGCCCTGGCTGCGCGCGAACTTTTTGGCCGGGTCAGCATGAATCTCAAGGTCTCGACCGACCAGGCCTTTAGCGAATCCAAGAATCGGGCCGAGGACCTGGCAAAAATATTAAGCGGCGAATCGTTGGAAACTCCCCCGGGAATAGAGCCCAAGGCCAAATGGAACGAAAAAGTCGCCAATCGTCCCCCGCTGATGGCCCGGCTGAAGCTAGCCACCGAGGAACGCTTGAATAAATTTACCTCCGACGCGGGGACCTTTGGCAATAGCGCTGACCAAATCCAGCATGAAGCGCAAATTGTGGCGGCTATTAGCGCCGCTATCATTCGCGAAGGTTACGCCGACGCCGATAGCGAGGACTACCAGGGCTTTGCCAATGCCATGCGCCAGGCCGCGACGGAACTTTCATTGGCCGCCAAGTCCAAAAATTACGACGCCGGACGCGCGGCCCTGGGCATCATCAATAAAAATTGCGACGCCTGTCATGGGGTCTATCGCTAAATAGCTTGGCCTACCCGCGGTAATGTAAAAAAAGTTGTGCGCGTATGTCCCTCGATCAAACCCAATCCCAGGCCAGCGAGGAACGCCAGCACGCCCGGCAGCTCAGTCTGCGTTTGGGGCGTCCTCCCCTGGAAATCCCCGGCTATCATTGCGATAAGTGCCTCGGGAGCGGCGCCTTTGGCGAAGTTTGGGTTGCGCGGGATTTGACCACGGGCCGTCCCGTGGCGATCAAGTTTTTTCATGTCTCTCCCGATCAAGATTGGTCGCAACTGGCGCGGGAAGTCGAAAAACTGGCGTTTCTGTCGGCGGACCGTTATGTGGTGCAACTGCTGGATGTCGGCTGGGACGCCGCGACCCCGTATTACGTCATGGAGTACGTGGAAGCCGGTTCGCTGGCGCAGCGGCTGGAGCTGGCCGGGCCTCTGCCAATCGAAGCGGCGGTGGAGATCTTTCGTGAGCTGGCGGTCGGTTTATCCCACGCCCACGGCAAAGGGGTGCTGCACTGCGATCTGAAGCCGGCGAATGTGTTGTTGGATCAAGACGCGCGGCCGCGCTTGGCGGATTTTGGCCAGGCGCGGCTGGCGCACGAACAACAACCGGCCTGCGGCACGCTCTTTTACATGGCTCCGGAACAAGCCGCCGGCAGCGAATCCCCCGATGCGCGCTGGGATGTGTATGGTCTGGGTGCAATCCTGTACGCCATGCTGGCGGGGGAGCCCCCGCGGCAGACGCGGGAACTGGCCGCGCGGCTGGAAAACACCTCCCTGTTGGCCAACCGGCTGGAAGTATACCGCCGCGGCCTGGGACCGCTTTCTGCCGCAGAAATAGCGGCAAAATTTCAACTGGATTGGGCGTTGGCCGAAATCCTGGAACGTTGCCTGGCGTTGGATCCCGGCGAGCGGTTTGCCAATTTGACCGAGGTCCTGACAGCGCTCGATACGCGGGAACGGCGGCGGCGACTGTGGCCGCTGGTTACCCTAGGGGGAGTGGGGCCGGTGGTGGTAATGTCTTGCCTGGCGCTCGTCGCATGGTGGTTCTTTGGTAACGCGTTTGAGGATTTGCGATCATCCCTGACCGGGAAAGCGCTCGAAAGCCTCAAGTTTGCCGGCCACAACGTGGCGGACGCCGCGGGAAGCGATCTCGCCAACCGGTTTGAACTTGTGGAACGCCTGGCGGCAGATCCCGATTTATGCGGCCTGTTGGCGGAATATAAAAGCAGCGAGCAAGTCATGACCCTGGGGGCCAAGCTCAGCGATCCCGTATCCGCCGAAATGCAGCTAGAACCCTATCGCGAGGAATTCAAACAACTCCCCTACTTAACTAAATTACAGGACCGCCTGGCCTCGCTCATCGCCGAACATAACCGCTTTGGCTATGCCAGTTGGTTTTTGACCGACGCGCGGGGATTGCAGGTCGCGCGCCTGCCCGCCAGCCAAACCATCGGTCAAAATTACGCCTGGCGAACGTACTTTCATGGCGGCGCTCGCGATCAAGCCCCCGACTGGCGACCGGCACCGGCTGAATCGCTCAAACGGACGCATCTCTCCGCCGTCTATCGCAGCCAATCCAGCAAGCGCTGGAGCGTGGCGATCTCCACGCCGCTGTTTAAACTGGATGGCAGCCAGGAATTTTTGGGCGTGCTGGCGTTGACCTTTGAGGTGGGGAAAGAATGGATCGAGCTGCATAGCAACTCCGGGCACTTTACCGCGCTGGTTGACCAGCGGACCGGGGATGGCGCCGGGTTGATCGTGCAGCATCCCCTGTTTAGCCAGGTCTCCGCCCCCACGGGGATCTTGCCCGACGAAATTGCCGAACTGCGCGTCCCGGCCACAGAGCTTCCCCCGTTACAAAGCGGCACCGACAACTACCGCGACCCCCTGGGCCGCCATCCGGCTGGACAACGATTTGCCGGACGCTGGCTGGCGTGGCAGCAACCCATCCTTATCCGGGGCAAGCCATCGGGCTGGGTGGTGGTCGTGCAAAGCCCTTACAATCAGGTACTGGGGAGCGAGCTTGACCAGTTTCGCGCGCATTTCTTTTGGAGCGGAATATTTGCCCTGGGCTGCGCCGCCGCGATTACCGCGGGGCTGTGGATTTACGCTTTGCGGCAGATTCGGCTGCCACCGCCACTCCCCCGGCACGCCTAATGACCCACCCCCGGCAACTTTCGCACAAGCATCCTTTCCCGCGAAAAAACTCGGATTCCGGCATGGCCCAACTGATCGCCCAAGGTCACGACTTTGAAAATCGCTGGCGCAAGAACGTCCCCTTGGACCAGGCGTTCATCTTGGGGCGCGAGGCGGGGGAATGGTCGGTGGCATGGGATGCCAAGATTTCGCGCCGGCACTTGGAACTGTTATGGGATGGCCAGTGCCTGCGGCTGCGCCGCCTTTCCACCGCGCGCAATCCGGTCTTTGTGCGGGGAAAAGAAATTCAGGAATGCCAACTAGGCCCGGGGCAGCACTTTGTGATTGGCCGGACAACGTTTACGTTTACCCAGGAACAGGTGGTGGTAGCCCGCGACGCCCCGGAGCCGCGCTATATCGCCAGTTATTCGGCGGCTGATTTGCGGCAAGTCCCTTTTCAACGCGCCGACTGGCGCATTGACAGTTTGGTGCGCCTACCGGAAGTCATCCATAGCGCGGCCAACGAGCAGGAACTGCTCGAACGGCTGGTCACGCTGCTGTTGCATGTGCGGGGAGCCGACGCGGCGGCAATCGTCCAGCAAGAATGGTTGGCCGCGGACTCCCCCCCTTCCACCACCGAAAACGCCCAGACCAACCCCACGATGCGCACGCAGGTATTGCACTGGGACCGCCGCTCCTTGGCCGCGGGACAATTTCGTCCCAGTGGACGACTCATCCAGGCCGCCCTGCTCAAACAACAAACCATCTTGCATCGCTGGCTTTCCCTGGACGAGTCGCTGGGCTACACCATGAGCGAGCAAGACAGTTGGGCCTTTTGTGTCCCGATCCCCAGCCAGACACGCAGCGGCTGGGTCTTATATTTAACTGGCGGCAGCCGCGTTCCCCCACTCCCAGCCGTCGCGCCAACAAACGCGGGTCGGGAACCGGCTTTACCGGTAAATGCCACCGCCGAAGATCCCGAGCTACTGCGCGATGATTTGAAATATGCCGAAATTGTCGCGGCCACGCTGGGTTCCTTATTGGATCTGCGGGATTTAACCCAGCGGCAGGCCACGTTGGGGGCGTTTTTTTCTCCCCGGGTACGGCAACTGCTGGCCGCGCGCGATAGCGAACAAGCTCTGCAACCGCGTGAAACCGCCGTCACGGTCCTCTTTTGCGATTTACGCGGCTTTAGCCGCAAAAGCGAACTGGCCGCCGCTAACTTGTTGAATTTGCTCGAACGCGTTAGCGAAGCCCTGGGCATTATGACCCGTCATATTCTGGCACAAGGGGGGGTGGTCAGTGACTTTCAGGGGGATAGCGCGATGGGCTTTTGGGGGTGGCCCTTTGCCGAGCCAGCCGCGCCCCTGGCGGCTTGCCGTGCGGCCTTGGCAATTCGCCGAGATTTTGCCGCTTTGGCCGGGGATCCCGCACATCCCCTGGCGGATTTTCAGGTAGGGATCGGTCTGGCTTCGGGGCTGGCGGTGGCGGGAAAAATTGGCACCCGCGACCAAGCCCAAGTGACCGCCTTTGGGCCGGTGGTGAATTTGGCCAAGCGGCTGGAAAGCCTGACGCGGCGGATCACCGCGGATATTTTGCTAGACCGGGCGACAGCCCAAGCGGTGGAGAACGCGACCAGCGGAGAATTGTGCTATCGTCCACTGGCCACGGTGCAGCCGTATGGTTGGGAACAAGGAATCCCCATTGGCGAATTGCTGGATGTGGAAGACGAGGGTCCGCAGGCAGCCACCGCCAAATCCGCCTTGGCGGAAAAAATCGAACAACTCTTTACTAGTGGCGATTGGGCGGCAGCGCGCAGCTTGGTGGTGCAACTTCCCCCGCATGATCCCCAACGGCAGTTGATGGAACAGTGTTGGAATCAACTGGGTTCCACTGTCCCTGGGGCATGGGCGGGAAAAATTGAACTGACAAATAAATAAAAGGCCGGAGGTGGCTTTGTAGAAAGCAGATTCGGGTCACACTGGGTAGGCTATCCCCCCAAAGTCCCGGAATTTAGTCCACTGCGGGGGGTTGCGGCTTGCCACGCGACTCGGGAGGGCCATAGTTGGGCGGTGGTTCCTCAAATCGTGGCCTGCCAGGGCCGCCGGGACCGCGTTCAAAGGGGGGGCCGTCTTCCGGCCGTCGCGGTGGTGGAGGCCCATCAAACGGGGGGCCTTCTCCCGGAGGCGGGGGGCCATCTTCCCGGGGACCGCGATTACCTTTGCCGCCAAAACCCTTAGGCCCAAAGGGGCCATCCCCCGGGCGACCTCGATGCCAGCCGTTTCGCTCGTCGAACTTGCGGCGCAATTCCCGCTTAAATTCTTCCGCCGGCAACAATTGTAGTTCGTTGCGTTGATCCTCGGGCAGGCTTTTGTAAAAGCGCTCCAGGTCTTCCTCGCTCACATGCCGCCGCATGGACATGCCGACCTGCATGGAGGTCCAAACCCAGGATTGCAGCAGTTTGAGGTGCTCGTCGACCAGGGTTTCGGGGGGAAGGTTGGTGGTGCCGTTGCGTTGTTGAAATTGTTCGATTCGTTGCAGGGCCGTCTTGGAGAGGCGTTTCTTAAGCTGTTGAATGTCGGCCGCGGTGATCGCCAGGATTTTGGGGTTGGTGCCCGCCAAATGCCGCCAAAAATGAAACATGAGCGCCTTGCGGGCGTGGGGTTCGTTGCTTTCGATGATTTGCTGGAGCTGGTCGGGGGTTTTTTCATCGAGGTTCGCCTCGGGCTGCATACGGCTGGCCACAAACCGCAACACATCGGGCTTCATGGTTTCTAATAATGGTTTTCTGGCCCGCCAAACGATATCTTCAAACCATTCAAAAATCGTACGGTAATCGCGGGGTTCAATCTCTTCCTGGCCATAGCGTTTGACAAATTGCTCATCCTCGTCCTTGACCAATTTCGCTATTCGTTCCAGCCGCGCGGGTGTCGCCAGTTTGGCCAACTCCCCCACTTCCAGGGGAGGGCGATTCATCAGCCACGCCTGATAATTGGCCAGGACTTCCGAAAGCCGCTGGGCCTGGGGATCGGCCCGGAGTTGCCGTTCAAAATCGCGCAGGCGTTGTTGCTCCGCCGGATCGAGGGCCAAAAACTCTTGTTGCTTTTGTTGCAATTGATTTTTTTGGGCGACGGACAGGCCGGCCAAATAGGCCCGTTTGTCGGATTCTGCCGTGAGAGTTAGCGGATCCGGGGAGGGAGCGGCGGATTGGTCTTGGTCGGCGATTTCGCTAAAGTGGCCTTGCTGGTCAAGTAGTCGCAAGAATTGCAAATCGCCCACCTGCTGGTATTGGCGCCATTGTTGCAAGAGCGATAAATCGGCCAGCAAGGTGGCATTGGGATCGGGCCAAAAGGCGCGTAAACCGATAAAGCCCAACAGTAAAGAGGCGATCCCCGCCGCCGCGGTCCATAACCAGCGCTGCCGCCGCAAGCGGGGGGCCGCGGCTTCCAACTCGCGAACTTCGTCCCGGGCCGCCACGGCGACCATGGCGACGGTGGTTTTGGTAAAGTTCTCGTCGACGGTTTCCCGAGGCAGATTATCCAGTAAATCCCAGGCCCCGGATAAATCCCGCAGGCGTTGCCGCACCCGCTCTTCGCGGGAGAGCCGTTCCTCAAGCGCGCGGGCATCCGCCGGCGAGAGTTCTCCGTCCAAGTAGGCGGTTAGCAACTCGTCCAGGGGATCGGGAGGCAATTCGACTTCATTCAGTTCTGGCATGGCTAGGCACCTTCTCGTGCAATACCAACAAGGAAGGTTAATCCGCTGGGGAGTCCGGGGAATCACCGGCCAGGGCAGTATCCGACACCAGCCCCGCCTGGACGGATTCGCCCCGGTGCAAATAAGGTTCCAGAGCGGCCTTTAAATTGCCGCGCGCCCGCGACAGTAGCGACTTGATCGCCTTGGGCGTTAGTTCCATGGCGGTGGCGATTTCCTCGTAACTCATGTTTTCAAATTTATTCAGCAGCACCGCCATTCGCTGACGCTCGTTGAGCGTGCCGATCGCCGCGCGAACCGCGTACCGCAGCTCTTCCTTATCCAATAACCGGTGAGGCATTTGCCCGCTGGCCGCGACGGCCACGCCATCCATCGTGGGAAGTTCCTGCGATTGATCCGCCGGGGCCGCCAGCCGGACTTCCTTGCGCCGCGCCTGCGAACGCCGCGCATTGGAGGCGACATTGTTGGCAATGGTAAATAGCCACGTCGAAAACTTGGCCCCCGGCACATAGCTTTTACGCGAACGGTAAATCCGCAAAAATACATCCTGCGCCAGATCTTCCGCCAAATCCCGCTGCTGCACCAAATGCTCTAACACGTTGACCAACCGGTCTTGATAGCGCAGCATCAACTCTTCAAAGGCGTTGGCGTCGTCGCCGCGCACCGCCAGCATCAACCGCACGTCGGGATCGTGCATGGTATAGCGAAAAGCGGTGGAGTCGCTGATGGACATGCGATAGTTTGTCCCGCCAACGGAATGGAACGGGCGTCGCGGTTCCCCGGAAAGACGGCCCCGCCGCGTTCCCGGGATTTATTGACAAATGCGTAAATTTCTTACCCTCTTTCGCCCTTAATATACAACACCGCGCGGCGGTCTGGGTATCGTCCCCAACCCATTTTGACGCGTAATTTCCGGGCGGACCGCTTTGCGAACCCGCGGGGGCGCAAATCTGTCACAGCAATAGTCTGGACGCCAGCAAACCAGCGGCTCCCGGTGTTCCCCTAAAATACCGCTCACCCGGAAATTTCCCCGCAATTAAATCCCAAATAGCGGGACCGCCACGAATTTGTTACACTGTCAGGACTGAGCAGGAGTAGCGGGAAACGGCGGTTGCGGCCGCCTGGATCCCGCTCCCAGGAAGAATTTTCTTGTAGTTGCACCCGTAGCTCAATTGGATAGAGCATCGGTCTTCGGAACCGAGGGTTGGGGGTTCGAGCCCCTCCGGGTGTAGTTGCGACAGTTGTTGACTCTAATGAATTCTTGGCGACAAGTGCTGAACTAGCAACAACTTGCGAAGAGCCCTCGCTGTCTGCTTTGGGCTGACTCCAATTTTGTCTTTGTGACACAGATTGTCTATTTTGGTCAGTTTGAGCTTCTGGCGCACTCCCAATATACTCCCAGCCGGTTGTTGGTACTTCCGACTGGGACACAGATTTTGAATCCGCGGCTTGGCTATTCGTGGGCTTCCAATGCTGCGGAAGCTTTCCCACTGCTTCTGCCTTTTCCGCCAAGTCTGTATGACTATAGACATTCATTGTTAAGCGAATGTCGGAATGGCGAGCGAGTTTTTGTGTTGTCTTGGCAGAAACGCCTGCACGACCAAGGTTGGTAATAAACGTATGACGAGTCGCATGAAAATCGGCGAAACGTCCTTCACGATCTTGGTATTTCAAAAAGTCCGATTTTTCTCGCTCCATCTTTTCTTCAGATGTCACAGCTTCTTTTATCCAGGAAGCACGTGCATGAGCTAAATCCTTTTGCATCATTTCCGATGTACGGCGATCAAGTCCGCCAGATTGCTTTGATACGGGAAACAGGAGTTCTTGCTTCTGAGGCTTCTTCTGCTGGAGCCATTTAAGCAGATACTCAACGAGTTCAGTAGGAAGCACCTGGGTGTCTGACTTGCGGTGTTTGCTATAACTCGCATTGACTGTAACCGTGGCTGGCGTTGCCTCAATTGAAAACGATTCAATGGTGAGGCTGCCAATCTCACCGCGTCGTAATCCTGTTGCCGCCGCTAGTAGGTACATCATGGCACGATCGGGACCAGCAATACCCACGACGCTAGGGCCAGTTTCCGCAGCTACTACTAATCGTTCAAATTCAGACTGGGATAAAGCCCGACGGTCGTGACGGCGATCGGTGCGTACATTCAGCAATGGAATATTTGCCGTATAGTCGATTACCAAGCGTTTGGTTTTGACCAGCCATAAGCTAAATTGCCTCATGGCTTTGAGATAATGATTGCTTGTCTGCTTGCTCATTCCGGCTTGTCTCCAATCTGACAGACAGCGTTCAATTTTATCCCCTTGAATTTCTTGGAGCGTGTGAAAGTCGCATTCGGTAACGATTCGCGTAATTCGGCTAATTGTTTGGTCACGATGGAATTCACTGACATCGCGGTCAATCAATTGTTGACGAAATCGCTTTACGAAATCAGCGACAGAGCAATATCGCTCGGCATCAGGCAACTGCTTTAAGCCATTCTTGATCATACTCGCTTCCTCCTCCATGCGAACCGCTAATCGTTCGGTTTCAGCACGATCCGTAAATCCTTTAATGGTTCGACGCTTACCATGATGATCCTTGTAACCGATATACCAAAAAGCGCGCTTTTTGCATTTGTCCTGGGTTCGCTTGTATATCGAGGCCATGTCAAGACTCCTAGTGTGGGCGATGACGGGGGGTGTTTATGATGTGGCTGGCTTTAAGTTTCTCTTCGATCCAACGTTCAATGTCTGCTGGCCGCCAGCGGACGGTGCGTCCGAGGCGGATTGGTTGCGGCAGCTCGCCGCGAGAGACAAGCCGCCAGACACTGCGAGTCGAGATACCTAGGATTGTAGCGACTTCTCGCACGCAGATCATGCGTGGGGCAAGCGATTCGGGTGATGATAAGTGTGCCACGGGAATTCCTTCTCAAAGTTTATTGAAAATGGGCGTCAAGATCGTCGAGATTCTGAGTTTTGGTGCTACGGTCAATCGGAGGTTTGTCCGGAGTGTGTTCAGACAGCTTGCGCGGTTCTGGGCTTTTACGCGCCAGCTTCGGTACGCAGAATGTCGCATCCTCCGCAGCTGACCAAGCCTTCAGGAGCATCGAGTCCGAAGGCCGAGGCACGAATTCAGGCACGTCGGAGCGAGGCGCGATGAGCGATTTGCCCCAGAGGACGGCGCCCTCCAGTTTGTCGAAGTAAGAACCGTGCGAGCGGACGATGTAGTAGCCACTTAGACCATTCGTCAAGTTACACGCGTCGATGTCGAGGAACTCGCTCGGCAGAACGAGTCGACGCGTCGTGCGTTGTCGGCTTACGGAGCGACTCTTGCCTCCATTGCCGGTTGATTCTGAAACCGATTCTTCCTCAAACTCTTGATCCCCGAAAAGTTCCGACGCCCATTCGGCCGTCTCAACGCACTCCAAGCGACCGAACCAGCGGTTGGCGATCTGCCCGAGAATTTCGTCGGTTTCCTCGCGACCGTAGAGCGTGCTTCGCCGCAAGCCCTGAACGGACTGAAAAGCCAGTACGCAACACGCCCCTTTCGATCTGCCTTTCTTCATCAAGCTGACCAGTCCATCCAGTTTTCCGGCTTCGCTGATTTCATCCCATAGAAACCACGTCCGCCGCGTAAACGAGTTCGATTGATTTAACACCAGATCTGAGGCCCGTTTGAAGAGACAACGATTGACGGCATCAATCGCCATACGTCCAGTCTCGTAATTCCCCAGAACGAGAATCCAGTTTCCGCGAACCCAGTCTTCAATCGAAAAAGATTCAGCGGCTGTCTCCCAACTCGCCGCGATGTTGGTGAACGGCAGCAATTTCGTGGCGACCGTACTCATGATGTTCGCCGCCGTACGCTCTTCGCCAAAGTATTCACGCTCGATGGATCGCGTCACCCCGTGCTTCCGCAGCACGCGGCGGATCAATCGAGCCGACTGCATGACGCGCAGGAGCGAAGCGAACGTCCAGTGTTCGCCGCTGAGAATGAAGCTCAGCATGACGCCATACAGCAGATGCCGCGCAGCGTCGGCGAAAAACGGTTGTGAATCTTGAACATCAGGGAAAAGTGTTCGAGCTGTCTCCAAGGCAACCGCCGGGTTGGTGACATCGCGGGCAATTTTCCAAGCCGCGCCCCTTTTGTCGAACGGATGGGACGTGACGATCTTGGCGTGCGGGGCGATGGCGCTTAGCAGTGGAAGGATGTCTTGCTTGTGGTCGTAGACCAAGGCGCGGCTGTCGGGTTCGATCCCGATGCCGCCCAGAGATGATTGCATCAAAAGTTGCAAGAGGGTTGACTTGCCACCGCCTGAAGCGGCCACGGCAAGAAAATGTCCGGTAGCTTCGCTATCGTCAAGTTGGTGGCGGCCCCAAGCCAGCTTTTTGCCAGGCTCTGGCACCGGAGGAGGTTTTCGCTTGAATAGCATCGAAGTTCCTTTCTTAGTAAATGTTTCCTCTATTTGATCTCGTGGTAGGTGCGAATCGTGCGGCCGCGGACGTTGCCGGCTGTTGTTGCTGGTGGAGACGATCGAGGACCGGAACCTAGTCGATTGTTGTTGAACCCCCGCCCGCGCGGCTGGACTTCCTCCGATCTTGCCGGCTCTTCCCAGAAGGAGAACAGGGCTCCCAGGATAAAGAACACAATGACTGGCAATGCCCACGACGTGTTGGGAAGCCATCCCGCGAGACCGACCAGACCGAATAAGAATTGGAGCGCTAGGGCTCCCAATCCCGACCAAAGAACGCTGGAGACGACGAGATTGAAAACGTCGCGCGGCAGGTTCTTGGCCGTCGTGTAGATCCGCCTTTGGATGGTTGTGGGAGTACGTTCTTCATAGAAGTTCCAGAGCTTGAGAAGGCCGATCCAGATGATGAAACCTAGGGCCACAAACCCGGCCAGCGTGAGAGAAGTGATCATCTCAAAGTCCCCTTTCATAAGTGTTGTTTTCGCGTTGGCTGATTCGCGCGGCCACGTCATGGGCAAGTTCCTTGACGCGTGAACGGGAAAGCGTGCTCGCGAGTGCTTCCAACTCCTCCCCGGCGTGGGCGCGATCGACAAAGAGACGTGTTGTGCAGCGACCGCGAGTTGCTTGCACGTAGGCCAGTTCGCGATCAGCCATACTTCCGCCGACGAGCAAATACGCATTATCAACCGTTTGACCTTGCGATTTGTGGGTAGTCATACTGAGAGCATGTGTGAGACTTTGGTTCCCATAGTCCGCGAGACGGATCGTGACTTGACGCCCCGAATCGCCGTCGAACCGGACGGTGATCCGCTTTAGGAATCGATCAATCGCGATGACTTCTCCCCTATAGCCATTGCGAATACCATCCGCAAACACGTTCTTGTGAAAAAGGACACGGTCGTGTAGACAGAATCGCTCGCCATCGTGAGGAATCGAGGACGCGAAGTCGATGATTCCAGCTTTCGCGCGTTCGCGCTGGGCGAGTCGATTGGCGGCTCGCGATTCGGCTCGTGTTCCGGTGAAGATAACGTGGTCTTGAGGTCGTGACATTCCTCCATTCGCTTTCCACTCGGCGATCAGCGCGCTCAACGCTCCAGCGCGATCTTCAGCGACGGTGAGCCGTCCTCGTTCGGCGTAATTCCTGAGAGCGCTCGCGGCATCACCATGCCGGAAATCTTGCGCTGCCTGACGGTCGGCGGGGTCTTGCTGACGCAAGTTGGTTGCCAGCATCGCGGCTTGATCTGTCTGCATCAGGTGCGCGAACGGCCCACCCGGAGCAATGGGCTGCAACTGCCGTACATCGCCGACAAGAATGAGGGTGAGCGAAAGTCGCTGCGCCGCTTCCGTCAACCGGAGCATCGTTCCGGCGTCAACCATGCCCGCTTCGTCGATGATCAGAATGTCACCGTATTGGATTTCTGAGGGAGGCGTCGGCACCGCTGTATTGCCTGCGTTGTGGGAGGTTTGCAGGTTGGGTTTGTCGAAACCGTTTGCACCACCCTCCAGACGATGAAGATGGCTCGCAATTGTTCGTGACGGGATACCCGCTTTTTTCGTAAGTTCCTCGGTCGCGGTCCCAGACAGGGCTGCACCATGCACCCTGTAGCCAGCCGCTTCAAAAGCCTCGCGGAGAGCATTGAGGGTGGTACTCTTCCCGGCCCCGGCAACGCCGGTTAGCAGCCGCAGCGCACGCTTGCTCTGGAGAATGTCAGTGACCGCAGTTTGTTGTTCGTCGGAAAGGCGCTGTTTCGAAGGTGACTGAAAATTCGCGTATGATTGAATCTTGGCACCGGGAACGGACCGCAACGTCTCGAAATTTCCCAGCAGTTGTTCTTCCCGTCCCCACATCTCGTCGGTGACATACTGCTTTTCGCCAGACAAGCTGCCGAGACAGCGAATCTCTCGGTCTGCGTCTAGCTTTTTGCGAGTTTGATCGGCCAGCCATACACCCGACACGGCCATAGCCTGACCTGCTTCGCAAACCGTTCGAATTATGTCGCGTTCCGTGAACGTGGCTTGCGTGGTCTCAATTGTTGCGAGTGCTTCGTGCCAGCAGTCGGCAAAGACTTGCTCCCGATTACTCTGCGGTTGCTGTCGGTTCGTGATTGTTTCCAGCATTTGGGGGGTGACGCCAAACTCTCTCGCCATAGCTTCCCATTTCAAAAACAGTTCGGACCTGGCGGGAATGGACGACTTGGTTTTACGAGTGGCAAGATTGGCGCGCTCGCGGGCGGCGGCATCGGAAGCGTTACCAAGACCGTTGCCCTCGGCCGCTATCCGTTCTTCGATTTCGTGCCGACGACCCGACCAGCGCTCGCAGAGTTCGCTCGGCACGTCGGCAATCTCAAACCAGGAAGCGCAGCGTCCTTGTTCGTCAAGCGGCCGGTAAAGGGACACACCCAAGCGTTCAATCAGTTCCGTCGCCAGCACCGCTCGGAACATCGGTCCTAACGTGCGCGCCCATTCGTGCAAGCGGCGGCTGTTGACAGCCGACCAACGACCATCGGTGCCACGGGCGACATTGGCAATCACATGATGGCAATGAAATTGAGGTTGCCAATCGTCACCGTCAATGAGGCGACTTGTTGCGTGTCCGAACTTCGCGATGACTAACTCAGCGAATTGTTCCTGTCGTCCGCCTCGTTCGCGGCGACTAAGGGGAATGTTTGCTGTGAACCAGTCAAGCGTCTGGGTGCAAGCAACTTCAAAGGCTTCTTCAATCGCAGTGCGAATGTAACGCGTACCAAAGCCCCACAACGCGGAAACACTTTTGGGAGCCGAGAAGCACAAGTCGTATCCCGGCACACGCTGTGCGGAATTCGCTAAGCTGATGTTGTTCGTATATTTTTCAGTCTTCGATCGGCGGGTTACTTGAAGCGGCTTTCCGTCAGGGGCGAGACCTTCGAGGATTCGACTGAATGCTTCGGCTTCGACTCGTCCCAAGAGACCGAGCCGTTCGGCACCGCGGCCGTACCAGCGGCCCGGCGGCTCGCCACCGCCGGTGTAGTAGTCGGGATTGACGATACCGTTAAAGTATTCTTCGATCCCGCTTTCGAGAACCGTAAGCGTCAACATCTGAATTCCTAGCTGAGCAAATCGGAGCGGGCGATGGTTTTGGCGTCTTCGAGGGATATCTGGCCACCTGCCGTCAAGAGCGTTACGAGCGAGCGCGCCTGATTGCGGTGGACGAGTTTGAGCCGCACGTGCAGCTTGGAGATTTCCTCCGCGAGACGAGCGGGGCAGATCGCGAAGTGCTCCTCGACGATTGCGCGCACAAGGTCGCTCCGTGTCACGTTCAAGCGACGACACTCTTCGTCGAGTTGCTGAAGTAACTCTTGCTTTACGCGAAAGGCGATCGTCTGGGAGTTCATCTGTTTCTTGGTGGTTTGCGTTGTAAGTCTTGACGGGAAAGGCTCTACCTGCGAGTCGAATGCTTCCTGCAAACACTTATGGGCTTTCTGTAAACGCCCGAAGTCTCTCTTTTATTTCGATTTCTGGAGCGAAGCGATCTCTTAGCAAGCACTGCGGTGCCACGGTGTGGTATGGGTTGAAAAGGTCTGTTATGGGTCTTGTAAGGTACAACTATTGTGCGACGGTCCGCTGGGCTATTTGGGGTGGGACGACGACTTGCACGGAGTTGAGACCACCAATCTGAATCTCGAGTGGCTGGGATGGGGCAACGTCGAGGATTGCGAGCCGATGACAGTTCGCTGTCAGTTCGTCCGCCACTTGGCGAAACGAGACAGTCAGATCGCGGGCGTCGCCGACAACCAGGACACGACCTCCGGTTTTGGTGGCAATTGCCTTAACGTCGGTGAGGTCGTCATTTCCCGAGGTCAGGGCAATGAAATGAATAGAGATCTGTCGCCGCCGGGCTTCGTCAATGAGAGACGCGGGGGAAGGCCCCGGGACCGAGTTGGCGCCGTCGCTGAAGACGACGATGTGCCTCTGACCTGGCCGGTCTGCCAAGGACCGAAGTGCCTCGGCGATTGCGGCAAACAACGCCGTAGCGCCACCCGTTTGGAGCCGCTGACAGCCAACGATGGCCACGTCGCGTTTTGTTCCCCAGTCTGCCACGGTCCTAACGTCGGTACCAAAGGTTGTCACTCTCAAGCTAACTTCGCTGGGGAGCTTCTGCAGCATCTCTACGCAGGCAGCCTTCATGGAATGGTGCTTCTCTCCCTGCATCGAGTCGCTGCGATCAAGCGCTAATGCGAGTTCGAGCGTTCCTTCCCCTGCCAGCGGCCTTGCCGCCAGAGTACAAATACGTCCGTCCTGCCGCGCGACGAAGTCAACGGAACGCAAGGAGGCCATGGGGTTGCCAGCAGCGTCGGTGACTTGCATGTCGGCAATCAACAGTCCCGGCATGGCAGACGGCAAGAACCGTAACAGGCGTGCCCGAGCACCTATAGGTAAAGCTTGCGGCTGCCTGCTCGCAATTGCCGCGCGGACCTCCGTCACGACCTTGGCGGCATCCACCGTGGAAACTTGCTTGTCGGCCGCCACTCGCATCACGTCTTCGAGGAGTTGCCCGACCGTCGTCAAATCGTCCGCGAGTGTAGCGCGGACGACAGCGATAACTGACTGGAGTCGCGTTGCGATGGCGGCATGGAGTGCTGCCGCCGACTGTCGTTCATGCGACGCGAGCAAACGCTCTGCGTCTTCACGGCGAGCGTCAGTTGTTTTCAGTTTTGCCTGGGCGGCGGCCAACTCCCGCTCTCCATCCTGACGGCGAGCTTCAGTTGTTTTCAGTTTTTCTTGAGCGGCGGCTAACTCCCGCTCTCCTTCCTGGCGGCGAGCGTCAGTTGTTTTCAATTGTGTCTGAGCAGCGGCTATCTCCCCAGCGAGTTTTTTCTGCTGGATAAGAGCCGCGAGCGCAGCAAGCACTGAGCGTGGATAATCAGCCGAAACGCCATACTGCTGGGCTACGCGTATCGCCCGATTGAGCAATTCTCCCGCTTGTGCAGGAAAGCGCTCGGCGGCAAGAGTGAGATTCCGGACGGCACGAGTAGCGAGGGACAGGGTGTAATCGGCCGTGTGTAGATTTGCGAGTTCAGCGAGGCAAATCTCGGCGGCTTCCAAGTGATTAGCGCGCTCCTCCAGCAGGCGGACAGAATATTCGACCGACGCTCGATTGCCATCCAGGAAAAAGGCGTGGGTTCCTGGTAGGCGCGCCGCCACGAAGAAGTAGAGCAGCAGCATCCCGGTCCATACAGCACCCATGAATGCACCGACTAATGCTTCGCGAAGCGGGCTTTCCCGAAACTTCTGGTGACCAGTCGTCCGCGTTCGAGTGACCCACAAGAAAATCGTGCCGAGTAGTAGCAATACGCTGGCCGGAATACCTCCTAACTGGATGTGCAGCGTGTCTGCCCACGCGAAGCTCGCGACAGCGACGATATCAATAATCAAAAAAACCAGGAATCGTAGGCAGAATGACATGACATGCTCCTAAATGATTGAAAAATTAAGTAAGACGCTTCGTTTTTGACCGAGGTCGAGTCACTGACATCCCCAACGCCTTGAGGGTACTGAGGCCGTTGGGGAGAAACGATTCCATAAACGGATCTGTAACGACTTCGCGGAGAGAGTGGTGATACGGTTTAGTGAGAATGTCAGTGAGGCGACGCACAAGCCGCATCGTGATCGCCGTGACATTGATCACCGCTGGAACGGAGTCGGCGAATGCAATCGCCACGTCTGGGACGGCAGAAGCCACTTCGCGGCGGAGAACCTCTGCCAAAGGCGCATCGACTGGAGGAAAAATCAGGAAAAATGCTCCCTGTTCCGAGCGCCGCTGTCCACCCCATGGCACGGCCGGAGTTTGGCAATAGGCACCGGAGGCAATTTGGGCAGCAATCTCTTCTACCCGCGGACCCGGAGCGTCTGTGATCAGGGCCAAACCGCTCATAGTCACCGAACACACCGAACCGCGAATCGCATCCATGAACGTGACATTCGTTTTATCGATCGCATCCCATAGTTCCGGCAAGCGCTCGTCGAGTTGGCGCGCGATCACACTGGGAAGTTGCTTACCGAGAGCATGACAAGAATCTTCTATCCGCTTAATCAGCCGGACGAGTTTGCCATGGCAATAATCGAAGTCGGCTTCGATTGTCGCTTGCAGCCGTTCAAGTGCGGCAAGCTCCGTCTTGATCTCAGTCATTTCGACCGAAGAATTATGGACGGCAAAGGCCGCCCGACCGAGCCGGGCAAGTTTCTGGGCCGTGCTACTCCAGACTCCACGCAGGTGGCTCCAGAGATTTCCTGGTACAAGTAGAGCGTGTTGGCGGTGGAAGTCGAGCCGTGACTCGACGATGACTGATTGCAGCGACAACTCCCGCTGCGTTAGCAGTTCTAACTCGATTCGCAACAGGTCCAGCAGCCGCCGTTGAGCCTGCATCCGCTGGTCGAGAACCTCAAGCGTGGCCGCCGGGGCCGCCCAACTGTCTTGCAGTTCCTGAATCTTGAGACGCTCGCTCGCGCTACGTCGCACGAACACCTCAGCAGCATCCAAAAATGGGCAGGACTCCAATTCCTGCAGCAGCGAGTCTGCGGGCAACTTGTCAGCGTCGTCGAGAATTTGCTCAACGGTGCGACCAACGGTCGTGGTGCGATCATGGTCGATTTCCAGGCGCTGAAAGATGGAATCGGACGGCACTCGATCACGAACGAGCCGGAGCGCGGGCAAGTAGGAGTCCGCTATCACGGGAGCGATGTGCTGGTGATCGTTGAGCGGCGACCCGAACGCCGCCTCCCAGATGTGGATGTTTCCATATCGACCATTCTGCGCGCGGTTCGGAGCAGTCCTTTGGAGATTGTATTTTAGCCAACTACTCTGGGCGGCCTGCTCGATCTGCGCGAGATAACCGTCCCGCAATGACTCGTCGATCCCACACAGGGACAGTTCCAAGAGGCGCAAAGTACGGATGTGGCGAGCGTTGCGGTCGGTGGCGGTCACATAGGCCGTCAATTCCGCCAATGCCGCGGCTCCGTTCTTGAGAATCCGGTCGCCAAGCCCTTCATAGGTAAGCGGCCCTGTCACCAGGAAGCTGACGTGCGCGATCGCAGATGTGAACTGGGTTATGAGCGTGGCCAGGGCGTGGGCGACCGGCAATTCGGCACCGGAATACGTCCCACCCGCCGCCGAGCCTAAGAACAAAAAGAGGACTTCTTCGATAGCGCCCCCGGCTGTCTTGCGGATCGCCGGCAGAAGCTGTTGCTTGATGAACTCGACAAAGTCGCGAGATTTCACCAATTCCTGCGCCGCCAGACGACCGACCAGGATCGATTGCCCCATTCCTTCCGAAGCGGCCATGCCCCCCAACGAGCGCATTTTCTCGAGCATGCGTTTCGGCAGCATCTTGCTAAGTGTAAGCGCGGTGTGACCGTGACCAAGGTGGAAGAGCTTGATAGCTGGTTTGTGAGGAAGACCAGAGAGGGCGTCGATCTCTTTCGGCGCGTCTATGACCAGCACATAGGTGATGTGAGGGTAGATTGCCTTGATGTAACGAATCAGCCGTTGCGCGTGCCCGCCGATCAGCACGAGTACGGTTTGATGAGGCCGCCATTTATTGTTGTTGTAAGCCATGCTGGGTCGAACTCCTTGTTAAGGGCAGAAACACTGCGGGTAAGAGATGATGTAAGTAGTACACTTCGCAAAGAAGCTCAAGCGACTCCACCATTTGATTCTGCTTGCGAAATCGCGTTTTCTGTTTGTGCTGGTTGCAGTCCCGAGATGGCGTCGCGGAGTTTCTTGAGCGACAGCTCTAGGTCTATTTGTTTAACGGCATTGAAGTGCTTAGAACCGGTGATCTCCAAGATACGCTTCTCGGTTTTATCGAGCAATTTCAGGGTGATCTTCAAGGCCTTAAGGGCTTGTTCCGCGCTGGCCAAGGGCAATGGTCGCTTCGGGTCATTCATCGCTGCTTTGCGCTGAGCTTTGGGCAGCTTGAGAATCTCGTCGGCTTTCGAGAGACTGAGCTTCTTTGTTTTCACCAATTCGATGAGTTCTGGCTCTCCGGCCTTGGATATTTTCATGGCTTGCTTCATCAAGCTCGGAGAGAGGTTAAATGCCATTGCCAGAAGTTCGTTTGCGGGGCCGCGCAGCACGTCATCAATTGCCACGCCGCCTTTCATCCTAAGAGATGCCTGCTCGCTTGCCTCTGCGCCATACACGGTAGCTACAATAAGTGCATATTCCACGTCAGTCATACGGCGGCCATCGGTTGCTGTACGGTTCCTGTGTAGAACCCATTGCTTGGGCGAGAAACCGTTCAAATCGCAATCAGCAAATTGCACAGCGAGCACGGGAAGGTTGAGACTGACACAAGCTCGGATGCGGCAGCGGCCGTCGAGGACCTTACCCTCGTACAGCACAATCGGCACCTGTTGCTCGAACTGCTGGATGCTCAGCGTGAGGCGCTTGACATCGACCTCGTAGATCGGAAACAGCGCCGCGGCTGCATGCTCAGGCAAACTTGCTGCATGCTCCGGGGCAATCTCGTAAATAGCATGTCCCGTAAGCTTGTCGTGAGTTTTTTCGTCGAGATCAAAATTGATGTCTCGACCTTGCGAGGAGTTTGGCTTAGGGTTTGGGTCGGGGAAATGGCCGTTGAGGCGATTTTTGTGATCCATGGTTGCATCTTGGACGTTCGTTGCCACGTTCGGGGAATAGGTTAAGCGATTGACATTGCTAATTCGCTTCGACGATTAGTCGCTGAAAAAAGCCATCGCCGATGACTATTTAAATAATAGAAGCTTCGCTTTTTCAGTCAAGGGAATGCCAAGCAATTCGGCGAGATTACTCGTCTGTAAGAACGAGGGTGATAGGTAGGACGCGAGTCAGATTGGCAGACTTTCGTTCAGGTGTCGAAGTTTGCTGGACTACAAAGCGACCTGTCTTTTGGCTAACTGATGAAGATCTAAAGGAAATCCCTACAGAAGTTCCTTTGGTCAATTCTTTCAGAGATTTCGTGAGTCGTGATTCCAGCCGTAAAGTCCTCTTGGCTAGATTAATCGCATCAACTAGCTGCTTTTTAACACCGGCTTCGGTTTCTTTTGAATCAAGACGATTGAAGCGTTCGATGCATTGATTCAACTTTCGAGCGATTTTCAGGCGGAAAGTTCGAGGTCGGAGCGAATCCTGGACGATAGTGTAAGCTTTATCAACTATTTGCTTAGTGCTTGCAGTTGTTGAAAGTATTTTGTCTTCCTGCGTACGGACCTGTTCCTCGGAAGGCTGAATTGCAGCCCGGACGCGGGCAACTTCTGGATACTTTGTCTCATTGAGTGCACGTCCATGCGTTCGCTCGTAGGATGCCCATTGCTCGCGTAGCGGCACAATAAGCTGGTCCAGTGCCTCCAATGTTCGCTGCGCCGCCTCGGTCGGAGAGACATTTCGTGGAAGTTCGGGAAGACGTATCAGCAGCTCGTTGTTGGACACTTGGGAAGGTTGCCACTGTTTGTCGTGGAATGTCAACAACCTCAACTCAACCGTACCCCATTCGATATGACAATAATTGATGTTTTCCGCATCAATCTTTGCAAATGCAAGTTCAAGTGCAGCATAGTAATCCTCTTGCGGAAATCCCGGCGAGTTGCTAGAATAATTCCCAATCAAATGAATGTTCGATTTTTGAATTTGCTTGTTGGAGTGGCGATTTGATATAAACGCCCGCGATGCATCCGCGAAACTTTGAAGCAGTTCGTTATCGGGTTGCTGAAAATCACCTGATCGCACGACATCCGCTGCGATGAGCTTACCTTCCGCTGTCAGGATGGCCATGAGAACGTAGGCAGATTGGCTCTTCGCGTCGGATGAATTGCGCCCCTCCAAGGAATCCGGCAATGTCGGCGGGGTGACTACCATGCGAGTCGAGAGTTTCTCAGGAGTACGTTTGGCCATGCTTGTATCGATTTCTTGATATTGAGTTGGATGACAGCCTCAGTCAATAATGCGCGGAGATCAGGATGCAATTCCATCAAGGCTTGGAAAGGCCAGCTAGAGTCTTCATAGCCAAGGAAGCGTGCCTCTCTGTCGAAGCTGAAGCTGCTGCGCTTTACAAGAGCCGTTGACTGATCCGAGGTGTTATAAAGTATTCCAATGTGAATGTTAATGGCATCGACATAAGGAGAGCCGCCACCATTGCAAAACAGCATCCTCTCCATAGGTTGCTGATCTTTTAGTAACGCTTCAGCGTCTTCGCTAGGATGCCCCAACGTCAAGCGGTTTTCCTGCAATGGCCCAATCGGGCGACCGGTTGAGTCGAGTACAGTTCGCTCACGACGCATCGTAAATATCTGTTCGCGAATTCCTCGCCTACGAGGTAAGTCTAGCTTATTGAAGGGAATCTGCACACGCCCCGACGCAATCGCGGAGATCGCTTGCAGTGTCGGGGTTCGACAAGGCCCGAGGAATTTTGTTGTAGACGGGCGATTTACTTGAACAGACCAGCGTTTTTTGTCAAAACTAGGGCGTGACAGGATTTTCCAGATCGGGGTGGTCCAGATAAAGGCCGGCCGGTCGGTCGTCGTGCGGCGGAAGACCTCACCAAACATTTGGTTGATCCACTTGTGCTGTCGCGTCCAGTCGCGTTGCGATGACAGCGCCAAATGATGGCTGACCAGTTTCGTTAGACCTTTAGTCAATTGAAGCTCAAACTGCTCTTCTGTCCCTAGCCAAAGCACATGGCGGTAGCCCTGTCCTAGATCGTTGCCGCCAACTGGTTCCAGCAGAGGTTCCAGAAAGGAAATTCGGCTGCTGTAATCAAATAACGATCGACATAATTCATGGGAAGTCATTGAGTCACCAAAGTCTATGGAAGCCGTTGGTTCCCTGATGCCTCTATTTTATCGCGCGAATGCAAAGATTGCACGCTTTCAACTTTCGTCGCCTTCACGTGGGGGCTGTAACAAATGCTTAAAAAAACAATTATCGTCAAGTTTTTGCTTGTAACAAACAACTTGTAACGCTTTGACATTACGCATTAAAACGCAATTACTACAGCGAGTAAAGAACCTTATTTACACCTCAACTCGCCACAGCAGCGCTGGGCAAGGTTTCTACCTGACGTTCGTAGTAGCGGCGAACATACTCTAGGCGGGTCCGTCCGCCGCTCAGCACAGGCAACCCCTGCTCGCGCTCCTTGGTGACGATGGACCGTTCCAGTTCAGACCCGAAGGCGCTGGCGAGCGCGTCGGTTTCGTACCGCCACAAATCGGCTTCGCACTGCTCCTTGATCCAAGTTTTCAGACGATCAACGCCGTGAGGTAGCATGTGCATGGAGCCAATAGTTTCCTGACCAAGGTTGCGTGGGGGGCGCTGGAGCGCCGTGATTCGTTTACGAAAACAGGCGTCGATGTTTTTGCCCTGCCCTGTGTACCAAACCTCTTGCAGATAGCCACACTCGGTCAGCCATTTGCCCGCGCGGTCGAGAACACGGATCATCTGGCTGGGGCTGTAGTTCGGACAAAGTCCCAGCGTGCCGATGCAAAGTCGGCGGAGGTCGAACTTGGCAACCGGCGCGTGATAGAACCGTTTATCAAGGACTCGAAACAGCCGGAGTGGCACTTCGCGGCGACGCCCTTGAGCGATACGCCTGAAAAGCTGCATGTCGAGTGTGCGGATAAACCCATCCTGAAAACTTTTCCAGATCACTTCGGTCCAGGTAAACGTGCAAAGCTGCTGCTCGGAGCGGCCAGTCGCGACGCGACTCAGATCAAGTTGGTCTCGATTGCAAATCTCTACCTCCGTGATCAGATGGAAGGTCTTGGACTTATACTGTTTCTCCCCCTTGTCCCACCACGCGTTCTTGAACTTGAGGGTTGTGGCGGCGATGCGGTCGAGCGATTCCTCCAAACGCCGGTAAGCCCGTCCATCCGGGGGCCAGCCGATGACCTGACAGAGCCGGTAACGGCTGAAAGCGATCTTTGGTGACACGCACCCTGCTTCATAGGTTAAAGCTTTCATTCCCAAGAGCACTTGGTCGTCTATCGGTCGCGGCAGCCCCCATTTGTCTGAGCCGGTGATGATGAGCGTGCGGGTGACCTCGCGTTTAAGCCTCCGGTCGAACGTCGCATGTTCAACCTCCAGCGTTTTGCCCGTAGTGGTACTGATTGGCCCGAAGGGAAACTCGATCAGGTTCATTTCGTCCTTGCCAAATAGTGGTATGACCTTTCCTTGGTCGTCTCTCGCTTCTCTAGTCAAATTCCTCCCCATTCTTAATAAAGTCGCCCAAACGTTCTTTAATGTTAAGCTAGTTCAAGAGTTCCGCTCCGCCAACCGGCTGAATGTACTCGACAAAACGCTGCTTCCCTTGTCCGGCAACACGGCAAATCTTGTCTCAGGACACGGTACGACTTGCCTCTGAACACAGTAGCTTCCTGTCTGGCAACACGTTGCTCGCTTGTCTGGCGACACAGTAGCTTGTCTCAGAACACGGTAGTCGCTACGCCCGGCCCTAACTTCAAGTTCCTTGAAGTGACTTACCGTGAATTCGTCATCCTTGGCAAGCGGTTTTTTAGAGACCACACGCTCGCCGCTGCCGCCCGCCGAATGGAGTGAGTCATGTATTGCACGATGTAACTAGAGTGTGGACGATCGACGCCGTAAATATGACCTACACAGATTTTCACCGCCGGCGACGTTGAGTGTCGCGCGAAAGAGCTTCGGAATGCGCTGAAAACGAATTGTTGGATTTTGCATGAGAACGACAATCTCGACAACCCCTATCACGATGTCTGGCTGATTGGAGATTGCAGCGTGGCGAGCAACCTTGCTCCTTTAAAATAGCAATTTTGTCTTGGGTAGCGTCAACTTCTGTGAGTTCTGCTCCTGATTTTGACATTTGTTGGCCATGCTGGCTTGGCCAGCCGTACTATCGTGGCCAGCGTGCAAAGCTTGACCGGCTAGTTCGTCTATAATGGACAGGATGTCCTGCGATGCGGGCTCGGCCCGCAAATAGTGACTTGCCAGCATGGAAACTTCCGTGCAAGGCTCGTTCGTATGTTCATTACCTTCACAAACACCAAAGGAGGCGTCGGCAAGAGCACACTCGCCTCGCATCTTGCTATTTGGCTCTTTGACCGCGGTTTCAAAGTCGCGCTCCTCGACACCGATTCCCAAGGTACGTCGTCCGAGTGGCTGCGGCGGGCTGAACCCCAGATCACCATTCGAGCCACGAGCGACAGCGACGGCATCCAAAAATCTCGGGACGAGCTTTTAAAAAGCCACGATTTTGTGATCGCCGACGCGCCGGGCGAAGAAGGGGAGGCGGCCAATGCCGTGACGCTCCTGGCAGATATGGCCATCCTGCCCCTCCAGCCGACCAAGCCGGATGTGCGGGCTTTGAAAGACGCCCTGAAAACAATCCGCCTCGCCCACGCCGTGACAAAAGGCAACCGCCCGGAGACGATCCTGGTCTTCAACTGCGTTCGCAAGAAAAGCCTGCGCACGTCGGTGCTGCGCAAACAACTTGACCCGCTGGGACTGCGGGTCGCGAAAAGCGAAATCCGTCGGCTGGATGCGTTGGCCGATTCTTGTGATTCGGCGGTGACGCGCGAGAACACGCCTAAAAGTAAAGAAGCGGCCGCCGACATCGACGCCTTGTTCACGGAACTTTTGGGAGATCATTTAATTTCAAGGAGAACAGCCAATGAATAAACAACCTGATTTTGGAACCGACCTTGCTTCCCTGCAAGACAGTGTCACGGCGGAAGTAGGGGATGTGTTGCATGCGTTGCAACAGAAACGGTCTGTCGGTCGTTCGTCGAACGCCAAGCAGGAACCACGGCAAACCCCTCCTTCTCTGGCTACGACAATCCAGCCCAAAGCAGCAGTGTCATCCTCAGAATCTCATGCACCGCAGAAACGCAAGGCGAGCCGTAGTCGGCTCGTTCCCGAGCTGGAGCGCGACGATCCATTGGAAAACGTCACCACGCGGTTGCGACAAAGGACCAACAAACTATTAACCGAAGCGGCATTGCGTCAAAGACTGAAGAAGGAGACTCCGGCCACGCGCCAAGACATTGTCGAGGCGGCGCTCGGCGATTGGTTTCGCAAGCACGGCTACCTTCGCGCCCGTGAAGAGAATTCGGACGCCTGACGTTCCTAACCGAGTGCGCCAGTTGATTGCGTTGGTAAAACCATGTTATAGATGCATCTCAGAAGGGCTTTAGGATAGGCCCTTCGACTGTTGATGATCGTAAAACGCTTTGACAAGTTCCATCCGTTTGGAAGCGATTGCCCGAGGAGCATGGCCGCCAGCCATGCAAAAGGGGACGGTGTTTACCGCCCGTCATGATCGCTTGCCGGTAGAGCCGGATGCGCCTTACAGGTGCTTGTCCGTGCTCGAAGGAGGCTGTCCAGAGTAATCCTGCCAGTACGCGCTGCCTTTGTTTCGCAGCCAACCGACCGCAGAGTAATCCTGGATTTCTATCCTATAGCAATTTCTTTTTTCTCAAGCTCTCAGCGAATGGGGGCGATGCGGAACAACTTGCGATGGAGTTCTATCGCAAGCCGTCAGTTATCAAAGTTGGTGAGGCCATGTTTTTGCATGGCGTAATCCACACACGGGGTTCGCTTCCTTATCTAAGGGGCGTCCAACGTTGTCCAGCGTGGGGAGCCGCGCGCCTGGTAACAGGCCGCGCCGGGGAATGACATCCTCGGGTATCGCAGGAAGTCTGCGAACGCGAAAAGCTCAACCATTCAAAAGGCGAGAGATCGCTTGCTGGTAAGTATTGAGAGGGTCGATGCCGAAATCAGTTCGAGGCGGCGATAGCCGCATCGAACTGGGGACAAGCAACCGTTTCTCTGTAACCCGATCTTCTGGATTCGTAGGGGGAAATCGAGCCCTCTGACCTTATCGGTCAAACGGTCTCGGAAAGTAGGACGGCCTGACGGCCGCACCTAGAAACGTGATTGCCATGCTGGGCAACCAGCTCACCCACGGAACTCTCAAAATGAAGAAACTGACTAACGCAGGAACCACTGACGACGCCGGTTGGTAACCGGTGCGCGGCCTCGTCGGCCGCGTGCTTGAAACTCGTCAGTGGGGGAGTGGGCTGCAAGTAGGTAGCCGAAGCGACACGGGCGGAAGCCTGGGGACGTTTCGGACGATGGTCTTTGCGAAGGCAAAGACGCGGGCGGTCGCACGATACGACTCGCCAGCGCCGGGCAAGGCAGTCCGGACTCGTTGGCGCTTCGGGTGGCACCGAAGCAAGTAAGCCACGACGAAAGCAGTGACTGGCCTAAGGGCCAAACGGATGGACAATGCCGCGCACCTGACCGGGATTTGTATTCCCGGTCGGGTGGCGTGCGGCATTTCCTTGGTTGGAAGCATAGTGAGTCAAACGAATTGTCTCCGGGAGGAGATAATCCCTTTGGCAGCGAATCGAGGGTGGACAGTCGACGTGTACGCAGTGCATGGCGACGACACCCGCGTGGTTTTCGGTACAACGGTGGCATGGAATTGAGCGCAGGGCTGCTGAGAATTCAGCAGCCCTGCTGCTCGCGCCGCCGCAACCGCAAGGCTTTCGTAAGTAAGGTTCAAGGGATTTTGCAGAGGTTCCCGGAGCCTTGGTCGTAACTCCAGATGAGTCGCGACCAAGTGTAGAAGGATTTCGTTTCAGGGGCGAGTGATATGGACAAGCTCGCCCTTCTTTGCGACCGCTGGGGTAGGTCTAGCGGTCACCAAGGAGGGCAGTTCAATGGAGTATAAATACGAGGTCACAAGCCTCACGGGATTCTTGCAGCGGGTGGCGACACACCTCCTGCCGAAAGGGTATTATTTTTTTGTGCAGGGGACCTTGCCCGAGGGCAAGAACCCTGTCGCTCTCGACGTCAAGTTGCTCGCGAAGTATGATATTGCCAAGAGTGAAGGTGCCCGCCGCTGGCGGAAGCAGCAAGGACTCGGCAACGTCCAGTATGTTCGCTACAAGAATCACTGGGTACTGTTGGCGACTCACGGCGACCACGCCATCCGAGAGGGAGAAGGGAAGAATCTGAAGGACGCGCGGAGGGCACCGCTGCGCATCGGGGACTACGCTGTCTACGTGAAGCGTGGCAATTTCCTGCGCAAGGCACCCGAGGCGGATGCCGCGACGCCGGATGGCCGATGGCGGGTTCGGGTGCTGATCGCGCGCGAGCCGTACCGGGAACTCTGCGCCCGGTTCCTCGACGCGGCGCGACATCGCCGAGTCGAGGCGCTCATGGAAGAGTTCTATCGCCTTCCCTACGAACCCTACGCTCCCGTCAGGAAGCAACTGTTGAAGCTATTGCGACTTGTGAACACCGAGCGGCAGGCCGCGGGCTATCAGAAAATCCCGGTGTCCTGCCTGCGTTTCAAACGACAGATTGTCCGGGCATTCGGGCCTAGCTCACCTTTTCATTCGCAAACTATTGACGCTAGCGCTGACAAGTGCGCTGCGCAAGATCACTCATTCGGGATTGGCGGCTGAAGCCAAGCTGCGCTCATTCTCGGCGATCCAGTTGGACGCCTGTTGGACGACCGTCAACAGTTCGCGTTCATTCTGAGCGAAAAAGTTTCGCGACTGGCCACGACTGCCGCTGGAAAGGCTCTGCCACGAGCGGGTCAGCGAATAGTCGAAATATACGTATCCGGCGGGCGATTGTCGTCGCCAAATGAGCGCCGCCACGCTCCCGGCGTGGAGCGCGTGAACGGGCGTCTCGGCCGTTTGTGATTTTTTCTTTTTGGAATCAATTCGTTCGGTCATAGGTCTCCTTATCAAAAAAACTACAGCTAATATTCTCACAGGGACGCTTGCTACTCAAATTATTCGGGCTACGCCGCTGCTCTTGAGGAAGTCTGCATCGACCGTGCAATGGCTTGGAACAAACCCACCGTGGCGGAAACATCCCCGAGGGCGTCGTGGGCGGAGGCGGCGTGAAATGGGACGCCGTAGTGCCGGCAAAGGGTAGCAAGCTGGAAGTTGGCAGGTTCTGTTCCACCTTGCGATTGGGCATTCCACAGGGCAAGTTGCAGCGTGCAAAGGACGAGTTTTCGCGCAGGAAGATATACCCGCAAACGGTCGAACCACTCCGATATAAACGGACCGTCGAAGGCGGCGTTATGGGCGACGAGCTGCGCGACCTGATATTTCTTGCCGTCAGCGGTGAGTGCTGGCCGCGTTGCATGGCGACGCAGAAACCCGGCCAATTCCTTGGCGACCTCTGCGGGTTCGCGGCCTTCTTTGGCCCAGACACCCGGATGATAGCTGCTCTTGCGCAAGCTACTGGCTGTTGCAGTTTTGGAAGAAAATCTGATTTTGGCCTCAAACGCCTCGATCGGTTCTAGATCCTCTCCGACGGCGATGGCCGCTATTTGGATGATCGGATGACGTTTCGGGTCGATTCCGCCCGTTTCAAGATCGAAGAAAACTAATGTCTGGTTCATAGCCCCATGATGCCACGAAAAGTGGTGCTACTCAAATACGCCATTACAACTCTAGAAGCTCACAAATTGTGTATTAAATTGCGCAACGAAATAGCATAGTACGCAAGTCCAGTAAGACCGTTGGGGTTGCATCGATAATCAGAATAAACTTTTTTTCATAGTTGCTAGAAGGAAGTTCACGACAGGCGGACATCAAACTCAAACGCAACGCGGGTTTAGGAGCTAGCGTAATAAACTTCGTGGGCGGTTTGGAGACGTTGTATAATCCAGAGCAAGTAGATTTAGGCTTGCTGGTGAATACATATTGTGTTATCAATAAAATGAGGTTCGTATTCATCACGGAGAGAACTAACCAGTTAGCCTCTTCAACAATAGCTACGAAGATTAATGGCTCTCAGTACAACACTTGCCAGAGTAGGTATGTCCGCAGAGCGCATTGCAGAAAAGCTTCAGACACTACTTACCCAAGGGCAACCCTCGTCATAACTCAGTGTCTCCCATGACCTACTCAGTTCCAAGAACTTAGTGTAAGCCGCAATGAATCCTCCAATAGACCCATTCTCGCAAGCTTACCAATTGTAAGGTTAGACGAACCTAGTAGCAGCGCTCGCATGATGGCTAGACGTAACACGGAATCCTTTATGCACTTGTCAAAGAGCAGTCAACCAAAATCTCTAAAGTCCGGGCGGGCTATTCGGAGCCATAATGGCGTTGATAACCCCATACTGCGTCAAGCAATAATGCTGTGTCGGTAAATGTTACGGAGTTTACCAAGCTGCCTCAACAACTGAAGCATCGATTAATTTTGCGGTGCTTGCACCATGCCGTTGCCGATGTTATCAAATGACGCGCCGGGAACAAAAACGGCTGATGCGAGAGTTTTGGCTGCAAGGTTTTTGTTGGTTAAAACACCCGTAAGTTGCAACTGTTGTTGGGCCCACAAAGCTGCACATCCAGCTACGTGTGGAGTGGCCATACTCGTGCCTTGGAGTGTCTGCAATATGCTATTGCTGCCGATCCAAGCAGACGTCACACTTACGCCCGGTCCACATAAATTGCATTGTGTGTTTGAAAAAGCGGCAATGCTTAGGTTACCGGCAGCAGAACGCTGTAATGCTCCGACGGAGATCATACCATCACCCGCTGCTGGCGGTGCTACAGCGACTTCGTACGTAGGTCGATTGCTTTCATTACCTGAGGCTGCAATGATAATTGCTGCTTGTGAGAAGGCATTGGATTGTGCCAACAACTGGGTTAAGCTTGAGAATAAATTCACATTGGCCCGATATTGTTCAAGTGCGATTGACGTCACTGCTTCAACTGGTAAGCCTTGGTCAATCAATTCAGCAACGAAGCCAGGAAAGTCGATGCCCAGCGACATAGAAATGACATTGGCGCCATTTTCATAAGCCCAATTGATCGCAGTTGCCAAAGTGGCAGATGAACCACCACCAGGCCCCAGGACTTTTCCGATTAATGCCTTGGTGACACCCCGCGCCACACCAATGCGTAGTCCGTTAACATCCCTGCCAAAGATTGTTCCGGCACAATGCGTACCGTGACCTACTTCATCGTCATTACTTCCTTGAGTAAAATTGCGACGGACTAATTGAACCCCTTGAAAGGCGACATGGCTAGAGTTAATCCCCGTATCCAAAACGGCAACGACAACTCCTGCTCCAGTAAATGGGCTGGTGTGAGCTTTAACCGCTTCAACTCCCCATGTATTGCCGACTGCCGTAGGAGTTGGTTCGGGAGTTCCTACAGGCTCGATCAATTTTAGAGGCATGGGATCGGCCACCACCACGACTTCTGGATCGCGCTGCAAATCGGCTGCCTCTGCAGCCGTTAAATGAGCTTGTTCGAGAATAGGCTCAACCAATGTGGGCAAGCTTTCTAATCCGAATGGTCCAGCACCAAGTGGACCAGCGGTCCTAGTTCGACGAAACGAGAGCTTACTACGAAGTACAATTCGATCGGATGGACTCCCGTGCATGACACATTCCTTGGGTTGTGAAATAGGGTGATAAGTTACTCGGAGGAATTAATGACTGCGATACGTAACTTGCCGAATCGCCATATTCCGTGAGTGTCCGGCTTACAGCGTGCGGCAGCCTTAATTCAACACTCGTTATTATGTGAGGAGTACTAGGTGGGTGATCCCATGTCACGTGTTCGAATACCGAACTGCGTTGTTAGTTATTGGCCATGTCGAGAATCGGTGATTCTGGCATTCACTTGTAAAACGATATAGTCTTTCAATCTCGTCAATAAAAGAGATAGAACAAAGCCGCTTTGCATACCCAATCAATCAGCTCAAGGAACTCCAAGAACGCTAGAATCGGCAAAAATCCCATAAAATTGTGCAGTGCTGTAAGATGCGGACGTTACTTAGGGTAGTGGAACGAGAATTCGATAGACTTTGATCTCCATGTCCACAAATGGACGTTGTGCAGGGGAGTAACTGTGAGTGCTGTGGTTTGATTATTTAGCTGTCAACAACCTTCACAAAACAGCGATTGTTAATGCAAGCTTATGTCACAAAGTGATATCAAATCGCAACTTAGACTTAAGGGAGTTGGCCCTCGCTTCCGTGATTCGGCCGGTGAACGGGAGTTTGTGAAGGAGCAAATCAAGATTGGCAAGTCGCCGGTTGAAATAGAGCGCGTCGACCGGGTAGAAAGAAGGGTCGCCGATCTAGGGATCGGGACAGAAACCGCAGAAAATTTCGCCCGAAGTTTCAAAGAGGCCGTTGACACTCGTGAGGCACGCACGTTGCCGCGGCCCAAAAACCCTGGCTTGGAGCGGATTATTGGGGAGAACGATCTGCTCTCATCCGTTTTTCTGGAACGGGGGGCCGAAGCAACCAAATCGGTCTGTTGCATCCAGGAGAACTACCGAAGAATTGGAACCGGATTTCTAGTGACGCCACGATTGTTACTCACCAATTCTCATGTCATTGGGGATCCCGCAACTGCGATGCTGTGTATGGCTGAGTTTAACTACGAGGATCGCTTGATTGGTGTCGGGATGGAAACATCGGTTCCATTTAAACTTGCACCTCAGGCACTCTTTTTCTCTAGCCCCGAAGACGAACTCGACTATACGTTGGTGGCCGTGGAACCGATATCTGTGTCCGGCTCGATTGCGATATCCGACTTCGGATTTCTCCGTTTGGAGACATCGGTCGCCAATGCATTACGGGGCGAATGCCTGAATATTCTCCAACACCCCAATGGTGCGCCCAAGCGGCTGGCATTGCGACAGAACCGATTTACTGCGCTACTCGAACGGTATGTGCACTACGAATCCGATACGCTGCCTGGATCTTCTGGATCCCCTGTGTTCAATGATCAGTGGCAGGTCATTTGCCTACATCATGCTGGTGTACCGCTAAAGGATTCTAAAGGCAATATCCTCACATCCGATAACCGGATCTGGAATCCTGACACGGATGATCCGAATTTAATTAAATGGATCGGCAATGAAGGGATTCGAATTAGCCGAATTGTTGCTGATGTCATACGCCAAGTTGCCAAGAAGCATGGCAACGCTTGGCCAGCAATATTAGCGGAATTTCCCCGTGAAACCAACAACCCACCATACTCAGAGGAACAACTAGGCGACAGGAGGGTTGACGAAGTGCCGCCATCGGAAAAACATCTCGCACCTGGCAATGATATTGAGCAACCTATCTACACTAACAAATGCAGTGTCACAGCACACAGCTTGACCGTTACAGTGAGCGTTGGAGATTCAACCCCTGTCGTGGTAACTTTCTCACATGATACTCCCGACCGAGTTAGAACCTGGCGGAAGTCCAGTGTAAAAAACACAGATACGGGAGATACAAGGACTGAATCGGTAAATCTTGTAGAAAGAGGCCTCCTGAATTTGGAGCGTTCACAGACGCGTACGTATTACGAAAAGGAGCGTGACAAAACGAGCCGAGCCAATTATTATCGTGACATCGACCCGCGCAGCACTTCGTTGTTCGACGATCTCAATGCTCTTGTAACCCAGACGCACAAGCAGCAATTGTCATACAAAGTAGCACGAATTGAACACCTGTATGCCTGGGTCGATCTGCAGCGAGACAAAAAAGTACGGAGTATCTACTCCGATGAACGATTCAATCCGAAACAGTTTATCAAAGAGGATTTTGGGATTGAGAGACACCTGGAGCAGCTTATCGAGCGCCGTTCATTGCGGGAGGGGAATCGCTCGCCGGAGGCGCTGGAACGAATGACGGCAATGCTCGAAGCACAACAACCGTTTAACTGCGAACATGTTGTCCCGCAATCCTGGTTTGGCAACGACGCACCGATGCAAGGGGACTTGCATCATCTGTTCACGTGTCAGAGTCAATGCAATAGTTTTCGCGGGAATCGTCCTTACAACGACTTCGGGAAGTTTTCAATCGCACAGGAAGCGGACCGGCCGAAATGTGGCTTCTCGGATGATGGATTGTTCGAACCGTTCATGGGAAAAGGTAAAGTCGCCAGGGCCACGCTCTACTTTTTCGTGCGTTATCGAGGGCATTTCGAGAACATGTACGAAGATGTGCAACAAGGTTTGGAGACCCTCCTTGATTGGCATGAAGGAACGCCGGTGACCGAGCACGAATTACACCGTAACCAGGCGATCGCGGATATTCAGAAGAACCGAAATCCGTTTATTGACCATCCCGATTGGGCTCGTCTTGTATTTAAAGACTAAACGAAACCGACGCCTGCGGTTTATATAAAACTAAATTATTATACGATCGGAATGGTCGCTTCACCACATCAGACTGAGACAATTCATGAATATGATTCTCGCAATTCCAGATTTTTGAGCCGGTCACGGTGTCGAACTCGCATACCTATACTGTAGCTATTACTCGACTAATTCCATTGTTTTGGCCACCACGCGAAACATGTATTTTCACGCCCTACAAAATTCACGACGTCTCGCTTGAATTAATTCGGAAACTCCCGACGTAGATTGACCGGACAATTCAATTTCGCAGTATTGACTTCCTGCATCCATCGACATCCTTAGTGGGATTTTAACCACATCTGAAAGTCCGCGAAAGTTTTGGGCTAGCTTACGCAAGATGCGGTTGGCCTTAGACTGGCAGCCCAATCACTTCGCTCATTTGCCAAATCTGTACACTCATGATCTACTTACCTTACGCCATGCTGTTTGTCATTCTTGTAACAGTAGCTGGTGTGGTGTGGCTTCTCGGTAGGTTGGAAAACAACGAGTCAACAGCAAATCAGGGACCCCTACGATTCGCGGCAGCAACTATGACAGGGGTTCTCTTGGTGTTTCTATTTAGCATGAGCATCTATGCTGCGGAACCTGCGGACACCGTTGGCTCTTCTGGCAAAGAAATCTTCGATGGTTGTCTTAAAGCCCTTCCACCTATCGTTACTCTGGTTTTGGGCTTTTGGTTTGGTTCCAAAAGCAATTCGAACTAACTTGCTAACCAGTGAGCCCCACGATCACATTTTGAGTCCAATTATGCAATCAGTCATCCCAACACCGGACTATTATGTATAATATTGAGTACAGTTTATGGTCTTAACTTTCGTTGTACTGTTTTCTTAAGGACGATGACATGCATGCTCGCACCATCATTGCAATAGTTCTAACGTTTTTTGCATTAACTCATTTGTCACAAGCTCAAACTCCGCGACAGCGGATTGCTCTGAATGGCAATATTTCCAAGTATGCTATTGGGATTCCTAAATGGGCGTCGGACCGGTCAGTTCACAATCACGGAGAAGCCGGTGACTTGATACTTTTGTCTGCTAATTCAAAGTCAAATGAGAACATCACTGTCGGTGTATATTTGTATTATCGAAAAATTGAGAGACAGGGTGAATCGTGGGTGGATGTGTCTGCTTGGGCTTCTGTTCCCGCATCTCCGTTGGGAACAGAATGGGGCTATCGGTCCAATACTCTAGAATCGGCCGGTGTTTGGACAAGGTTTACTAATACCGAGAAAACAGACAAAGCCTACAACATCCAACTGTTTTTGCCTTATGCCGTGATTGAGTTACCGGAAGGCAATTATCGTTTGCGGTATCGCATACGCGTGTGGGCAAACAATCAGCTTGTGGATGACTTCTATACAAACGAGGATCGTTTAGGTCATCTTGGTGGCACAAATCAATTTCGAGACGGAACGGCAATTTGCGCAGCCATCGACGGTCCGACCATTTGTGAATTCAGTTTACTCGGTACTGATGATGAAAAAACGGTCAATCCTGTAATTACAGGTGAAAAGTAGTTACGCATTTCAGGAGCTTCAATTATGCCGCGTTCGCCGAAATTGCTCTTACAAGATCCCATGATTTGGGTGATGTCTGCATTATTTGGTATATGTGTGGCTTGTGTCATCGCCATTATGATTACCATCTTGTACAGACTCACGATGGATAATTTGCGTAGCCAGACCTTCGCAGTTCGCCTGATGCAAATGACTTTTGGAATGCTGGTTGGTCTTACGGTCACTTATCTCGGTGTTATCGTGGCTTGGTATGGCGTAACTGAAGATTTTGGGCTTGAAGTTGATGGCAGCAAGGCAAAAGGCAAACTTGCCGCCGCCGGTCCTGGCGCATTGTTGGTAATCTGCGGTACATTGCTGGTCTACACTTGCGTTCAGAAAGAATTCATTATTTACGACACTACGCCCATTCCAGGCATCCAAGATTTGAAAGCCGATTCGGTCAAGAGTTTACCAAGTTAAAAAAATGCCGTAGGCAAGTTGCAGTAGAACCAAAGTGTTGGACCACTTTACGCTTAGTAATTGTTGTAGTCTTTTGCCCCCCCCTTGTGGGTGGAAGCAAAAAATCACCCAGTATTTGCAGCCTACCTCGGAAGTGCATGTCAGCCAACTTGCCGCTCGGTGGAGCACATGCTCAGCGTTTGTCAGTTGCCTTTGATAAACCGTCCCTTAATCCGCGCGCATCCTACGATCTGCCGTTGAAGGGGTCGTCAACTCACGCCGTTAATTAGCGATGAATCCAGGTTTGCGGACGGACGCAAGTCCATAACTTGGAACAGGCCTCGGGGATAGTCGACCATCATTCTTGAGGTTGCGAGTTCCACAACGCTTAAATCATTGCCTGGGATTGCTTGTCGGCTCAGTCGCCTTCTTCTGCAACGTCAGGATATCTTGCACCTTCAACGTCGGATAGGCGCTATAAAACGGCGGCTCACAAATTAAGTCACGCTTTTTGACAAATTCCAAAAACGCCTCGGGATGCTCCTTGACCGGTAAGGGTGGCGCGTCTTTGATGTGGACCAGGAGTTTATCAAAGACCTCACCCAATTCATCGACAAAGGAGAGGATGTAGGTTTCAAAGTCGTTGTCGTAGGAAGTGATTACAGCCAATTGATCATCGCCGATGAAGACAAATCTTGCGAAGTGCACGTTTCCCAATTTGGTTAGGGCAACTGCGATCGGATTTTTCTCCGGTGGGAGCTGCTGGAGCGAGGTAATTAATTGCTTGAGCTTCACTTTGTCGTCTGGCGATTTGATGGTCATCACTAACGTCAATGCGTTGGTTACATTCTTGGTCATTACAGGCTCCGGTGTGTTGGTGAAATACTCACGATTGATAAATGCTGCTGATTCGGCAGCTTCGTTGGCCGTCCTCATCGAGACTGACTCCACCGCCTTCCCCTCATTGAAAAAATCGGGAAACCAACCGAAATTTCGCACGTTCCACTCATGCTTAGCCAAAACAGCGTCATTCACTCCAGAAATCCCTGCAGGGCGCTGGAACTGAAAAGGGGACACAGTTCCCTGCAAGCTAAGATTAGACCGCCTGGTGCTCTCGCTATGGCAACTGACGCAGTCAGTGTTAAAAAAGTGGGAGATCTGCGGATTGGCGACGATATCGGGTATTTCCCGAAACGTGGCCGGGTGTTCGCCTCCAGGTAACAACAAGCCATCAAGATTAACAGGTTCGAAGAGTACTGAAGTACTCACTCCAAATCCATTGCCGAAGGTCGAATTCTTAGGATGCGGCATTACTTTATCGCCACCTCGAAAAGTCAACATCTGGGCCTGTTCTGTTCCCAGGGTTGGATGTCCTGTACGAACAAATTTGCCTTCCTGCTTGACCATCGCGAAGAAAATCCAAGGCTCGGGAGAATCAATTCCCATAAAGGCCATCGCACTCAATTGCTCTGCCGAGAGGTGCTTTTTGAGGAAGACCCGGAGCTTCTCAGGAAACTTTATAGTCTCGGAGGCAAATGCCGGATGGACACTCAGTTCCCCATCGCTATTGATCCCGGCAGCCAGGAGTTCCGCTTTGAGCGTGGCGAGATCATCCAGAACGATTTTGAATTTGGCTTTGTCCGGATTGACTCGAGCAGGAAGGCCACTCGCGGTAGCAGGTTCGATGCCAGCCACAAAGCTATAGACCAGATGGGCTGTAACATCATGAACAATGACCTTTTCACCCTGCCGCGTCACAGGCTGGACGATCAGTCGAATCTGTGGCGTAGAACCGAACGCGGCAATTAGCTTTTTGTCGCACCCCGGTGCGGAAGGGTCGATACGAATCCCAGCGATTATCCAGTTCGTCGCGGATTCAAATGCCGCTTTCTGATTGCGAAATTTTATCTGGACAATGTTTCCGGCAGACCCAGAGACATTCACCCCTTGAGCGGTGGTTACCAATTGCTGGAAGGCGTTTTCCGGACAGATTGTACTGATTCCATCGGCCAGTTTTTCATCAAGTGCGATAAGTTTATTCAGGTCATCGCTACTCTTGGGAACTGGCCAAAGTATGGAAATATCGTTCACATCCAATCGCGTAGGGGAAGAATTTGCTCCATCCACTGCGATCGCTACCGAGGCCATGGCAGCGATAAATGCCAAGCACAACGAGAGGATATAGATTTTCTGGCAATTCTTCAGCATGATTCCACTCCTATCAGCATGATGCGTACCGATCTCTCAACAGACTCGCACGTAAGAATTAACGCTGGCGTCTTGCAAATCGGAAAATATCGCCTCATTTCTCGACACGGGAGGTTGCGGCCCGTTATTCCAGCCAAGGATGCATCTCACAGACGGGAATATCAGCGAATTCCCTAACATCAAGTGGTAAGGTAAGTTCGCAGACTTGTGCAGGGACTGGACAATTCGATACTTTATTTGGCGTAAATGCATTACGATGGAGCTTAAGGACATTTAGTGCCCCCAGCCCAAGTTACTGATACAAAGCATTCTTACCAGTACGGACAAAGTTAAATGGAATACCACATCTGGCTAGGGCCACTATACCTTTTACGAGTTGCACCGCTGGGAGCGATACGTCACCATTGTCTCATAGCCAAGATCGCCTCAGTGTTACTACGGTTAAAATGATCTAGTAACGTTCCAGTCATCATGGCTTCGTAGGGAGTTCAAATGAGCTTTGTCACGCTATAAATCCATAGAGTCTCGCTCTTTACACCAACTGAATTCAACGAGGCCGAACATTAAGTCCTCGATTTCGGAGATCGGCACTTGGTAGGGCTCCCAGTCCTCAGGTACAGCAAATTCCAGTGGAACGCTTGTTAATTTCTGTTTGAGCACAAAGCCAAAGGCTTTGGGGCCGTCTTCTGTCTTTGCAACAATGATCTTCCAGAACTGCTTAGGGATTTGAATTTTGACCGGTCCGCTGGAATCTACTCCATTAAAACGTTTATCGGCTGGATCGAGAACTGGCCCAGAAAACATGATCACCCGTTCGGTTGTCGTTTCGTCTGCAATCATGTTTTCGAGGTCGCCCCAATTGTCGACACCTTTCGTAGCCTGATTGAACTTGGCCACTTGTGGTGAACAGTTCGTTGTGTGGAACGTGTCGCCATTCCCCTTTTGCATGTCCTCGAATGAGTCCCCCCAGGCCACATCATCTCGGCGGACAAGATGACCGCGGTCGAAGGCCCCTTGATCCTTGATGAAGAACTTGTCAGGCAATTGCTCTTCGGTAGGAATACGCGGGTCAATTACCCAGGCTTCTTGTGTATTGTCATCCTCGAAGCCGTTGAGTTCATCGCGAGTCGGCTTATGACCGTCGGACAGGAATTTGTCGCCGGGTTGCCAACTGACGTTGGAAGCCGTGAAAAGCGCCAGTCGACGATGCTTATGCATGACGACGGAGAATCGGTGGTACTTCAGTTCATGGCTGCCATCTCCCAGCTGAGAAACGGCATTTACCCCAGCCGCTGTGAGTTGCGGGAGAGGGACCATTTCACCACCGTCGAGCTCTAAAAAGTTCGGATCATATCCAGTCCGCAGTTCCAGGTCGGGATGAATGACCGGGACTTGAAACGTCGCTTCGCGAGCGGCGCTAACGGGTGCCGTCATTGGTACGTCGGCAGCCCCCATTACTGGTTGTGCCAATGTAATTGAGACTTGGATAGGAATCGTCCAAGTGGCCGTCTGGTTTCCAGTCTGATTGGAAATGACTTGAGTATCTGGAATGGCTGCAGACGTGACTCCGCCGCCGCTCAGTGACTCGATGCCGCGCCATACGCGGTCCCATTCGTCAGTCGACGGAACGCTGCCCACAAAGTTAACACCTGCATCCACTACGCGCGGATCACGGGCCAGTTCGAACATCGGCACCGAGTAGTTCGCTTTGAGCGTTATGCCAGCAAAATGTAGCCCCACCACCTCTCCTGTTTCAATATCGACAATAGCGGAACCCGAATTTCCGGCTAGCGTGGAACTGTCGTGGGTCATTGCGGGTACAATGTGGTCGAAGCTCTCGATTCGTTCTCGAACCTCGATCTCGCCAGGAGCCAGGCGCTTGACGCCAAAGGTTGTCCCAAATACTTTTCGTTCTAGCCGTACTGCACGACGAGACCGATCCTTGCCTCGTCCGGGATAGCCAATCGCCACGATATTACGACCGATCAGATCCTCTGGTGCTCGTACTGACATTCGTAGTGTACCATTCGCTGTGGTAAGTCCATCGACCCGGAACAGCGCCATGTCCCAATATGGGTGTATCATAACCACGTCGGTCAGGCGGAAACTGGTGGAAAGATCATTGGGTTCGAGTTCGTTTTCACGTCGGAAATCAATCGCTGACTCAATCCCGGGCACGAAGGACAGTTGATTGCGGACACGACCCACACCGCGCACGAAGGCCTCCGCCACGTGCCGGTTCGTCATCATGAGATTTGGGCCGACGATAAAGCCGGTGCCGATGTGCTGCGGGATTCCTCCGGAGATATCTTCAATGCGACCGATGGATGGAATCACCGTATTGATGCGCGTGCGTACTGGATCTACATTGAGTTGCGTCCATGGTGCCGGGAGCACGTCATATTGATCGTCGATGATGAACACAACCGGGCGGCCATCTTCTTCGACAATCGCTTCGAGATGCCTACGCTCGCGGGGTGAGATGTCTTCAAAGTCGCCGTTCTCCAGTTTACGCAGAGCCACAGCGTCCGCATCAATCGATCGTGTTACAAGATAATCCAACGCTCCCCTGATTCCAGGGGAATTGCCAGGCAGGTTTTCTAGACCACTCTCAACCACTGGCCGAGTCGTTCTCCCTAATGCCAGCGATTCCAGCTTGTTGGCTCCGGCAACCTTGGAAAGCTTTCTACGAAGGGCTAGAAATGAGGCGTCTCTGGGCATGGGAAGTCTCCTGTGAATGGCGAAGGAATGAGAGGATTTTTTTGGTTGTGATCTACCTAGATCCCACCTTGGCGATAATCTTGGCGATGTATTTGTCAAGGCTGTGATCGTTGACACTGGGGAAGAAACCTTCTGATTGCGGTCGTGAGACTGATTCCGACAACGAACGATTCACCCGAACAACCTCCTGTCCAATCCGCGATTGGAGGACTTCGTACTCAGCTTCACTCAGCATGGGCAAACCTTGGTTTTGCGATTCCAATTGCAGCGACTCTACGCCAAGGTGTTCTGTCTGTGGCAGAGTCTGACCATTCTGTAGGTTGCCTCGTGCATCGAAATGCAGCAAGCGACCTACATGCCTATAACCCGGAGGTACACGGGGCACGATGTCGTCGTCATTCACAAAACGGAAGAACTTACCGAAGTAGTGTTGCTGGAAGAACATTTGAAAAGCACCGGTACCGACAGCGGGTTGTCCAAATGTCACGATCCAGGATGCTGGCATGAAATTTTGCCACTCGGCAGCCATCACAGTTGCAAGAGCTCCGCCCAAACTATGACCTGTCAAAATGAGCTTTCGCCCGTGGATTCCTGTTATAGTCGACCTTATTCGAGACTCGACGGCTTGAAAAGCGCCGAGGAACCCCCGGTGTACAATTCCGTAGTCACGTGTTCGACCAGGAACATTTATGTTTCGCAGCCAGTCGCCACGACTTTCGGTTCCGCGAAATGAGACTAACGCGATTTCAGGGGACGACGCGACAAAGCATTGCGTGTCATCGACATCTATGAACTCACAGGAATCGAACCCCCATGCTCTCGCCGAGCCAAGGCACGTCGACCTGACACTCACTTCGGACTCATAAGCCAGTTTGCTCGCGAGCGCCAACGACAAGGCGGCCTTCCAGTTGAAGGTCGAGTTCGAGAGGGAGTCCTGGTGGAACGGTGCGGTGTCAATCGCCGGCGGTGAAGGTACTGATTGACCTTCCGTCGTTTTGGGAATTACATCGGAAATCAGATCTCTGTTCGAATCCCGATGAAGTACGGGTGTTCCCAATGACACTGACACTGTCAATGTATACGATGGTGTCAGAAAAGTAGCTGAAGACTTTTTCATCGGATTATCTCGCTGTCGAAAATTTTTGTGTCACTGCCTGTTCCTGAGTTATGAATTGCAGATGATGTCTGGCAGTTGCTCGTTGCGTAGTGCGGTGCCTCGTTACCAAAATTGACCTGCCCGTACTCCTCCGAACCAGCTGCGAACAACTGAGTGGATTCCGATCGCGGTCCTTCAGATGCTGGCCGATGTTCGACAGCGTCAGCCCAGCACTCCATCGTATCCTCAGGAAGCGCAGAGTTGAGCCACGGAGAAGCTTGGAGTAAATCCAAGTGAAGAACACCCCCATGTGAGTAATACCGCTCCTCGCGAGACCGTAATGCATCGCAGTGAGACTTGGAAATAGCGGCCATCTTCCTCATCTGCCAATAAAGTGGAACACCAAATTGCAGAGAGCGTCTGTCTAGAGTTGCTAAGCCATGAATAATCTTCGACACACTGTAGTAATCGAGAAGGGCGTCATACACGTTTTGTTCTAAGACACTTGGTCGTACTCGTCTCGGAAAAGTTGTTACGAAGTGGCCACTATAATAGTCAAGATTGTCCTCGCAAATTCGATGCCTAGGTAGAGACCTACCCGGCAGAGCTGGGTATTCCGACAAGCAATAAAGGCTCAGTCCAGCGACCCCCTCCTTTCGACAAAACTCGATGATCTCCCACGGAGTATCTTCCGTGTCATCATCGAATCCGACCATAAAGAGACCAAAGACTGCGATCCCATGAGACTGTATCTGATCGATGGTCCGGCGAATGTCATCAACACTCTGCCGTTTTTCAATGGATGTCAATTGCTCATCCCGAAGCGTTTCCATCCCGACTGAGACTGTCGACATCCCTGCCTTTTTCATCAAGTCCAGGATGTGTGGGCGACTGCCAATTTCTACGCGGCAAAGGGATGAAAATACGCAATTCAGATCTGCATTGATAATTGACTGAAGCGTCTGCTCAGTATGCGTTGGGTTTGTGCCGAAGTTACTGTCTGAAATCCAAAACCGATTTGTCCCGAAAAACTTCTTTTTTTCCCGAATGTCAGCAATCATACCACTTGTAGTATTGCGACGAAAACCCGTCCCCCCTATCATATTCTCGTAGCAGAAAGAGCATGGAAATGGACATCCCCGAGAAGTGCCAACCAGGGCACATCTTTGAGTCAATGTCAGCATGTCAGCAAGCCGAGACCGTGGATTATATCCCGCGAGTAAAGACAGGTTCTCCCTGTGTCCTGCAACTGACATGTAGGGACGTCGCGGATTATGAACTGCACGACTTCCCTCGCAATACGAAATCCCAGAGACGTTCTGAAAGGACGATTTGGAATCAACGGCTGCAAGAAGCTCTACAATTGTGATCTCCGCTTCGTCTCGAACAACGACATCCGCAAAGTTGAGGGCTTCCCGTGGACTCACCGTTGCATGCGGTCCCCCGGCGATCACCAACAAATTAGGATTTGTCTTCTTCAAGTCGCGAGACAATCTTGCAACTCGAGACAGGTTTGGAGCGGTAACCGCGAAGCCGACAACGTCTGAATTGGCAAGCCGATCATGATTGACACCGTTTAGAACCTCCACGTAGACAGCGACATCATGACCGCGTTCATGAAGTGCTGTCCCAATTGGAAGAACCCCATGCCGAGGCATGACGTATTGCGACGTCAGATTCGGAAACGTCGACTCCAAATCAACAAGTGTCACCTTTCTCGGCATACTATGACATCCCCATTATTGTTGTGAGTCCTTTTGGCTTGGCTGGCCCCAACCCTGCGATACGATCTGCCATGCTCGGCGTACTTCGTTGGAAGTCGATCGCTTGATAACTTGTTCGAGGTCATGGCGAGAATCAGTATCCTGGATTGTTCCGAGCAGCAGAATGCCTCCAATTACCGATGGCCAACGATGGTCAAGTTGCATCGCTGCCTTCCGATAGAGGGGAATGATCCGGCTATCTGTTCGAACGTCGAGTATGTCCTCTGCGTCCTTTCTCTCCAGTGGGCTGTCCTCAGCAATAGACGTCAGTAGCGCGTCTCGATCAGCACTTTGAAGAACGACATCTTGAGTCTTGCTCCATTCCATTATTAGTTGCAGTGTGGCGCGAATAATTGTGTTTTTCTCGACCCTATACGCGGACAACGCAGTTTGGATATCGAGAGTAAGCCCCACGGCCTGCTCATCTAGAGAGAGGGCAACGCGTGACTTATGCCGATAGAATCCAAGAGCCTGCACTGCGACTTGACGAACCGTTGTATAAGGCGAGGTCAACGCCAGCTTTCTGATCAAGCTGTCGACATCGGGAGAGGGCACATTATACATCGTCGCAAGCACATTCCCCTGTGTACGCAAGAGGTTACTTGAGAAGACAGCGGTCAACATCTCTGGTGTCGGGCGAAGCAACTCTGCACCGAAGAAATAGACTTCATTGTACATGGGAGTCTCCCACTTGGAGAACTTCCCAGTTTTCATCTCGTCAGCCAATGCCTCTGCGATTAGGAACTCCTGAAAGGATTTGTGACTGAACCGAAAGCGATCGCCAACTCGAGTGAAAAACGAACAGTTGAAGATACTGTTGGCGCATTCTTCGACTTGTGCTTGGTCTGGCTGCATTGTGCCGAAGCTACGTGTTGCGAACAATTTTAGCTCGCTCAAGCTCCATTCCGAGATGGACTTGTCGTGCCAATGGAATGCCAACTCGCGGAGGAAGACACGGCGTTCGGAAATCGGCCAGCGAGCAGCAACGGCTTGATCTGCTGAAAGCGTCTCCAGTGTGAACGATCGATAGAGGTCAACACGGCGAACAACAGGCGTCCCTGTCGCTGCCTTTTGGAAGTCTTCGGGAGTGAGCTTCGACACGTATTTGCAGAACAAAAAGAGGTGAATCGGCGAACGGCAGACATCTTTGAGATGCTGCGAAGTCTCTAGAATGCTCGCCGTCTCGACTGGCAGTGCAGGTTGCCAAAGTTGTAGATATTCCGAAACTTGTTCATCGGAGAATTGGGCCAGCTTGACGATGGTGTCCGGGTGAACAATTGCAATGTCGTCAGCTGACGGGAAGAACGTGTCGCGACAGGAAATCACCAGTTGCAGAGCCGACAGCCCGCGTGCCTCGTCCAGCATAGCCAGAATCTGTGAGACACGCTGATAGTCAACGCGATCGCAATACTCGTCGAGTCCATCAAGCAGCAATACCACTTGATGATCTGGGTCGTTGAACAGTTCGCTCACCGATGCAGGCGATATGTTGACACTGTAGCGCGCCAAAAACGCAGCCACCCCCTCAGCGAGTGATGTCTTGCCCCTACAGGCGTCCAGGCGGCAGTAGATTGGGATTGGCTTCTCGGGATAGTCACTTAAGGCGTTTTGAGCCATGTCACGCCCCAAGACATGCAGCACGCTGCTTTTCCCGCTTCCATATCCCCCAAGCAGCAGAGTCGTCGAATGATTCTCAACTGGAACGCAGAGTATCTTCGTGAACCACTCGATGATTTTTTGCCGAAACACGCCGTCTTCGACTACTCTGCCGACATAGGCTGAGGGCGTGACGAAGCCTTTAGCAATCTGCAGTTTAGCAAAGAGTTCTGGCGCATTGTTCAGATACTGCCAGATCGCCCAGTACCAAGACGCCTCGCTTTTGGGGGCGGGTACCTCAACTGGTTCATAACCCAACTCATTCAAGCGAAGCAATATACTTTGGATCGATACTGCTTTGAGTTGCAGACTCTCGTCATGCCGTGCTCGATGAAGGCCACACAGCGAGTAATTCTCCCCATCCTTGCGAAAAACTCCACCGCCACTCATCCCGGATCGTGAATGAGTTCCATCGAACGTGATGATGTTGTCAACAACCTTTTCGATCGTCTGTAGCGCATAGCCTGGCTTAGGTCGGACAATGTTGTCGTTTCCATTGTTGTGACCCGCGAACCCGGCTTCTCCCTCTGGATAGCCGGAAATGACGCACTGGTCTCCTAGCTCCAGATTTGTCAGGTGCCAGCGCCGAGTTAAGGAATGACTTGTCCGCGAATGGGACCAGTTTAGCTCAGTAAAAGCCAACAGTGCCCAGTCCGCGGTCTCAATATCCTCAACCGGCTGATTGTAGAACGTGTTGCCAGAATACGTCTTCAGGGGTATTACTGACGTAACTGGCTCAACTGGAATCCCATCAGCTTCTTCATAGCCGTAACCAGCGGGATACACCCAAAGGTTTTCATACCTTGGACCGAGTTCCTGGTCGTTCTTACCCTTGCGGCGAATCACATGGGCACACGTCAGAATGAATGTTTCTTCCGTACCGGGCTGTAACTTCCTTTTCAACCGAATGCCAACACCGGAACCTTGTCCGCTCTCGCCTTTCGACGAGACTCGGATGTACCACACAGAACTACTCGGATAGGGAATCATGCAAATAAGATGCGTTAAGTAGATAGTGCTTCCAACTCAAAGAGACCAAGCCTAAGACACTCAACGAATTCGAGATTGTCGATTCCAGCTAAAAACAAAGTCATGTCCCTGTTTAGTCGCAGTTTTCCCGATCGTTGCTTGTGTAATTTGTAGAAACTCGTACTTCCGTCCTGTCCGCTTCGCTCCATGCTAAGAAACATACAGCCATCTGAGCTGGACCTTAACTGTCGAAACAACTCTCCTACACCGTTTTGAACTGCAGCATCACGTAAAACATGGCCATTAAAGCAAAACGATTCGTAAACATAAGGCATGCTAGCAATTGCTCGCATTAATTCACTGAGTGTAAATTCCGAAAATCGATTCTTAGAATCTATTTCTATAAATGCACGCGAATTGGCATCGTATGCCCAGAATGAAATGTTTGCTGGAAGGCTCGTCACTCGAGCTTCGGCAAACTCTTTGGTAAACGAGCGATTTATAGGATCGGCTAAGAGTACATTCCCGAAGTAAGGTCCACCTATAAACGTTTTGTACAAAAGAAATCGCATCAACGTGAGACCGAATGCTCGAATCCCATGACTCTTCATATTATCTAAGTTCCAGCGTTTCATAGAATCGCTGTTATACACCAAGCAGCCCGTTTGCTTTGCAAGATAAAGTAGGTAGGCATATCCTGCGGCACTAAAAACATGAATTCGCTGAAAGCATTCCAGCCGTTCCTTGCCAATTAATGCCAACCATAGAACTTGCTGACTGCAACCATACCCAGGACCATCAAGAATGAGCGTAGATTTCTGAATATCGTAACTATGAATAAACGACTTTATGGATTGACGGACTTGCTCTAAGTCCCGTTGAGTTGGGTACATTATAATGCCTATCTGGTTACACCCATATTTTGCAACGAAAATTCACCGATGCACCCAAACCACTTAGATCCTGGGCGCAGTACTCCTAAAAAAAACACATCGTTCATGTCGCCATCAAAAGTATTGACACCTAGCTCTTAGGAAAATCCATCAGCATTTTCCAATTCACTTGAAACACAAAAGATGTCCAAATTGGATCATAGCGAAATAGGATGGTTCACCCTGGCTTGGAGTGGGTTGCCTACTCATGGGAGGAGGGGCGCCAAGTTCAATTCATTCAGTGAGTCATTAAGGAAACAACGACTGAAAAAAATCGTCGCAACCAAGCATTCCACTGAAATATACGGGGATTTCTGCTTTCGCCAGAGCTAGCTGTCAGTCGCTCACCCAAATTATGGCGATCGACAGGTGGAAGAGACGAAGACAAAAACGGCCTGTGTTGTGGAAGCCAAAGGGAAACAACAAATCTCGCTGCACTATACCGACTCAAGAACCTGGATTGACCAAATTTTTAACTAACCCAAAAAATTGACAATCACAAGAGGGCAAGCTAAAACAAATGCGGTTTCCCGCCTGACCGTCGCATCGACTTGCCCCTCGAGGTAACGTGTCATGGCGGGGACCACTTGATTATCCATTCGATGTTCTTTCGCTTGCCATTAAGTTAAATTGCTCGAGCATAGAGCTTGACTCAACATCAGCCTTTCACCGCGTGCCAGCACATTCTTACTAGAGCAACTGCCCTAATTCAAGAACGCCAATACCTTTCAGCAGACCTACATTTCAAACTATGACATTTCGCTGAGCCAAGGAGGCACGATGAAAGACGAATTCGTTAGTAATAAGGAGGATTCTAGCGACACGGCTAGTAACTTGCTCCGGGCAGCTATTGCGAACGACCAGTTTGCCTGGGTCGACTTGGTGCACCGTTATTCACGACGGATTTACTTGCAATGCCGTGATTCTGGGTTGCAAGATGCAGATGCGGCGGAAGTGATGCAAGGAGTGTTTATAACGGTGGCAAAGTCGCTATCAAAGCTAAGGCGTGACCGGCCCGGCGACACATTCCGGGGCTGGTTAAGAACCGTCACGCAGAGCAGGATTCACGATTGGTATCGACGCAAAGGAAAGGAGGCCCGGATTGAAGCCACTGGAGGGACCGATCATTGCTTATCGCTAGGACAACTTCCTTGCGGAGATGCGACTACCTGCTCCGCGCAAATATTTGGCCCACCGAGTTTGGAAGCTCAAGCTGTCGCGCAAGTTCGAGAATCATGCAAGCCGGAACACTGGCAAATCTATATGGCTTATGTCAGCGAGACGAGCACGCCCGAAGAGTTGGCAGAACGATTTCAAGTAAGCGTGGGAAATGTTTATATCATCAAGAGTCGACTAACGCAAAAAATCCGCAAGGCATACACTCAACTCGCGCGGACGGAAACAGCTGCTTCCGTGACAGAGGAAACACGCTAAATTGCAGAACGATTGAGCGCAGCCGATAGTTCGGCGGAAGTGCCATGAAATCCATTGACATAAAATCGAGCTGTTTTACTGATCTGCAGTTGCAGGCATTTCTGCGAGGCGAACTTCATGAGCCGCAGGTAGCCGAGATTGGCGATCATTTACAACAGTGTCCCGACTGTCTGGAAATTCTCAATCGATTGTCTGCCGAAGAGCCGAGCGACTCGATTGTCGGTTGGGTGGAAGAATATGAAGGGAATCTGATTCAGGAACCTGGCTATTTGCGGATGCGGGCCAATCTGCTGAATAGAATGCTACCTGGTTCGACGGAGTTGGTCGAGATTCCACAGCAACTCGACCAATACGAATTGCTCGAACCGTTGGGACAGGGGGCAACGGGCAAGGTATATAAAGCCCGGCATCGCCACCTGGGAAGATTGGTCGCCATTAAAGTCCTCGCGCCGGATCGTCTGTTAGACGAAGCGATGATCGCTAACTTCTATCATGAAATGGCTGTCGTCGGACGACTGCAGCACAGTAATGTTTTGCATGCGGTCGATGCCCGTTCGTCTGCTGGATTGCACTTGTTGGTTATGGAGTATGTCCCAGGGCTGAGTCTGCACGAAATCTTGCAACGCTTGGGAAAAGTCCCCTGGAGTGATAGCGTGGACATTGTGCGGCAGGTGGCGCTAGGACTGCAATACGCCTGGGAACAAGATTTGATCCACCGCGACATCAAGCCATCCAACCTCTTATTGAGTGAAAACGGGATTGTAAAAATCCTCGATTTTGGCTTGGCGAAATTCAGCGCTGGCACAGTTACGGCAGCAGATCGGTGGGCCATTGTAGGTACGAGCAATTATATGTCTCCCGAACAATGGTCAGGCAGTCAAGTCCACGATATCCGATCCGATCTCTATTCGCTGGGTTGCACTTGGTACAAACTTGTGACTGGGCAAGCCCCCTTCGCGCCGTTTGAGGGAGATCTGTCGGTCAAAAAGCAGGCCCATCTGGCTGCCACGATCCCCGCTGCACGTGAGCTAATACCGGAATTTCCAGTGGAGTTAGATGCGGCCCTACAAAAGCTACTTGCTAAGTCTCCCGCAGACAGGTTTCAGACTCCACAGGATTTGGTGGATCTATTGCTGCCGTACCGCCAAAGCGCGAACCTGGTTAAGCTTTTGGGGCGTGCCCGTGTAGCAGTCGATGACACCTCGCGGATAGCCGATGGAAAGGAAGTAACGCAAAAGGAACGCTTACCAGGAATACCACCGAGTCATGGATGGCGACCACGATACTGGTTGGTAGGAATTATTGCGGTCGCGTTATTACTTAGCGGGGGATGGCTAATTCGCGTACTTATCAGCAGTCCTCAAATCCCTGGTTGGAAACCGTTCACGCTGGATGCCAACTACGCAACCTACTCATCCGATTTGTCGGGAAAAGTGGAAGCGATCAAGAATGGGAATCGTACGCAACTAAGAATGGAGGGGATCGAGCCGACTTTTTTGAAAGTTGTACAGATTCCGACTAACACTTTGGCGCTCCGGCTTGAGATAGGAGAGCCGTTTCGAGGGCGAGGTGGAATCTTTTGGGGTTTACATCACGAGATTCAAGCGATTCCAGCCAATATACCGCCCGGGAATTCTCGCAATATCATCTCTGTGCAAACGTTGGAGTTGACTAAAAACGTCGATTCCAACCCCGCGAAAACGATTTACAGTCTTGCGCATTCCCAATACTCCTTTAATCTAAACATAAACAATTTTCGGTATATTGACCACATGTTACAACGCTGGGACGTCGAGTGGGATAAACAACGCGCGACACAGCGGATGGAGGTTGAATACACAAAGGCAGGAATGTCAGTTAAATGGAATGACCGATCGTTGCCGACCGAGTTGCCGACACAAGTCCTGCCAACCTTGGGAGCTCTGAATCAGGTTGGCTGGGCTGGCATGGTACTCAATAATGGATTGATGACGGTGAATCATTTTTTGCAATTCAGAAATAACTAATTTGGAGAACCTCATGGGCATCTCTGTGCCAACTGGTCTTGTGAATTGTCTCTGCGGAGCAACTGGGCAGGTTTGTGTCAAAGGGACAGGTGCGAAATCTGGATCGGTTGTTGCCAATCGCGTGTATGGCGCAATTTATCAGCCACCGACGACGCCACCCAATCCAACACAAGGACCACCCTCAGGAGCGTTGTATTGCATCCCCCAAACCAATGGTGATTGGTGTTTAGGAAATGTTTCTGGCGCGGCTTGCAGTGCCCCACCGACACCATATCCTCTAAACTCTATTTGGTGTTGGGTGGAATATTTAGATTCCTTTGGTACACCGACTTACCAAGTCTGGACTCAGGAATTTCGTGGAAAATGCGTAAGTTCCTTACCATCGTGTTGCCCTTCCGCAAGTTCCAGTTCAAGCAGCTCGTCCTCCTCCTCGGGCCCTTAAGAACGGTTTGGGTAATTCTCTTGTTAAGAGTTTATGTTCACACAAGTAATATTAACTTAACATTTGAGGTTCTGCAGTGCTACATTTTGTCCGCCCTTCAGGTGAGGTAGTTGATCTGAGCAACCTTTATCGAAGATCTTCGGCGTTTTTGGTGTGTAGTGGTCCATCGCTTAAGAATCACGAATTGGGAGCGCTCCATCAGCGCGGAATCCTAACGTTGGCGGTCAACAACGCTGCCACGGTAGTGCGGCCCAATTTGTGGACATGCGTCGATGATCCCGGTAATTTCTCAGACGCTATTTGGCGCGACCCGGGGATTGTCAAGTTCGTGCCGGAAGATCATTTTGCAAAAGAGATATTTATTCGAGATGCGAAAATTAATTTGATACCATCTACTCTAAAAGTTCGTGATATGCCAGTCGTATTTGGATATGCGCGAAATGAACGGTTTGTTGCCGAGAGTTTTTTGACCGAGAAGACGATATGTTGGGGTAATAGTGCAGGAAAGATTGACGAACTTGGTCAAAAGGGCTCGCGTTCTGTAATGCTGGTAGCCCTACGTCTATTACATCATTTGGGGTGTCGGATTATTTACCTATTAGGCTGCGACTTCCGGATGGAATATGGTAAACAGAATTACGCTTTTGAACAGGATCGTTCTCCTTCATCTGTCCGTGGCAACAATCGTAGCTATGAAATACTTAACTATCGCTTGGCAGCCTTGAAACCTTATTTCGATGCAACAGGCGTACAGATATACAATAGCACTCCCCATAGTGAATTGACAGCGTTTCCGACAATCGAGTATGCGGTTGCAATCCAGCGCGCGATTGCCGAGCAGCCGAACACAATTATCACTAGCGGGATGTACGATCGAGTTGCTCGTGAACGTGAACAGGCAAAGAAATCAAAACACATACTCATGAATGCAGATTCGGGAATAAGCATGACTCCATTAGAGTTCACGACAATCGTGGCGGTTGATGAGCTGCATCTACCAGAACTGCGTTTAGTCTGGCCTACTTGGGAAATGAATCGGCCAGAGATACTTAAGCAACCATTGCTCATCATCTGTGATGGGAATAGGTCGTTGAGCAGTTGGGAAGAACAACTGCGGTTTGTTAATCACCCAGAAAAGCGGCTTGTAAGCTGGAATATGACCGATGTATCACAACGGGAGAAGATGTTAACGGGATTGGTGGTCTGTGCTGCAACCAAAATCAACACTCCTTGGTATCTTAAGCTTGATACTGATGTTGCGGCAATAAGATCTGGAAACTGGCTAGATTTATCCTGGTTCAGTCCAAGTCAAGATGGAAGAATGCCCGTCTTCATCGCACCCGCTTGGGGTTACACAAAACCTGCGAATATATTAACGGAGTTAGACAAATGGGGGGATAATAATAACTTCATCAAAAGTTTTCCCAGATTGAATTTCCCTATTCGCGATGGGCAGGAGCGGTTTTGCCATCCCCGCATTATTTCGTGGTGCTTTTTCGGTAATACGGATTGGACCAAGAAAATATGGGCAGAGTGCGGCGAGAGGTTGCCAGTTCCTTCGCAGGACACTTTTTTGTGGTATTGTGCTCATCGACGCGGTGACTATTACGTGCGACAGCGAATGAATGAACATTGGGCTCATATTAAAAATCGCCGTCGATTGCAAGCTGCCTGCCTTCAGGCGATCTCGCTCCATAGAGCCAAGGCTTCTCCTGAGGTTTTGGGAGCGGACAAAACTCCGCATTCTCTAATACCCCAAGTCACAAATCGAGGAGTACTCTACCTCCTCACCGGTATTAAGCATGCTGTCCGGCTCGCGGTCAGCATCGCCAGCTTGCGTCGCTACTTTGCCGGGCCGGTCACCATCATGAGTACCCAACCCGAATCGCACGCGTTAGTCGGTTTATTCACAAAGGACCACCGTTTGAACGTATCGCAATTGCAAATTCCACATGTGCAGCGAGAAAAGAATTCCGCATTCCTTACAAAGGTGGCGATGTTACCACATACACCTTATGAAACCTCCTTGTTCTTGGATGCCGATACATTGGTGACCGGATCGATCGAACCACTCTTTGAAGCGGCGGAGGATTCTGGTTTCGCGACAACACAGTTTTCCAAGTGGGTCACTTCGGGACGTAAAATGCAAGGTAGAATACGTTCATGGTTTGATGTTCCGCAAACACTCTTTTCCCGCGAAGAGTTTCACAGACTGCTATTGGAGAATTTGCAAGGATTACCCGCCATCAATTGCGGTGTGCATGCTTATCGGCGTGGAATTCCGTTGTTGCAGAGTTGGTGGAGTCTGGTCGATGCGGGATGGGATCGGTTTATCTGTGATGAAGTGGCATTGCAAATCCTCCTACCGCGATTTCCGCATCGGATTCTTGATCATCGATTCAATTTTTCTCCTAGATATGGTCCACCGGAAGAGGATGCACGAATCTGGCATTTCCACGGTGGCAAGCACTTAAGTCCTGGATTGGCAGCGGAAAAGTGGTTGCCTGCGTTGCAAACAGTCTGGCATGAGAATATCGCCGACATTCAGGCATGGTATCCAGCCCAAGATCAGAACTTACACTCGATCCCTCCTGCCCAGCTTACCCAGTATGCGGTGTAAGGAGAGATTGCTTGATAATCTTCATTGTTTCCTTAAGAAGTATTCACAATCAAAAAAACTCCCCAATTTGATTGACGCAAATTAATAGTCTACTTAACATGATTTACACTTGTGGTGGCGAATCCTTTCCACTTATCTCAGCGGCTTCACATAAGCATACACTAAGGGGGCAAAGTTATGTCGACTACATCGGATAACAGTTCATCATCCTCTAGTTCTTCCTCTAGTAGTTCGTCTTCATCGCATTGCGAACCGCAATTGGCGACGAAACCGTTGCCAGCATCCACCAAAAACTGCTGCGAACCTTGCGGTTGCGGCAACGGTTGCTCCGGACCAGGGGATGTATGTCCAGATTGCGGATGCGTAAAACCAGATGTACCCGGCATCCCCTCGCAAGTGGGACCAACCGGCAGTCAATATTCGTCCGGTTTGATGAACGGCAGCACTCCGACGACAGCGGATTATGGATCGGGATACAATTGGTTCACGACATCGATTCCCAAAATTTACAAGCGTCAAGGGGTGAGCAACGTCGTCTCGGTCGTTTTTAACATGGAACGGATCTTTGATTTCACAGAAATCCCAGTTTACACTTACACGCCATTGCATGACACTGATGCAAGCTTGGAATTTATCAGTGATTACCCGACTTGCGAATTTAAGTTTAGCGATTGCTCCGGATCGACGTGGTACTTTGATGAGACTGGAACCTTCATACGTAAGGTGAGTGGTGGCACCACCGCCATTTCGACAATTAACCCGCTGAACGACCAAGTGGATAATCAAACCGTTTCGGTGACTCAAGGAGGAACGACCTATACGGATCGACTCGACTATACCTATAACGGCTCAGGCCAGCTTCAAACAATCACATCCAAGCGTACCACATCCAGCACATCCATCAATCTGCGTAAGCTGGTTTATGATTACTACACTGGTAGTAATGTTCATGGTAGCGCGGGCGATTTACGGTCAATCACCGTACAATTGCCCCAATCAGGAGGGGGATGGGCTGATGAAGAAACAAGTTACTATCGCTATTACAAGTCAGGCGCCATTCTAGGTTTCGAGCATGGGCTGAAGCTGCGGGTGGGTCCAGAAGCTCTGCGCCGACTCATTCTTGAGCATGGTAGCGATCTTGACGCCATCAGTGATAGTACTGTCAAGAAATATGCCGATAGCTACTACGAATACGATTCGAATCACCGCGCAACAAAGGTTATAACGAACGGCGGTTTGCTCACCTCTACGTTTGCCTACACGGTCAGCACCCATGCCGACGGCTACAACAATTGGAAGCTCAAGACGGTTATGACCCGTCCAGACACCAAGACAGAGACAACCTATTCCAACTTTCTCAGCCAAATCATGCTGCATGATTTGGCGGATGGCTCCAACCATTGGTACAGCTACCATCAATACAACAGCCGCGGATTCGAGACCCTACATGCGATGCCATCCGCCGTGGTGGGTTACAATGATACGTCAGCCAATCTGGCAGTAACCCTCCAAACCACCAGCGGCCTAACGATGGTGACCGATTATTATGACAGCACAACCGCCACGGAAAGCACTCCAGGCGGCGTCAAAGACCAAGTTTCGATCCGCAAATTACGTAAAGGTTCGGGAGGAACCGCGGTAGATGCCAAGCAAAGCGAAACTCAGTACTATCTACGGCGACCCGTTGTGGGTGGTATTTCCCGTGGCACGGTCTATCCACCCGCCAACCAGACAGTTTATAAAAGCGACAATGGAACCGGAGGAATCACGACGGCGTGGTCCTATACCTGGCATAGCGACTCGACCCAGATGAAGCAACGGGTGACGACATTACCCATAGTTTCCACTGGGCAGAACGGGTCAAATTCAGCCAATGTGCGACGGGAATTATTCAACGAGTATGGCGATCTGACGGCGACCCAGGATGAACGCGGCTACATCAACTCATACGAGTATTTTCTACCGACGCATTCTAGAATTAAACAGATTCTTGACGATAATGCACCTGCAGGTTCGGGATGGACCGCCAATGGGGGAACCAGGTTGCAATTAACAAGCGATTATGAAATCGACGACTTGGGCCGTACCACTCAGTCGCTCGGCCCATCCCATGCCATCGATATTTCTGGTACAAACACAACGATCCGCACCGCGAATTGGACCGTCTACAAGGATGCCGAAGACGAAGTCTGGTCGAGCCAGGGTTACGCGACGGGAAGTTCGCCCAGCTATACCTACACCCTCGTCAATCCCGTCTCGCTCAGCCGCCGGGACAAGGCGGGGCGCGTCACCGATTCCATCACCGCGACTCGCGCTTCAACCAGCGGCAAGCTGAGCCAAAGCGACAGTTTCCCGCAATCAACGTGGGTGCGCTGGTCGACTTCAGAATTCAATAATCAATTTCAACTGTCGAACACACGCGAGTATCATCTAATTCCCGCCAGCGGTAGCGGGTCTTCGGGCACGAATTATTATCAAACGACATACGGCTATGATTCGATGAACCGCCAGAACAAGCTGGTCAACGGCATGGGCACAATCACCCGCACGGTATACAACGTACGAAGTCTAATCGTCTCCACCTACGTCGGCACTAATGACACGGGGGCGACCGAGAACGATCCGGACGGCAGCGGCAGCCCGAACAATATGCTGCTTGTCGGATCGAATGTCTATGACGGCGGCGCGGCGAAATTGGATGGCAATCTGACACAAACGACACAGCTGGTTGATGCAACCTCCGGCAATAACCGGGTGACAAATTTTCAGTATGACTGGCGGAACCGCCAGGAAGTGATCGATGGGGAAATCGATTTTTATGTGATTCGCACATATGATAATCTGAATAGGGTTACCCGAGTCGACCGAAAAAACACGACCAGCGGCGGCAACCTGATCGCCCGCAACGACACGGCCTTCGACGACCTGGGACGGGTCTACCAGCAAATTACTTACGCCGTTGACCCGAGCAACGGGAGCGTCGGCAACGCGCTGACCGACAACACCTGGTACGATCCGGCAGGGAACGTGCTCAAACACAAACCTGCGGGGAGCAGCGCGTGGACCAAGTACGTTTACGACCCGGTCGGCCGCAACATGGAAAGCTACACCGGCTATAGCACCACGACCGAGAATTACAGCGAGGCGGGAACCATCAGCACCAGCATCGTCTTCGAGCAGACAACCACCACGTACGACGCGGCGTCGAACGCGATCCAGACCACGACCGCCCAGAGGTTCCATGACGCGCCTGCAACCGGCACGGGGAGCGAAGGAGTTTTGAACGGTCCCAGTGGCAGCAATCCCAAGTCCCGAAATACGTATGTCGCCATCTACCCCGACACAATTGGCCGCACCGGGCACACCGCAAATTATGGCACAAACAACAATACGTCGTTCACACGAGCGGCCACGGTTCCCGCCCGGTCGGACACAATTTTGGTCAGTTCCACGGAATTTAATAGCCGCGGCGAGGTGTTGCTCATAACCGATTCAACGGGACAGGGAACCCGGTATGAATACGATCATTTGGGCCGTCGTACCAAGCAGCTTTACAATTATGTGAATGGGGGTTCCGACCCTGACGAGAACCTGACCACCGAATGGACCTACACGGCCCACAGTCAAATCGCCACGCTCAAGGCGGTAAACGCCGTCACGGGGAACCAAACAACCAGCTATACCTATGGCGTTACGACTGGCGGTGGCTCCGCCTTTAACAGTAATGATCCGCTGCGCGTGGAAACTTATCCCGATTCCGAGACGGTGACGCGGCAGTACAATCGAGCGGGACAAGTGACTAAGTTAACCGACCAAAAAGGGATTGTCCACGAGTTGGATTATGACAAGCTGGGACGTTCGACCGCCGACCGGGTGACGAATCTCCCTTCCGGGACGGACGGGGCGGTACTGCGGATCGGGACGACGTACGAGGTCCGCGGCTTGCCGGAAAAAGTGACGCAGTACAGCGCGGCCTCCGGGGGGAGCGTGGTCAACGAACTCCAGCGGACGTACAATAACTTCCAGCAACTCACCATCGAATACCAGGCGCATGGGGGAGCCGTGAACACAGGAACCACGCCCAAGGTCCAATACGCTTACGCGGATGGCTCGGCCAATACAGTCCGCCCGACGGAACTGACGTATCCCGACAACACGGGGGGAACCCGGAAGGTCACCTATGGTTACGGCAGCGGGGGGAGCGTCTCCGACAAGCTCAGCCGGATCGGCAGCCTATTGTTTGACGGGACGACGGTGGCCTCTTACACCTATTATGGACTGGGAACGGCGGTGAAGGTGTTGTACGACGATGTCACGGTCGCCTGGGACCTGATCACCGGCAGCGGTGCCAATCCCTACGCCGGTCTGGACCGCTTTGGCCGGGTGATCGACAATTTGTGGCGGTATAATGACTCATCGCAGGATATCGACCGGATCAAGTACGACTACGACCGGGCGAGCAACCGGATCTGGCGGGAAAATCCGGTGGCCAAGGCCCAAACGACGCCCCAGTATTACGACGAATTGTACACTTATGACGGGGCCTACCGCCTGTTGTCCATGCAGCGTGGGCAACTGGCGGGGAGTCCCCCCAGTTCGATCACCAACAAACGCTTCGCCCAGGCGTGGCCCTTGTTGGACCCAAGCGGCAATTGGTCGGAATATACCGAGGATACCAACGGCAATGGCACCAACGATTTGGACCAGGACCGGACCGCCAACGCCGTCAATGAGATCACGGCGATCACCAATACCATCGGGGCCGCCTGGAAGCAGCCGGGTTATGACGCGGCGGGGAACATGACCAGCTTGCCGCAACCACTGGCCCCGACGGCGGGCTACTTGGCGACGTACGACGCGTGGCAGCGGCTGGTCAAGCTGCGGACGGACGTAACCACGCCGGTGACGGTGGCCGAATACGCCTATGACGGGATCACGCGGCGGACGGTAAAAAAGCCCTATGCCAGCGGCGCGCTCAGCGAGACGCGGCACTATTATTACACCGCGGCGTGGCAGGTGCTGGAGGAGCGGATCGACGCGGCCACGACCTACGCCCGGCAGTACGTGTGGGGCTTGCGGTACATCGACGATTGCGTGCTCCGCGATCTGGACAGTTCCGGCGACAAAACCCGGGTGTACGTTCTGCAGGACGCTAACTGGAATGTCACCGCCATTACCCTGGGCACCCCGGTGTTTGAGCGGTATGCCTATTCCCCCTATGGCCAGCCGTCGTTTCTGTATCCGGACTTTACCCCCAAGGCCGCGCCGGGGGAATTGGAATGGGACGTCCTTTACGCGGGCTACAAATGGGACGCCGAAAGCGGACTCTTTCAGGTGCGATTCCGATATTTGCACCCCACGTTGGGGGGGTGGGTGACGAGGGATCCACTGGGGTATGAGGGGGGACGCAATCTCTACAATTACGCAGGCAACAGCCCACTCAACTCCACCGACAAGTATGGACTATTTTACTTTCCACCATCGCTAGGTGTACCCCGGCCATCCAGGCTACTTTGCTGGCCGGTATATAATCGGGAAATTACAGACGCCATCATTAGAAATACAAATGGCCTCAGATCCTATGCCGACCGACGGATGAGTACAATTGTAAAGGGTGAAGGAGGATTCAATTGGCCAGGTTGCTCTTACTTAAATCCCTTTCGACCGGACATTGCCATTTCAAATGGCGGGCAGTTGCAAGTTTGGGAGATTAAGCCTATTGAAGGTCTTGCGGATGGTTATGTTCAACTATTGAAATACTTAACAATTTTAAATGGGTGTGGTGTGAATGCCGTTCCGGGAACATGTGGCGGTGGAACTTATGGATACACTAGAGTAGCAGTTGGAACTTGGTGCGAGAGCACGTTAATGTGGGGTTGTTTGGGAGGAGTGGTTTTCTATGAGGTAATTGCTAAGGTTGATTTGGCGGTGGCCGCCTTAGCGGCGGGAGCGGCAGCGGTGGCGCTGGGGGCATTGTTGCTAGCGCCGTTACTGGCGCCGGGTGCGTTACCTATTGCATTGGCACCCGCCGTGCTTTTGGCCGGGGGTGTCGGCCCTGCCGGGCAAAGTGGCCCTGCGGCACCCGCAAATCCTGCCCGATCACCAAGCGGTCCGGCCCCCAATGATAACGGCAATAATGATGGTTACTCTAATGGAGGTAACGGAAATGGGGACCCTCCACCTATTCACCCATCGATTCACGATTATGAAAATCGTCCTTTAGATGTTGAAGACTATAACAGACGCTTAAAAATTTACATCCAAGAACTGCAAGAATGGAATAAGCGCAATCCCAATGATGCTATAGAGGTTCCGGATTACAAATCAAGGTGCCTTACAACTCAACAAGAATGAATGAATCAGCCAGGTTAGCAAAGGCCTACAAGTACGCAGCTAACTTGATTACCTCAAGGTTCCGCTTTGGAAACATCAAAATTTCTTGCCAAGTCGTCGCGAATCATTGAAAAGAATATTCAAAACGACATTTTTGCATTATAAATTAGGATTAGGCAAGCTACCATGATCGATTTTGCCTCCCTGGCGGATATCAATAAGATTGTGATTCCCCAATTATTTTTTGGGCCGGAGAGGCAGGTGCGGACCTCGTGGCGCAAGTTCGTTCGGCAGGTCTGGAAAGAGAAAAGCTGGGACGCGGCGGTCGCCGGATGCAAGTATAAGAACTATTGGGATCTGCAACAGGGAAACATCATTATTTCCAAAGCGGGCGAGAGTCTCTCCAAAAATCCCTACTGGCGGCTGGACGTGGTCCAGGAATTGTCGCTGGCGTCAATCGAAGAGCGGCGGGATCATTGGCAAAAGCACGCCGCGCTCACTTTTCAAGGCATGGACTACTTTTGGTTCGCCTTGGCGAACAACGGGCTTTCATTCAATGGCCTTGATTTCTGCACTAATATTGAAAAAGGTACTACTTTCATGTTTGATAATAAGAATTTGCAGAGTACAGAATTTTATCGTGAGTGGTTCAAATTATATATTAGGTGGCTTCCAGAACTCTATATTTTGTCTGACAAGCTCTATAATATCCAGGTCATCGGTGGACAGGATTGGGTATTAAATACTGAAATACATACTATCTGGAACGTAGGGATATATGCTAAAATCTGCGATTATCGTGAATTTCTACGTCAGAGACACTATAATTTTCGGGAAGGTTTACACCAGCTTTATGCCGACGGACTGATTGAAGTCTCGGATGGACGAGTCCAGTTGATTGAAACATGAATACGGCTAATGGCTTCACCGACAAGCTCAGCCGGATCGGCGGGCTGTCGTTTGACGGGTCGACAGTAGCCTCTTACACCCGCCCCGTGCCAAAAATAGTGTGTCCGTTCCGCGATGTCCGGGGTCGGATAAGAATGTAGGATTATGCGGAGGGTTCGGTAGCCATAGGTTCGGCGGCGTCTTCGCGTTTCCAGACGTCGGGCAGGAATTGCTCCAACTCGGCGGTCGGGATGTCGCCCGTCGCGTCGCGGGGAAGTTGCCCGAGCTTGGCTAGCACGCTGGTGAGGTAGCGTTGCGGATCGACGCCGTGGCGTTCGGCACTGGCGATCAAGCTCCACAGCCGGGCATGATTCTCGGCCGCCGCGTCATTGCCGGCGAAGAGCCAGTTTTTGCGGCCGATGGCGACGCGTTTCAGCGCCCGTTCGCTGGCGTTGTTGTCGATGGCCAAAAACCCCCGTGTGACGTACGCATTCAGCGCCGCCCACTGGTTCTGGGCGTAGGTGATCGCGGCGGCCAGCGGACTGCGCGGTAGGATCTGCTCTTGCTCGGCGTTGAGCCAAGTCTTGATTTTTTCCAGCACGGGCACCGCGCGTTCTTGCCGCGCTGTTGCAATGCGCGCATGTTGCTCCTCGCGCGCAAACGCACTCCACGTGCCGGCGCACGCTTCTTTCAGTTCGCGTTCGATGGCATACAACTCGCCGATGAGCGCCAGCATCTGCGCCGCACGCTGCTCGTCGGAGTCCTGGGCATCGTAGAACTTGCGGCGCGCGTGGGCCCAGCACGCGACTTCCGTCACGTTTTCTTGATGATAAATCCCGTCGTAACCACCGTACGCATCCGCTTGCAGGTAACCTTTGTAACCGGAAAGCCACTTGGCCGGGCCGTCACGCTTGCGGTTCGGCGTGTAGTCGTACACGGTGTAGGGGTTCGCCTCATCCCCCAGGTAGCACCAGATGCGCCCCTGGCGGCACTTTTGCGCACCTGGCGACTGGATTGGCACGGTCGTGTCGTCGGTGTGGATCACCGGCGATTGCCGCACGCGCTCGGCCATCAATGCTACCAGCGGCTGGACCAATTCGCCCGCACAACGCATCCACGCACACATCGTGCTGCGAGCGATTGTGATTTGCTGCCGTGCAAAGATGCCTTCGAGGCGATACAGCGGCAGGTGATCGCCCAACTTGCTGGTGATGACATATGCCAGCAAGCTCGGACCGGGCAGGCCTTTGTCGATCGGCTGTGGCGGCTTTTTGGCCGTGGCGATGTTCGGGTTGTAACCCTCGCCGTCGCACTTGGCACACGCGTACTTGTGGCGGATATGCTTCAAGACTTTGAAGCTGGAAGGGAAATATTCGAGCTGTTCACTAACTTCGGCCCCGATCCGGCAGCGTTCGCACCCACAGTCAGGACATTTTTTGTCGTCCAGGTCGTGTTCGATCTCGATCCGCTCCAGGTGTTCAGGCAGCTTCTGCCGGCCGTGATTTTCGCGGCGCTGAATGCGGCAGGTCGTCAGTTGTTCACCCGCTTCGTCGGCAACGCTCTGTTCATCCACTGGTGCGCTGGCCAGTAAATCCCCAAACAAGAGCAGTTGTCGCGGGTCGAACTTTTCCGACCGCGGGCCATAGTAGCGGCGTAAGATGGCGGCCACCGCCGCTTTGACAGCTTCGTCGATGGCCGCTTGTTGTTCAGCTTTGAGTCGCGCAATCTCGGCCGCCGACTGCGCTTGAAGTTCGGCGATTATCCGCTTCAACGCAACAACATCGTTCGGCAAATCGTCAGGACGCGTCATGCATCCCGTTGTACTGGCGAGTTGCGAATCGCGCCAGCCCAAATGGCAAAAAAATCAGGCCACGCGATGCGACTTGATGTCGAGTCCCGACAGCAACCGCAAGAGCTGTTCAGCACTGATTTCGATCACCGGCTTGCCGGTGCGTGGGAACTGAAACTCGCCCCGTTCCAAACGCTTGTAGTAAATCGCCAAGCCGTTGCGGTCCCACCACAAAATCTTCACCAGGTGGCCCCCCTTGTTGCGGAACACAAACAGGCTGCCCGAGAGGGGATCATGGCCAAGAAAACTGCGGACCACTTCGACGAGTCCGTCAAACGACTTCCGCATGTCGATCGGCGTTGCGGCGATCCAAACCTGCACGTTTTGCAAATCACCAGAGATCATCGAGCACTCCGTGCTTGCAAGACGAAGATCAAGTCGGCCAGTAGCTCGGCAGCTGTCGGCCCCTCGAAGCGCAGCAGGCAACCACCAGGCAACTCCACGGCCACCGATGCTACGGGGGCCGATACCTTGGTTACGACAGCCGGCACGAACGCAGGCTGGGAATTGCCAGCATGATCACGCTCGCCAAGTTGATCATCGCGTTCAGCGATCGTCCGCCGCCAGGCGTAAAACGCTGATTCGGTCAAGTGCTCACGTCGGCAGAACTCACGTACGCTCAAACCGCTGGAAGTGAAACGCTGAAGTACCCCACGCCAGGAAGCTTCCTTCTCCAGGTCTCGTTGATGTTGCGCCATGTCGGATCTCCTGGTCGTGAAAACCAGCAGCTTGACGAACCGGCAGGCAAATCAGAAGATGCGTTCGACGGAACGGACACATGGGGGGTGGTTGTTTGGAACCAGGGCACCAATTCATTCGGTGTGTTCTTATGGTCAAAGGCGCGTTCAGAACGGTCGCAATTATTGTATTACTGTGGAAATACGGGGGTTTTCTGCCTTCGTCGGAGCCAGCCATCGGTCGCTCGCCAAGACTTTGGCGACCGATGGGTGGCAGAGACGATGGCGGAAACTGCCTTTGTTGGTGAAGTCAAAGGGAAGCGACAGATCACCTTTTAGGGTACCGACCCACTGGGAATCCGGATGGACCCAATGATATAATTGGATGTACAAGATCAAGTTTTCAACTCCTGGAAGGGAGATTGTTATGGATTACACATTATTTATTTTTTACGTGGTCTTTGCGGTTTTGGCAACCGTGTGGCTATCTTTAGCAATACCGTATCATTTAAGACAACGTCATCTGACGAACACAATCATAAAGTGGACATGCTGTTTTTGTGGCCACAGATTTACGAACAAGTCGGCTTTTATAGTAATTTCAAAAGAACGTACAAAGCATGACGCATTCATTACTGTTATGTGTGATCGTTGCCAGCTAGGTTGGCACTATGATAGAGATGGAATAGCGATCTTACCTATGGTTATCGATCAATTTAAGAACAGCAAAGATTTCCATACTTACATGGAGACTGGGGATAAAACAACTTAACGGCAAATTGGCACTGCCTCATGTCCGTCTCAAAAAGCTTGTGCAGTAGGTTATAAAGGCAACGGTTGCTTAAAGGTAGATCTTACCGCAATCCCAACAGAAGAATGCTACCATGATCGATTTTGCCTCCCTGGCGGATATCAATAAGATTGTAATTCCCGAATTCTTTTTCGGGCCGGAGCGACAGGTGCGAACCGCGTGGCGCAAGTTCGTTCGGCGGGTGTGGGAAGAGAAAAGCTGGGACGCGGCGGTCGCCGGATGCAAGTATAAGAACTATTGGGATCTTCAGCAGGGAAACATCATCATTTCCAAATATGGCGTGGGGTTATCCAAAAATCCCTACTGGCGGCTGGACGTGGTCCAGGAATTGTCGCTGGCGTCAATTGAAGAGCGGCGTGAGCATTGGCAGAAGCACGCCGCGCTCACCTTTCAAGGCATGGATTACTTCTGGTTCGCCTTGGCGAACAACGGGCTTTCATTCAATGGCCTTGATTTTTTCGACCAAATTAATCGAGGCGATACTCTAACAATCAATCAACAAGAATTAAAGAGCACACAGTTTTATCGCGAGTGGTTCAAGCTATATCTCAAATGGCTGCCGGAAATTTGCATCCTGTCGGATAAACTTTTCAATATTCATGTCGTCGCCGGTCAGGATTGGGTAATTCAGTCAGACATCATTACTTTCTGGGGTGTCGCGATATCCGCTAATATCTTTGATTTTCGCAACCATCAATGCTACAAAATGAAAAATAGCTTTCGCGAATGCGTATACCAACTTTATGCCGACGGACTGATCGAAGTCTCCGACGAACGGGTCCATCTGGTTGAAACATGAATGCAGCCCACGGCGTGTCCGACAAGCTCAGCCGGATCGGCGGGCTGTCGTTTGACGGGACGACGGTGGCCACTTACACCTATTATGGACTGGGAACGGCGGTGAAGGTGTTGTACGACGATGTCACTGTCGCCTGGGATCTGATCACCGGCAGCGGCGCAAACCCTTACGCCGGTCTGGATCGTTTTGGGCGGGTGATCGACAATCTGTGGCGGGAAACCATCAACTCGGTCGATTTGGACCGGATCAAGTACGACTACGACCGGGCCAGCAACCGGATTTGGCGGGAAAATCCGGTGGCCAAGGCGCAAACGACGCCCCAGTACTACGACGAATTGTACGCCTATGACGGGGCCTACCGTTTAGTGACCATGCAGCGTGGGCAACTGGCGGGGAGTCCCCCCAGTTCGATCACCAATAAACGCTTCGCCCAGGCGTGGCCCTTGTTGGACCCGAGCGGCAACTGGTCGGAGTTCACTGAGGATACCAACGGAAACGGCACCAACGATTTGGACCAGGACCGAACCGCGAACACTGTCAACGAAATCACGGCGATCACCAATACCATCGGGGCCGCTTGGAAGCAGCCGGGCTATGACGCGGCTGGGAACATGACCTCCCTGCCGCAACCACTGGTCCCGACTGCGGGCTACCTGGCGACGTATGATGCGTGGCACCGGCTGGTCAAGCTGCGAACCGACGTGGCCGCGCCGGTGACGGTGGCCGAATACGCCTATGACGGGATCACGCGGCGGACGGTAAAAAAGCCCTACGCCAACGGCGCGCTCAGCGAGACGCGGCATTATTATTACTGCGCGGCGTGGCAGGTGCTGGAGGAGCGGATCGACGCGGCCACGACCTATGCCCGGCAGTACGTGTGGGGTTTGCGGTACATCGACGATTGCGTGCTTCGCGATCTGGACAGTTCCGGCGACAAAACCCGGGTGTACATCCTGCAGGACGCTAATTGGAACGTCACCGCCATTACCCAAGGGGGTTTGGTTGGCGAGCGTTACGCCTATTCCCCGTATGGCCAGCCGTCGTTTCTGTACCCGGACTTCACCTCCAAGGCCACGCCGGGGGAATTCGAATGGGACATCCTCTATGCGGGCTACAAGTGGGACGCCGAAAGCGGACTCTTTCAGGTCCGGTTCCGCTATTTGCATCCCACGCTGGGGGGGTGGGTGACGAGAGACAGAGCATTATATTTTGATGGCACTAATTCATATAAGTACGCTCAATGTTGCCCCATCTCATTAACCGACTCATTGGGACTAGCAGCAGTATCGGATACTGAGAAGCAATTATTACAGAAACATTGTAAATGTGGATTAGCTAACTTGTCAGAAAAATACAAGGATGTGTAAACTCTACTAGATGAGAACTTCGAAAATGCACTTGCGGGTGCAACATCTGCCGGAGGACTTGTCGCTTGTGATAACGGCAAACTGAAGGCATTTGTGATTCAGCGAGATACGAGCAATCCTCGTAAGCCAAAAGATGAGTGTGGTCTATTTGAGTGTGTAGATGCTCATGAACAACATCACATCGATCAATCGCAAGTGCTTTGTAAAGATCAAGCAGATTGCAGCAAGATACAAGGAGGATGTTATCTCCTCGCTTGGAGATGCGATCCTATGATGCCGAATTATCCAGAGTGCTATGCAAATGCGATTGATTTTGATTGCGTTGGCAATAAGGCATTGGAATTCAAGAAGAAGAAAAATGATAAATGCATCAAAAATGGCATTGGCAAGTCTTTGTAGTGGACCCCAAGCGCTGGACCACTTTGCGCTTGGTAAATGTTGTAGTCTTTTGCTTCCCCCCGCGGGGGGAAGCAAAAAAACGCCCAGTTTACGCAGCCCCCCTGGCTTGCGCAGACCGGCCATTTCATCGGTTCTTCTTGCACTTTTGTCGCTGACGTGTGCTTGGATCTCCCGCCCGGTCTTCTTCAGGGCTAACTCAGTCGCCTCCCAGGTTCTCCCTCATACAGCTTGAAGCTTGATATACCGACCACGGAGTTTGGTATTCCAGTGACTGGTGAGGTCTCTGCATGTTGTAAAACTCAAAATAATCTGCCAAGCCTTGTTCCAAAGCTAGCGGCGAACGATTGGCGCGCGGGAAACCGCAGCCTAACGCCCGGCACACGCCAGCGAACGGGCGCTCAAACGGGTTGCCATCGGCCGCAAAAACTGGTTCTTCGCTGGCAACGACGCGACCTACGCCAATCATGCGCGGCTCTGGTCGCTGATCGCCACGTGCGAGCGGCACGGGGTTGACCAGCAGTGGTATCTCACGAGCGTCTTCGACGCATCCCGCACCCGATTCCCCATCGACCGCCTCCCAGTAAGAGTTGGCCGCTAGCATGACGCCCCGCCCAAAAAGAAAAAAGCTGGTGTTCGCGGAACGGACACGCCGAGTTGGCGCAATTCCTGCCCGATGTCTGGAAAAAGGAAGACGCCGCCGAACCCCTCCCGACTGAATCGGCAACCGCTGTACTGCCCGAAAATCCCTAAGCCGACTCAATCACTGTGCTTCGCGGAAGGAACACCTAGATTGTCGACCGATAGTTGATGTATGATGTCACTTCACACTTTTCGGAGATCTCGTGAATGTGGCCGGACAACGATACCAACGTAGATTTCATCAACTTCACCGGTGTCGCTGACACCGTTGCGGAACTTATTCTGCAAGCGGACGGTCGCCCGATCTCCATTGGAGTATCAGGTGCGTGGGGTACAGGCAAATCATCACTGATCAAATTGACCCGTGCGTCACTTGGGAGGAAGACGACAGAACAGAGAAAATTCGTTGTCGTAGAGTTCAATGCCTGGCTCTACCAAGGATATGATGACGCCCGAGCCGCCCTGGTCGAGATTATTGCTGAGGCCCTCAAAGCGGAATCGGAGAGTACTGGAAAGTCAGGTGCTCTTGCAAAAGCATCAGAGCTTCTGGGGCGAGTCAATTGGCTACGGATAGCTAAGCACTCAGCCACACTCGCAGCTTCCCTCTTTCTTGGGCTACCAATTGGATTGATGGGTCGCGTCTTGAAATCCGGGAAGGACGCAGTCGATGGCGTAAGTGAAGAAGAAGCGGGAGAAGCAGAGAAAGTCGCTGAGGGAGTAGGGGCGGAAGCATCTGCATTGCTTCGTTCCAAAACTGAAAAATCGCCCCCCAAAGAGATTCAAGGAATCCGTGATTCCTTCGAAGAAACTCTGAAGGAGCTAGGCGTCACATTAGTTGTGTTGATTGACGACTTGGACCGTTGCCTTCCTGAAACCACCATTTCTACGCTCGAAGCAATTCGGTTGTTTCTCTTTTTGCACAATACAGCATTCGTCATCGCAGCAGACAACGAGATGATTAAGTACGCTGTGCGAAAGCACTTTGAGGGAATTGGCGACGACCAACTTATTAGCTATTTCGACAAGCTAATTCAGGTTCCCATTCGCGTTCCTCCGCTCGGCACCCAGGAAGTCCGAGCATACATGATGCTTTTGTTCGCGGATAACGTGAAGCTGAGCGAGGAACCTCAGCAGGACAAAGAAGTGAAAGAGCGGATGCGGAAAGCAGTCTGCGATCAACTCGGGAAGACGTGGCTAGGCAAGCGAGTCGATCGCGCATTCATGCAGACGTTAATGCAGAATCCGCCCGTCGAACTCATTGAAAAGTTTGACGCGGCAGATCGGCTCGCCCCACTCATGACGCAGGCGTCCGGAATCGCCGGGAATCCTCGTTTGATCAAGCGGTTCCTTAATGCAGTCGCTATTCGCAAAAAACTCTCCGATGCACTAGATATCGGAGTCGATGAGGCGGCCCTAGCCAAGATGCAACTCTTTGAAAGATGCGGCAATAAAGAAGCTTACATGGAGCTTATGTCGAAGGTGAATGAAGACGCAGCTGGAAAGCCCAAATTCCTTAACGAATGGGAGGAGAAGGCCACGCAAGGCACAAAGCTCGAGCTAGAAGGGCATTGGGATGACCAATTCACTAGGGATTGGCTGGTTATCCCACCCAAGCTTGGTGACATGGATCTTCGCGGCATTCTCTACGTGAGCCGCGAGCACGCACCAATCGTTACGCCGCAAGACCGACTATCGTCGGAAGCAGCGGAGCTACTCGCCGGGCTGATCGCAGCACCGTCGGTGTCAGGGATGCTAAAAGAACGCCTCGGAAAAATACCGCGACCCGAACTAACGGTGATATTCGACAGAGTGTTAGACCAAGCCCGAGCCATTCAAGAATGGGGCACTCCTCCAATTCTGGAAGCGGCAATCGTTCTTGCTCAGGTCGAGAGTAGCTTTGGCGACCGGCTTGCTGGGTTTCTGTCGGATCGTCCTGCATCGCAAATCACGCCTGCCATCGTCGCTAAGATTAACGCCGAACCGTGGAGCGACAAGGTGTTCGCAAAATGGAATGCGAGCAGTGTAAAGAGCCCAGTTAAGACAGCAATCACAAAGGCGAGCAAACAATAAGATGGGAACGTCGAGCTCCAGTAATGGCCCCGGTGCCAATGTCCCAATGGTTCCACCTTGGGTCCCTCCGTTATCGCCGCCTGATGAAGCCGACGGCACTCCGGCGACTCCAGAAGTTCCAGCACAACCCGATGCACCATTGGCACCTGCCGGACGTTTCTTTTCCACTCGCCTCAATCTCGGTCGGTTCGGTGCTTCCGGTGGACGAGACAACCTAACGCGGGGTGTTGGCAACTACTTCAAGTCTGGTTACGGAGGAGGCGGCACCGCCGCACGTCGCTTCGGGGGAACGGCTCGCTCCGCAGGTGCTCTCTTGGGTGCGTTGTCTGGTGGAGCCGGAGCGGCCCGTACACCAGAACACGACGCACTTGAAGCGGCAGTCCAGGCGGGTGTGGGGACTGAACAAATTATCAATGTACTAATCGAGGCGATTAGCCCAGTTGATGGAACTCAGGATGCCGAAGCGAATCGCAAAGCACTTGCAGATTCACTTTCGGAACTAGTAACGCAGAACCCCAATGCTGACTTCCTGAATTTGACGCCCGAGCAACTCAATCACCTCATGGCACTCTTCGTCGCGAATGATGTTTTCATGCGGTTTTCTCTGGACGTGGGGAAGGCGATTCTTGAACACGCTCCCTCGATTCCAACGGGACTTTCTCGCATCAAGGAAGCAAAGGACTATATTCGCGAGGTCGTCATTGCACAGTTTAACAAACATCTGGCCGCAGGCACGCCGCCGACCAAGGCACGCATGGTCAGTATTGTGTCGTCTGCATTGCGAGATGCGATTGAGGTATTCGAGGGCTATGCATCGTGAAAGTAGCATGCTTGCAATCTATCGAAGAGTTAAACAAGGTCTCTGCGGAGGCAAGTCGAGTGCTCTTGTTCGCACGTTCTGATGACCAGAATGTGGGATCTATTGGTGCGGCACTTAAGGAGTCAATGGAGAGGCACAAGCACCATCCGGCTCCGCGTGCCTGGGACTTCGTTGCGTTAGCGGTTTCGGTGTTTGCGGCGGATCAACTCGTCCCGCGTAACAACTCCTCAGACGGCTGGACAAGAGATATCGAGTTATCCGTCGCCGTCGCAGATCCGATGTTTTGGAACACTCAAAAGGAAACTATCAACGCAGCACTCCGCTTTTTAACGACTGATCGTTGGTCCGTCACTTTCGCCGTTGCTGCTGAACGACTTGAAGTGCCAATGAAAGTCATTCTCTACCCAGAAACGTCCATCAGTCTACTTTCAGGCGGTATGGATAGCCTAATTGGTGCAGTGGACCTCGCAGCAGCGAAGGAAAAAGTCCTGTTGGTAAGCCAAGTTGCCCACGGCGACCGCGACAAACAAAGAAAGTTCGCTGAGGCTCTTGGCCTCACTCACCTCCAGCTGACTCACGGTGCTCAACTGCCTGGAGACAATGAGCAATCGACTCGCTCTCGCTCGATCATCTTCATCGCGTATGGCGTCATGGCAGCCACGCTGCTTGAATCCTACGAGAAGGACGGAGCTATCCTACGAACCCCAGAAAACGGGTTTATGTCAATCAACCCACCACTCACTAACGCACGTCTCGGAGCATTGAGCACACGTACAACGCATCCGATTTTCATGGCCCTGATTCAAGCATTGTTGAACGCCGCCGATTTGCGAGTGGACATTCAGAACCCTTATCAATTCAAGACTAAGGGAGAAATGCTGAAGGAATGCAGCAACCGCGAGTTTATCAAAAAGAACGCCCATAAATCTACGAGCTGCGGCCGTTTCGTTCGCACGGCCTACCAGCATTGTGGACGATGCGTTCCCTGCCTTGTTCGCAGGTCAGCATTTCACCACGCCAGGATCAAAGACAAAACGGCGTACAAGTATGACGACATCGGCAAAGATGATTCGGAACATGCTCGTTTTGATGATGTCCGCTCGGCGGCCTTGGCGGTTGCGACAGTGAAGAGCGAAGGACTCGCTTCTTGGCTCGGTGCAAGCTTAGCCTCAACTTCTATTGGCGACCCTGAACAATATCGCGAAACTGTGGGAAGGGGAATTAAAGAACTCGGCATATTTCTGAAGAAAGTGGGGGTATAGTGATTGATCTTCACTGTCACCTAGACCTTTATCCGAACCCACATGAAGTCGTACGCGAATGCTCGCTAAGGCACATGCACGTGCTTTCCGTAACGACTACACCGAGTGCGTGGCACGGCACCACTGCACTTTCAAAGGACACCACACGAATCAAGACGGCTCTTGGCCTGCATCCGCAGCTCGCGGGCCAACGCAAGCACGAGCTTCCTCTCTTCGACGAATACTTGCCCAACGCGAAATACGTCGGAGAGGTGGGACTCGACGGGGGAGATGAATTCAAGGCAACGTGGGAGGATCAAGTCCGCGTTTTCAACCATGTGCTCCAGCGATGCACCGAAGCTCACGGTCGCATTATTTCTATTCACAGTAGAAGAGCGACTTCAAAAGTACTTGATAAGTTAGAGAACTATCCTGCTTGCGGTGTTCCGATTCTGCACTGGTTCTCAGGCACGCTTCGTGAACTCGACCGAGCAATTAGAGTGGGATGCTGGTTCAGCGTTGGCCCAGCCATGTTGTCTTCCAAGAAGGGACGTGAAATCGCCGCTCGCTTGCCGAGGGAACGCGTATTCACAGAGACCGATGGCCCGTTCGCTCAATGCCTAGGGCGTACATTGCAGCCTTGGGATGTTCGCCTGGCAGTGAAATCTTTAGCAGAAGTCTGGCAAATCCCAGAGACAGACGCAAGCGAAAAGTTGCACCACAATCTCGCTTCGCTCATTACAACTTAGATTGCGAACAGACCTTCAAAAATCAAATCCACTTGCCTACACAAGATCTACAACCGACTAAAAAGTATTGCTATGTAAATTAGCTTAATAGCCAGCAACGAACACCAACATATGTGTCGAATCTCACTTCCTGTCACGTTGAGCCCTCTGCTGTTGGTCCTTAGCTGACTCTGGATCACCCGCATGATTGTAGTATCGTTAAGTAAAGAAACCGTAGTGGATTCGGCGCGGTCTCAATTCACGCAGCCTTACAAGTGATTGAATGTAGTATGGTTCAGCTTCATGTTCCTTCCAATCACCGCCCCAGTTTCCCATCCGCTTCAATACATCATGCGGTGTTATTTGCGACTGCGCATGCAATCCGAATTGCGTTTTGATTTGGAGTCCGCAAATTTAGTCTTTTAGATGGAGTCGTTGTTCTTTCAATTTCCTGACCAACTCACTGAGTTTGGCTTTTTGAACATCATTCCAGATAAGCATATCTTGTTGCGATGCCAATTGCACTTCAGTTACAAGTGGTACAACATCACTGATCGCTATCCTTAGCCCATTAAAATACTCACGCCTGTTGGGTAGCTCGTTAGCGAGATTAACCGATATTTGATCGATGCTCCTTCGCTCATTCTCCGGGTACAAGCCATAATATGGTCCTGAAAAGCCGTTTATGGTCCGGTCAAGTTTGTCAAGGATGTACTTCGATGTTGGTGGCTTATCCAATTCGCTAATAATTATCTCCAGGCGATAATCACACTCCTCGACCATTCTTCGCTGACTGTCGTCGAGAGTCGATGTACTATTTGGCTTCAGTTGCTCTATTGCGCTTTGTAACGCGGGGTTCCTTGTCGATGTTAGCTTGGACACTTCCTTAAGCATCTCTCGATTATCACGGATTTGCTGATTGAGCTTAGTACGATCAATTGGACGACCCATTTGCTCTTCGTGACTTATAGCATCAGCGAGTTCAGCTTGTGAAGGGACTGCGGCCCCATTGAAGGATATCATAAACGCAATATCTTGGGTTCCAATAACTTTATTGTCCGCGTCTGCTAGCAATGATATTGTTGCAAAATAGATCGTGTGTGCGGCAAAAAGGTCCTCCGAGCGGCGTTCCTGAAACTGCACCGTAAATCGTGAGTTGCCGCGCGCGGGAACCTCTTGTTGAAGCGGAAGTTCTCTAGTGTACGGTGTCCCTTTATTGTCCAGCCACTGGAGATAGTTGTGTTCAGAGGGAAGATAAGCTTGAGGAGGTGTCGGAAGTCTATGCAAATTCCAGATTCTATGCACTTGCAACTTAAGGCGCTTCACAACGACCGCACGATCTAGCGAATTGCCAACTATTATGTCCAGTTGCGGTGCTGCAAGGTCACTTACATAGTTTTGAAAGGTAGCATCGACAAGTGTGATTGGAGTAGCTGTTGCCGGAACGTCTGCGTATTTCGGGGACGAGAAAAATATCCAATACACCAAAACAACTACTAGACCACATAAAAGCCATTGCAAAGGCAGTATTGACAGAACGTTAAGAAACCATGACGCTGGTGGTGCTTTTTCGTCCCACGGTGATGGAACTACTTTGTTAGCTTCAATCCAAGGCTTCCAATATTTACGAACGAAATCTTCATTGAAAAAGTCGCTGTGCTTGTAATCAAATCCCCGGTCCGTCACTCCGTTGCGACCAAAACCGTGTCGTCCAGTGTCACCATAGCCCCAGGTTAGACATTTCGCGAGCACGGGCCAAAAATCCTTTGTTCCATAGTCGTTGAGTACATCCGTCGCCAACCTGCTTCGAACATAGTCCCAACGGTAGGATCGAGGAACAATTGACCCAGAAAGAATTAGGTGGTGGAGCTTAATGTCAGGGTTGTCAACAAGAATCTGTGTGATCGCGTACGTTCCAAAGCTGTGTGCAATGACCGATACTTCTGAGTCCACGTTTGATGCTTTTGCATCCTGTATTTGTCTTCGCAAGTCAATTATGGCGAATTGTCGCGTAAAGAAGGGGCACCAAAATCGAATGGCGTCGAGATAGCCATATTTGATTGGGATCACCTTAGTGTTCGGAATTTCTTCTAACACACGCTTTACCATCGGCTGCCATTCAGCAAATGTGCGGATCCCGTGAATGAGAAGAACTACTTCCTTCGGTCGTGGTGATAATAAGCCTGACCTCCATTTCTCCCAAAATATTTCTGTCGCAGCTATTGCAGGGACGTCAATCGTACGCGCTTTCGCTTCGCTTACTCCTGGCTGGACCGTTCGAAGTTGTTGTTTCTTGAGGATAGTTGTGAAGAGCATGCCATCCTTGCATAGGAGATAAACGGCCCATTCGATTGCTGCTGACAAATGCCCGGATGATTTTAGCTGGTCAAGAATCGAATCTTGCGCAACCGCACGGAGGCCATCGGTATCCTGTTCAGCATCGGTGAGAATTCTCGCCAAGTCTGGATAAACACGTTCAATCTCCAATTCGGGTGGCCGAGGTACAGTTGGTTCAAAAGATGAAGTAGCTTCCATATTACACAACAGCCTTTCGGCATCTATCGAATTCAAGCGTTGAGATAATCGTAGGGCGCCTGCTCTGACAATTACGCACAATATATCAAATTTGTGAAATCTCGCTAAGGGCCTATCCCAATACAGAACATAAAGCCACTCTGTGCGTAGGGACTGATATGGAGTCTATTTTCTACCCTGCACGGAGGTTTGCATGTTACGCGATTGGTCGGGCAAGTTAGCGCGGATGCCGGAAAAACTGTGGCGACGATTGGAGTCGCATTTGCCAAAGTATGGAAAAAGTCGTAATGGCGGGCGACCCAGGGTAAGTTTGCGGGGCGTGGCCGACGGCATCTTTTACCTGCTCCGCACAGCTTGCCAAAGGAAGGCCTTGCCGCCGCAGTTCGGCTTGTCCAGCACCGGCAAGGCTGTCGAAGCCGAATCCCGGCATCGCGGATACAATCTGCACGTGCCCAAGGGGGGCGCGGCCCCCACCCCCCGTCGCAAAGGCAAACGCGCGCGACGCTGGGTTGTCGAAGGGAGCCACTCCTGGGCCAATCGCGCGCGGCGGTTGCTTGTGCGATGGGAAAAGAAAGCCGATAATTACTTGGCCTTTGTCCATTTGCAATTCGCTTACATCACCTTGAAGCATTCAGGGCTTTTGGGATAGGCCCTTAGACCACGATTAGGTAGCATTTTTGCAATGATGCGATAATCTGAATCGCATCCACTTTTTGTCGATATCCGAAAGTAATGGATTTTTGTAGTCGGGGAGTTTTATGAGAAATTCATTTATTTGTTCCTTTTTATTTGCAACCGCGATTGCGTTTGCTAAAATAGCGGTTTATGACTGGGCAGACTTCTTTGAGATTGGCAACAGTGAATGGCTGGGGAGGCGAACTCCGTCGTGAGTTGCGTCCGACGGTGACGAGTCGAGTGGAGGCTGGATTCTTTTTGAATCCACTCCTGTGATGACTGCGTGAACTCTTGTGCCAAGGAGAGCCGGTTATGGCCGAGCCATTAAGTCCAATCGTCCGCCGCCCGCATATTCCCGCGTCTCAGACTCCCCCGCCCATGACGGTTGATGCGACCTCCGCGTCATCCACTTGCCAGAGTTGTAGTTGTTCCCCTTCACCATCTGTTGGACCGACCCCCTCGGCGGGACCGACGCCCAGTCCGAGTCCAGGACCCAGACCATCTGCGGCACCTCCGCAAGCCCAGTCCGGACTGGCTTATCCGGCCGTGCAAATGATGCAAGCCCCGGCCGCCCAAGCTATGGGGGAAGCGTTTCAGACGTTGAATCAGGTCTCCGGGTTAGGTGATATCGGCGGCGGCGGCATGGTGGACCCGGGCCGTGGGATGTTGACGACGGCATTGGCGCCGGTGGGAGCGGGTCCCTTCGACCCGATTCCGCTGATTTACTATAACGGCGCCGAGTTAACCAATAGCGACGAGTACCCGGCCGGTTGGAGCGGCACGTTCAAGCGAAGTTTAAGCGAACCGACTGTGGGAGGTGACGTCACGATCCGCACCGGTTCGGGCTACGACTACACCTACACGCCGACGGCGGGGGCGTATTACGACGCTCCGGAGACGGCGGTCAATTCGCTCCAGGCCGACGGGACGGAGTTCATCGAGACGCAGCCGGACGGTTTTCAATATCGCTACGCCCAGACCGGCGCGAATAAGGGCCGGCTCGTGCGGCTGCAAAACCATGTCGGCAGCGTTTGGACCTTGACCTACGTGGGGGGAACCAACCGGGTCTCGTTTGTCACCGACCCGTTCAGTCGCCGCTTGACCTTGACGTATGACGGCAGCAACAAGCTCAATACGATCCAAGACAGCGCGGGCCGGGTGACCACGCTGACGGTGACCGCGAATCGCTTGGTGAATTGGACGACTCCGGAACTCTGCGAGACGGCTTTCCAGTACGACGGCAGCGGCCGGTTGCAAACGCGGATTCAAACCTCGGGGGCCCGAACCACGTTTGCCTATGATGTGAGCAATCGGGTCACTTCGATCCAATACACGGATGGGAAGATCGCCACCTACGCTTACTCGGGCGACACCACGATCTACACCGACCGCTTGGGAAAAATCACGACTCTGGTGCACAATACGGACAAAGCCTTAACCACGCTGATCGATCCATTGGGACTGCGGACCACCTACACCTGGTCGGGGAAACTCCTCCAAGGGGTGCAAAATCCCTTGAACCAGCGAACGAGCTTTGTTTATGAACGCTTGGGGAATGGAGTTTATGGACTGCGGGGCGTGTGCGATCCCATGCAGTCGATCACGACCCTCATTTGGACGTATGACAGCCAAGGGCGAATCACGGCGATTCGCAATCCCTTGGACGAGCGGGTGACGTTGACCTGGGGGAGCGAACAACCGGAGAGCCGCAACTTAATTGAACTCAAAGACGCGCGGGGCATGATCGTCCAGAGCGCTTACGACGGCGCGCAGTTCCAGCTTACGACGATCACCAATCCCTTGAACCAAGTCACGACGGTGACCTACGACAGCGTGGGGCGCAAGCAGACTCAAACCAATCCCACGGGAGGGCGTTACACGCTGAGCTATACGGCCAATAGCCAGGTCGAGACCTACACCGATCCGGTGGGGGCTGTCACGACTTACAGCTATGACGAAGTGAATCGGCTGCTCGGCGTGCAAGACGCGCTGGCGCAGCGCATGACCTACACTTACGGAACCAACTGCCAAGTCCGAACGATGGTTGACCAGCTCGCGCGGGTCACCACGTTCCAATACAACGGGGCCGACCAATTGGAGGCTCAAATCGACTCTTATGGGAACCGGACGACCTACAGTTACACCGGGCGGGGCCAAATCGAGACGGTCACCAATCCGGTGGGAAGCAAGACCACGCTCGTTTACGACGACTTGGGTCGGCAGCGGACCGTGGTCGATGGCTTGGGGCGGCGAACGACCCACGGCTACGACAACGCGGGACGGCAGAATTCGGTGCTCAACGCCCGTAACTATCTCAGCACCACGGTCTTCGACGCCAATGGGCGGCACTCGGTCTCCATTGACGCGCGGAACAATCGCACCACCTATGCCTACGATGCGGCTTCGCGGGTGGTGACCATGCAGGATGCGCGGGGGTACGTCACCACCTCGACCTACAATACAGGAGGCTTGTTGGCGACGACAACTGATCCGCTCTTAAATGTCACTTCTTATAGCTATGACGACGCGGGGCGGCAAATCGAACTGACCAACGCCCTGGGATTTGTGACAACCACCGTCTATGACGGGGATGGCCGGGTGTTGGCGAATGTCGATCCGCTCAATCGCCGCACGACTTTTAGCTACGACATGGAGGGGCAACGCCGCACCAGCCAAGACCCGTTCGGAAACGTGACCACTTTTGGTTACGACGGCCTGGGACGGCAAAATACCTTGCAAAACCCGTTGGGCAACGTCTGGACGACAACCTATGACGCGATTGGCCGCACGCAGATGCAGCAAGACCCGCTCGGTCGCCGCACCACCTACAGTTACGGGATCGCCCAGCAGACGGTGGAAGTCCGGGACGGGCGGGGGAACCGGACGACGCAAATTTACGACGCGGCCGGTCGGCAAGCGGCGGTCGTGAACGCTCTGAACTTCCGGACCACCAC